>JAQTRP010000130.1 GCA_028711765.1 Candidatus Omnitrophota bacterium | reverse complement strand
AGTTGCAGCACTTTCTCGCGCGCCCTCCTTACCGAACCGTAATCCTCGAGCCCGTTCTCGTAGCGGGCCGATACTTTATCGTAAACCTCAAGAGCGCCGGGGGTATCCTCGGCACCATTAAGTATCCTATTAAGGTTCTCGAGATTCCTGATCTCGTGCAGAATGTCTCTGCCGTTCTGGACTAAAGCGAACCTCGTTTCGCGCATTACACTATCTAATTCCCGAAGAGCCTGCAGAGCCGGCGGGAGCGCCGCGCCCGGATCGACATCGGGGTACTTAAAGATTTCTACGTTAAAAGAAGGTTGGGGAGCCACAAGAGCGGCGGACATCCTTATGTGGAGCTTATCCTGCGCTCTATGGAAAGCCAGATCCAAGGCGGCCATATCGGCGCGTTTCTTCGCCTCCAATATTTCGAGCGAACCCTCGCCATAGATTACGCCGCCGTATTTAGCAAGAAGTTTCTCGCCGTCTTTACGACCCTCGAACGAACACTGCCTTGCGAGCTCCTTCGCCATCCGGACCGCTTCATCCCGCGAGGCCGGATCCATCTTGGAAACATCCTCGCGGGTGACATTAAATAACCGCCAAGCTTTCACATCCTTCGAGAAACTGACCGACTCATTCGGATCCGCATAAATAAGCAGCTTAATCTGTTTCTCGATATTCTCTATTCGGTTTTGTATCTCCTGCTTTCTCGCATAAAGCGTATTTAACCTCTGCCCGTCCGTCTCGATAAAATAATCAGACCGCTTTTTCGATGCCGCTACGGCGCCTTCAAGGTTTGCAATTGTTTTGTTCAAAAACTCAAGTTCCTCGAGCGACGCCGTCATCTCGGTTTGTATGGAATAGATTTCGTGGATAAACCTCTGTACTTCTTTCGAGAGGAATATTTTCGCAAATTCCGGATATTGTTTAACTATGTGTTTACGCACATCGCCAGTGGGGTTGAGGAGCCATATCTGGGAAATCTCAACGCCGCCTCCCGCCCTTACGCCCGAGGGTCCGAAACCAATCACCGCGACAAGGTCTATTTTGGGTTTGTCCTGGGCCGTCTCTATTATTCCCCTGAGTACCGCCCGCCTTATATCTCTCTCGGGAACATCTAATCTGCCTCCCTTTACCGCAAGCTCGAAAATCCTGCGCGTATCGAGGTCCTGGTATTCCGCCTTCGGCGCTTTTTCTTTCTTTGCAACCGTCTGCTGAGGCTTGGCTTGGGCTTTACCTCCGGCAACTTTCTCCTCCATTGGGAAATTCTTCAATTTATAGTCTTTAACAATGTCTGCGAATATAGATGTGAGAAGTTCATGGGCCTTGGATACGCCGAATGTATCCTCGTTTATCTTTATCGCTCCGGTCTGCTCAAGGGTCGCCTTTGCGTCTTCTGCCAGTTCATTTCCTACGCCGAAGGGACCTGAGACCTTAAAACTATTTGCAAATTTAACGACATCCTTCGCGAATTCACCGCAGAACCTCCTTATGGCTTCATTAAGCGCCGCGCGCTTAAGCTCCTCATCGCCAATTTGCACCCTCAGAAGACGCCACATTGCAGGATTGGGGTTGCTGAGCCCAAGCCTGGTGCAGGTATCCGCCCATTCGTTTTCGCTTACACCGTTGGGCCTTAAATCCTTCAGTAACCCCTTAAGCCCTTCGGGCGTCTCGTAAGATTTACCGGCGAGGTCATATCTCAACACACGCCATACCCGCTCTTCGTCTTTTTCTATCTCTTCGCTTACGGATTTTATAACTCTCTTGTCGGTCTCATTTCCCGCGCTCTCCGCTATGCAATTGAAGAAACTAATCGCGCGCTCACGTATTCCTTTTTCGTGAGCCCTTACAAAAAGCTCCGCGACATTAGAGCTTATCCAGCAGGCCTTCCCGCTGAAATAATTAGTGAATCCCTCAAAGTTTGCCTCGCCCTTCATTAAGTAACGATAGATGTAGTTCTCAAGATCCGATTTCACTTTTCCGTACTGCTGCTCTTCGGTATCCGAACGAACGGCTACGGCCTCTTTCTCCGCGATAACTGTGCTTCCAGGCTTTACGACACTCGGCAACTTTTGTTCTGTTGCTACCGCAGAAACAAGGGCATTAAGATCGGCGTAAAGAATACCGCGGGCCGCCAAAAAGGCGGCAAGTTCGTCTACCGCACCTTCGTATTCATTCAGCGTCTTGATAATCTCAAGGTTACCGCTCGCGCTATCAAGGGCCTTCTTCCTATCAAGCATTTCCTGAAACAGCCGGGCAAGATGTCCTTCTTTGATATATTTTGACCGCTCGCGCGATTCTTTAAGCGCGGCTAATTGCTGCTCGGTGGCCTTGCCGTAATCCTTGGTAACAACAAGGCGGCCTTCCTTCGCATCATTCTCAATCCGGGCGAGGATCGCTTTTGAACCATTGTCCAACACATTCACATCAATAAGCCCTGCCCTTTTTAGAGCGACAATATCGGCGGCTTTGCCTATACTGACAATTTCGCCCGACCGCGCCCTCACGGCATTGGCGTCGATAAGTCCCGCATCCACTAAGGCTAAAAGCGCCTCGGGAGCAGCGCTATCGGCAAGATCTTTCCTGAACCGGGCGTCTGATTTGCCGCCGAAAAACTTAAGAAGTTCCTCGAGGCTCACACCGTTCACTTTTGCCAAAAATCTGGTTCTTTCTTCGGGCACAGCAGCCACAACCGCTTCTTCAAGCTTGGACTCAACGCGGCCGTAATCACCGCCTTCTATCTTTTCCCCTCTGGCAAGCGTGTTTTGGATGTCGAGGATAGCGGCATTGTCAAGACCTGTAAGCTCCAAAAGTTTCGCTTTCTCGTCGGCGGTAAGATAGTTCACCAAAACTCCTTTATCTATCCTAAGGGACCCAAGGAAAAGGCCGCGGGCATTTTCGAAATTGACTTTTGCTTTTTTAAGTTCCTCCCCGGCTTTAAAAACGGCATCTTCAGCGCTGTCGATCTTGGTACCGTCGTCTCCGTAAAGCTGAATCGCAAGATCAAGTCTAAGTTTGGCATCATGAAAAATATTGCGGCCCTCACGGTAATATTCGTATGCCGCGCGCATAAGGCGGGCTCTTCTTAAGATAAGTCTCTTCGCGGCCTCGATTCTCAGCCTGAGCTTTTCAGGAGACATCCTATCGACGCCGAATAATCTTGAATCGCCCTCGTCACCTGCAATACGAATATTGTCTTTAAGGCTAAGGGGGCTATAAGGATCGTAAACGGTTGATTTCACATCGGGGGTCTGCTTGACTTCAATATCAAACTTGGAACCGTAAAGATTGCCTTGCCCCGCCAAAGTATCTATTGCGCGGCCGAGTTCTTCCTTAGGCTCTATACCGAGCTCGAGCCTCACGCGAGCGGGCTTTACGGGAACACCGGTATTTTTATCTCTTTCGAGGTATGGATATTTAGTTGCCTCCGAGGCCGCCTCGGCAGAAGTCTTTTCCTTAAACGAAGGAAGAGTGCTCGTAGCCCCGAAAGTCACCCCAAACACCTTGAGCGCGCTCACGGAGAAGTGATAGGCCCAGTTTTCTTTCGCG
>JAQTRP010000129.1 GCA_028711765.1 Candidatus Omnitrophota bacterium | reverse complement strand
GGTTGCGCTACCGCGCTTGCTGTCTCGGCAAAGAAACGCCACATCGCGGAGGCAAGCGGCGAGCGCGTGGTAGAACTTGTCCGCAAGAATATCACGCCACGCAAGATTATGACGAAGGACGCCTTTTATAACGCCATCGTGGTCGATATGGCGCTCGGTGGTTCGACCAATACGGCGCTCCACCTGCCGGCGATCGCGCATGAGGCGGGAATCAGCCTCGACATCAGTTTATTTGACAAGATATCGAGAAAGACGCCCAACATCGCGAGCCTTGAGCCGGCGGGGAATTATTATATGGAGGACCTCGATTATGCCGGCGGCATCCCTGCGGTTCTTAACCGGCTGAAGAAATTTTTGCGCGACAATCCCACGGTTTCGGGCAAACGCATAAAGGTGATTGCCGAGGCCGCTGAGATTTACAACGACGACGTGATACGCCCGCTCAACAAACCTTACAGGAAGCAGGGCGGCATCGCGGTCTTAAGAGGGAGCCTCGCGCCTCAGGGAAGCGTTATCAAGCAGACGGCTGTGTCTGAAAATATGATGCACTTTACCGGCGTCGCAAAATGTTTTGATTCGGAAGAGGCCGCTATGACGGCCATATCGGAAAGGAAAATCAAAAAGGGCGATATCGTAGTTATCCGCTACGAAGGCCCGAAGGGCGGCCCTGGGATGAGAGAGATGCTTTCGCCCACGGCGGCAATTACAGGCCAGGGCCTTGCCCATTCGGTGGCGTTGATTACGGACGGCCGTTTCTCGGGCGGGACACGCGGGCCCTGCATCGGACACGTTTCTCCGGAGGCGGCGGAAGGCGGTGCTATCGCCTTAGTTAAGGACGGAGACAAGATCGAGATTAATATTCCGAAACGGCACTTGAATCTCAAGGTTTCGAAAGCGGAGCTTGAGAAGCGCAGAGGCGAACTCCAGCCGTTTAAGCCTAAGGTCAAAAAAGGTTATCTCGCGCGCTATAGCCGGCTTGTGACGTCGGCAAATACCGGAGCTATACTCATATGAAATTTACCGGTGCTAAAATTTTAGTCGAGAGCCTGAAGAAGGAGAACGTAGAGGTAATTTTCGGTCTCCCGGGCGGAGCCGTGCTTCCGCTCTTTGACGAGCTTTTCCGTTCTAAGGTGAACTTCATGCTTGTACGGCACGAGCAGGGCGCCGCGCACATGGCCGACGGTTACGCGCGCGCGACCGGCAAGGTCGGGGTGTGCATCGCAACCTCGGGCCCCGGTGCCACAAATCTTGTGACGGGGATAGCGAACGCCTATATGGATTCGATCCCTCTTGTGGCGATAACGGGGCAGGTAAAGACTTTTATGATCGGCAACGACGCGTTTCAGGAGGCCGACATTGTCGGGATCACCCGTCCGATTACCAAACATAACTTCCTTGTAAAGGATGTGAGAGATTTAGCGCGGACTATTAAGGAGGCGTTTTGGATTGCCTCGACAGGAAGGCCGGGGCCTGTCTTGATCGATCTCCCTACCGATGTGACGTTAGCTGAGGCGGAGTTTGAATATCCAAAAACAGTCGAAATCCGCGGCTATAAGCCCACGCTCGAAGGGCATCACAAACAGATTGAACGCGCGGCCGAGGCTATTATGGCCTCAACGCGCCCCGTTCTATATGTGGGCGGCGGCGTCATTCTTTCTAACGCGAGTTGTGAGCTTAGGGAGCTTGCCAATAAGACAAGCATTCCGGTTACGACAACCCTGAACGCGCTAGGTTCGTTTCCCGAGGATGATCCTCTTTCGCTCGGCATGCTCGGCATGCATGGTACGGCGTACGCGAATTACGCCGTTCAGCATTCGGATCTGCTTATTTCCATCGGCGCCCGCTTTGACGACCGCGTGACGGGAAAGATCGACGAGTTCGCGCCTCACGCCAAAATTATTCATATCGATATCGATCCGGCGTCGATTTCGAAAAGCGTCGATGTGGACATCCCCATCGTAGGCGACGCGAAATATGTTCTTGGGGGGTTGCTGAAGGTCGTGAAGAAGCCCGATATCGCGAAATGGGTCGGCCAGATTAAAGAATGGAAGAAAAAACACCCGTTGGTTTATAAAGAAAACGGCCTCAAGCCGCAGTTTATAATCGAGGAAATCCACCGCCTGACCGGCGGGAAAGCGGTTATCGCCACCGAGGTGGGCCAGAATCAGATGTGGGCTGCCCAGTGGTTTAAGTTTTCCGAGCCGCGGCAGTTTATCTCAAGCGGCGGCCTCGGCACAATGGGTTTCGGTTTTCCCGCCGCGATAGGCGCGCAGGTGGGGCGTCCTGATGACGTTGTTTTCGATATCGCGGGGGACGGCTCTATCCAGATGAATATTCAGGAGCTTGCCACGGCCGTGAAATACAATGTGCCGGTTAAGATAGCTATTTTGGACAACGGCTATCTCGGCATGGTGAGGCAGTGGCAGGAGCTTTTCTACGGAAAGCGCTATTCCCACACGGAGTTGCGCAATTCGAACCCCGATTTTGTGAAGATTGCCGAGGCCTACGGCGCAATGGGTATTCTTGTAAAAAAGAAGGCCGAGGTTACCCCCGCGCTTAAGCGCGCGATCGCGCACAAGGGGCCTGTGCTGATTGATTTCCAGATCGACCGGGAGGAAAATGTGTTCCCGATGGTGCCTGCCGGCAAGGCGATACACCAGATGATCGGGGGAATGGCTTAAAGGCCGTGATTCGTCGCTCGTCGTTCGTATCTCGTAAAGGCAAAGTCAAAAGCTTTAAAAAATAAATAGTTTACGAAACGAGGAAAATACTATGAAACACATTATTTGCGCGATGGTTGAGAATCACTTTGGTGTTTTGGCGCGGGTATCGAGTCTTTTTTCAGCGCGCGGGTTCAATATCGACAGCCTCGCCGTGGGCGAGACGGAAGATCCGTCGGTCTCCCGTATGACGATAGTTGTTACCGGCGATGACAAGATACTCGAGCAAATCATGAAACAGCTGAATAAGGTCGTTGACGTCATCAAGGTGAACGACCTTACGGAAGAGGAGACCATCGACCGGGAGCTTGTTCTTGCCAAGGTGAACGCGACTTCCTCCACGCGGCCGGATGTCATTCAAATCGTGAACACATTCCGCGCTAAGATTGTCGATGTGTGTCCGAAAAGCCTGACTATCGAGGTTACGGGGACAGAGAGTAAGGTTGACGCGATGCTTGAGCTTCTCCGCCCCTTCGGCGTCAAGGAAGTCGTGCGCACGGGCCTGATTTCGATGGCGCGCGGCTCGGAAGCCGTTAAGGCGGGAAGCAAGAAAAGCAAGTAGAGATAAGATCAAAAATTAGAGCGCAAACCGCAAAATTGAAATTTAAAATTCAAAACCAAAGCATACGATCTAGAATACAAAATCATATGTTCTAGTTTTGAGTTCTAAACTGTGATTTTGCGCTTTACGCTTTAAACTTTTAGTTTTTCTCTCTACTTGCTATTCACTACTCACATTAAGAAAGGATGGAACTATGGCTAAGATTTATTACGAAAAGGACGCAGACCTCAGTTTGTTGAATAACAAGACAATCGCCATTATAGGTTACGGTATTCAGGGCCGCGGCCAAGGTCTGAACCTTAAAGATAGTGGCATCAAGGTTGTAGTCGGCGAACTCAAGGGAACCGCCAATTACGATAAGGCGG
>JAQTRP010000128.1 GCA_028711765.1 Candidatus Omnitrophota bacterium | reverse complement strand
GGCGCGAATATAGTAAGACTACATGATGTCGAAGAAATGCGCGATGTTGTTAAAATGAGTGAAGCGGTCTTGAATTCGTAAATATAATTTATGGAGGTAGGTAATGTCAGGTCATTCGAAGTGGGCAAGTATAAAGTATAAGAAGGCGGCGATAGATTCGCAGAGGGGAAAGCTTTTCAGCAAGCTGGTAAAGGAATTAACTGTCGCGGCCCGCGACGGCGGAGGAAACCCCGATACAAATCCGCACCTCAGGCTCGTGATTCAGGCAGCCAAAGACGCGAGTATGCCTTCGGACAACATAGAGCGGGCAATCAAGAAAGGCACAGGCGAGCTCCCGGGCGTAAGTTATGAATCCGTTCAGTATGAGGGTTACGGTCCGGGCGGTGTCGCTATTTTTCTCGAGTGTCTGACGGATAATAAAAATAGGACAGCCTCCGAGATAAGGAGTATATTCTCAAAAAGGGGCGGCAATATGGCCGGCGCGGGTTCGGTCGCGTGGCTTTTCGAGAAGAAAGGCCTTTTTGTTATAAACGCGAAGTCGATCGAGGAAGATAAACTTATGGAAATTGTTTTGAGCGCCGGCGCCGAGGATCTTACACGCGAGGGCGAAACGCATGAGGTAACATGCCTCCCGCAGGATTTCGAGAAAGTAAGAGTTGCGCTTAAAGAGAATAAAGTGGTCTGCGAATCCGCTGAGATTACGATGCTGCCTAAAACACTGATGCAGGCGCCGCCTGAGACGGTAAAACAGGCGCTGTCTTTGATGGAGGCGCTCGAAGATCATGACGATGTCCAGAACGTTTACACCAACGTTGACGTTCCGGAAGAGCTTGTGAAAGAATTGGGAGGGGAGTGATCGGATATGGATAAAGAAGTTGTAATGGCAATGGTCAGGCGTTGGCAGGCGGAGCTCCGCGAGATGCTCACTACCCTTAACGGCGAGAAAAAGGGCGGGCCGATTGTCGATGCCTTAAAAAAACGCGAGAAGGAGATCGAGGATCTGATTGCCGCTATACAGGATCAGAGTTTTATCCCTAAGGGTGAGGTGGCTTTTGAGCCGCAGCCCGTGATGGAGGAAATAGACCGCAAGGTTCGGAAGGTTAAAGCGGGGGTCAAGAAGATCAAGGAGCTGCACAAGGAGAAGAAGCGCATCCTTGAAGATCTCGCGAAAGAGTAGCCCATGCGAATCATAGGAGTTGATCCGGGTACGTATCGCACGGGGATCGGGGTCATTGATAAGGCCGGGCGCGATATACGGACAATTCACTATGAGGTTATAACGGTTCACGCGAAATGCGATCTTTCAAAACGCCTCAAAGAGATTTTCGATTCACTCAATGAGATCCTCAAGATTTACAAGCCGGATGTGGTCGCGCTTGAGAATATATTCTTTGGTAAGAATTTCCGCTCGGCCGTCAAAATCGGAGAAGCCCGCGCGGTCGCGATTCTCGCGGCGACCAATTTCAATATCCGTGTCGTGGAGTACCCTCCCGCAAGCGTGAAACTATCGGTATGCGGGAACGGGCGCGCCGGAAAGGAGCAGGTCCAGAAGACGGTAAAAATGCTTCTCGGGCTTAAAGAATTACCGCCTCCTGATGCCGCCGACGCACTCGCGCTTTGCCTTTGTCATTCAAACGCCAAATCGCCGGTATATGTTTGATTACCTTTCAGGAAAACTCATAGAAAAGTCGCCGACGCGCATCGTAGTGGATGTGCATGGCGTCGGTTATGCGGTTAATATTCCCCTTTCAAGTTTTCATATCCTTCCTGATGTTGAATCCGATATCCAAATCCTGGCTCACCTCCAGATAAAAGAGGACGAGTGGCAGCTTTACGGTTTTCTCACCCGTGAAGAGCGGGACCTCTTCCGCCTCATGCTTTCTGTCTCGGGAATCGGTCCCAAGACCGCGCTTACGGTTCTTTCGGGGATCGGCCTCGACGATCTTAAGCGCGCGCTGATCGGTGAGGATATTGAGGTCCTCACCGCTATTTCCGGAATCGGCAGGAAGACCGCGGAGCGCATGATTGTTGAACTGAAAGAAAAAGTTGTCTTGGAAGAGAAAAGGATTCCCCTAAGGGGAGGCAAAGGGCGGGATGCGTTTTTCGCAGATTCCGTATCTGCGTTAGTTTCGCTTGGCTATAAGCGCCAGAGCGCTCAGGAAGCCGTCAAAAAGGTTTTATCTGAAGCTGTGAAGCCTGTTTCCGACGTCGAAGAATTGATTAAAGAATCACTTAAGTTCATATAAAAAATCTATTAACCAGTAGGGAACAGGCATGCCTGTTCCCTACAGTTGGATTATGGAAGAAAGACTCATTTCAGGAATACTTAAGGATGGGGATCTTGAGCTTGAATCCTCGCTACGGCCCCAGCGGATTGATGATTTTATAGGGCAGGAAAAGCTTAAGACGAGCCTCAACATTTTTATGGAGGCGGCGCGCCGCCGCGGCGAACCGCTTGATCACATACTATTTTTCGGTCCTCCCGGACTCGGCAAGACCTCGCTTGCCCATATCATTGCCCGCGAAATGAAAGCCGACATCCGTTGTTCCTCGGGTCCCGTTCTTGAGCGGCCGGGCGATCTTGCGGGGCTATTAACCAATCTCGAGGAAGGGGATGTCCTGTTTATCGACGAGATCCACCGCTTAAGCCATATCGTCGAGGAATATCTCTATCCCGCGATGGAGGACTTTAGGCTCGATATCATGATTGACAAGGGGCCGAACGCGCGATCTGTCAGGATAAATCTTCCCCGTTTTACTCTCATTGGCGCCACGACCCGCAGCGGGCTTTTGACTTCACCTCTAAGGTCGAGGTTTGGGATTGCCGAGCGTATTGGCTATTATGTTCCTGACGAACTTTGTAAAATTGTCACAAGGTCGGCCCGCATCCTTAATGTCGATATCGCCGCGGAAGGCGCATCCGAGATTGCCCGCCGCGCGCGCGGCACTCCCCGCGTGGCCAACAGACTCCTAAAGCGCGTGCGCGATTTTGCCGAAGTAAAAGCTGACGGGAAAGTAACGCGCGAGATTGCCCATGAAGCCCTGCGAATGCTTGAAGTGGACGAGGAAGGCTTCGACCAGATGGACAAGCGTATTTTGAGCACCATCATGCGCGAGTTTAACGGCGGCCCCGTCGGTATAGGTACCCTTTCTGTGGCGATAGGCGAAGAGGAAGATACACTCGAGGAAATTTACGAGCCTTATCTCATCCAGAAAGGTTTTCTTAAACGCACGTCGCAGGGGCGGGTATTGACGCCGCTTGCTTACGAACATTTAGGCAAAAAACCCGGCGGCTCGCAGGCAAATTTTTGGTGAGATGGGGTTTTCTTCTTTTGGAAAAATTTTAATTATAAGCGGCGGGTTGCTTATTTTAGCCGGAGCTATCGTTATGCTTACCGGGAAGATTCCCGGTGTAGGGAGGTTTCCGGGAGATATTCTTATCAAGAGGGGCAGTTTTACGTTTTATTTTCCGCTTGCAACCTGTTTAATTATAAGCGCTGTAGTTTCGCTGGTATTTTTCCTGATATCGAGGAGATAAATGGAAGGTCTATTCCACTCTTGGCGGCCGTTTATTGAGATTGCGATTATCTGGCTGCTTCTTTATGGTATGTTCCGCCTTTTCCAAGGCACCCGCGCCGTTCAGGTCTTAACGGGTCTGATCGCCCTTGTCCTACTTTTTCATCT
>JAQTRP010000046.1 GCA_028711765.1 Candidatus Omnitrophota bacterium | reverse complement strand
GGATGCGGCACGATTGGTCCTTCGCGCGAGAAGGCCATCGACGAGGCCTATAAAAAATATGAGGCCCTTGAAGAGCCTCCGGCAATGCCGCGAAGGACGGCTGAGATGCCCCTTGTTGCCGTGATTCCCGGCCTCAACGTGCCTTTCGCCCCCACCGGCAGCCAGCAGTTCGGCAAACTTATGGACATGCTTGCCGAATACAAAATCCCCGCCTTTGTCGTTGCCTACGATGAAAAAGTATATCCTCTTTCCAATGTAGCTGGCCTTTATTCCGGGAAGTATCCGATCGCCCTTATGCGCGTTGTACCGGTACTCTCCGACGCGATAGAGAAGGAAAATAAAATCCGCAAATCACAGAGTGCCCCGCCGCTCGAGGAACTGGATCTTGTCTCATACAGCCAGGGCTCCGTTCTCGCCCTTGATGTGATTAGGTATGTCGAGGCCTTTAAATGGTATTGGCAGATGTTTGTCGGTGCCTCGGATAATGAGTGGAAAGAGCTCGAAAAGGATCCGGAGTTTCAGCTCTTTTGTGACGATGCCGGCAATTACCTTGCGCTGAACAGCATAAGGTCGCAGAATACGGAGCGTTTTGACAGGAATTTTTCCGCGCGCAGGTTTGCGGAGAAATTATCGGAGAAACTTATCAGGTCGTTTGAGCGCCTCAGGCTTTATCTTCTCTCGCCGGAGAAACTTTTTCCCGGCGCCCCGATTGCTTCAGGTAATCAAGCCGGATATCCCCGCAGATACCCCAAAGTTATAGAGTACTTTGAAAAGAATTATCCCGGGCCTAAAGCCAACGGCACCATACCCCTTGATTTCTGGATGCAATACGTCGAGTATAAACAGCTCCTTAATATACGCCTCAGGCTTTTTTCCATGGCCGGCTCCTTTTTCGGTTCACCGGAAGCCAACGAGATTTATCCTCTTTATAAAGAGCTGCCGGGTCTCAGCGAACTCATCATCGGTCCCGTCGAGGGGGAAATTAAAGATACGCAACTCGGCAGCCGCTACCACCTGTGGGTTATAAAGGATTTGATAGAGTACGCCAAGGATACCGGCAAGGAGAAGGAAGTGACCCCGGCTGTTTATTTTATAGTAGGCGCTAACGGCGATAAAGGAGACGGCCTCGTCGGGCAATCAAGCGCCCACTTCAGTTCTCATCTGCTCACAGAGATACCGCTCAAGGATTTATTCTCTTCTAAGACCGCGCCGCTTCATTTTGAAAGCGAGCGGCTCCCCGCTTACAACGTGACCGGTCTTAGGGTATATCATCTTCCGCACCGTGAGTTTATTTTTATTGAGGAGCCGGGCATCGCTCAAATCGATGAGAAGAGCAAGGTTTATCCGTTTCTTGTGTCCTTTTTGGGGAAGGACCTTAGCAACCTTCGCAGATTGCACGACGAGCACAACCAAGGGCTGAGACAGTTTATGGTTGAGCTTTCCATGCCACTTCAGGATGAGCTTAATGGGGCAAGGATTAATTTGAAAACCGCTTCCTCCGATATAAAGATAAATCACCGTTATTACAACAGCACGGCGCATACCTTTGTCTGGACGGGCGTTTTTACGAACAAGGAAGACTATTTTAATGCTATGAAAAGTGCGCAATCGAGGCCTTCCGCGAATGTAATGTTGACGATCTCTAAAGATTCCGAAAAGACCGAAATAGAACTTGAGGTGAATCCAGGCACCAACCATTTTGTGGAGATTGCGCCGCGGGCCGAAGAAAAACCCGAGTGGCTCAAGTCCTTTCTGCCGCGCTTGTATGAATTGCAGTCAGGCGAGGCACTCGTTGAAGAGCCGAAACAATAACACACTGCGTGCACGATAAAACAAGGAGGTCTACAATGTTTGAGAAGCTGAACGAGAGGGTCAGAAAATTAAGCGTTATAGATATAGGGTTGATTAAGTGGACGGTTTTGTTTGCCACTATCATTATCGTGAAACTATTTCCGCGATTACTGGAAATCAATTTCCTGATTCTGATAGCGCTTATGATTGCCTGTATGATTAAGCCGCTGTATGTGCTTTGGATTAAGAAATAAGAATCCGGGCTCATACCTTACTACTATCCGCCTCCGCCCGTATTAAGCGGTTCTGCGGAGCAGGCAGGCGTAAGTGATGTGCTCGTTAAAAAAGGAGGGAAGGAAAATGAAAAAGATAGTGTTTGGTCTCATAATGTTCGCGGTTGTTGTGGCCGTTGCCGGTACCGTGTACGCCGGCATAGTTTTGGATGAAAACTTGGGCAAGGCACAGCAGGAAGAATCCTCAAGCAACTCTTCGAGTTCGAATCAGGATACAAGCACCGTTGACTTGAGCGACAAGTCAAGCGACACTTGTTATTCGCCGAGTCTTGAAAATAAAAAATAGCTGACCAGAACTGGTTTTATAAGTATCTGCAAGCGCCTTTACGTACCTGGTACCGGTCCCATTAATCCGGTACCAGGTACGTAAAGGCAACATTTTATCAGCAACTACTTACAAAGAATTATAAAACCAGTTCTAGCCGGTGGCCCAGGCTGACTCTTTTCCGGGGCGCAGCAACAACCCTATTGGAGGTCGGTATGAATAATTGGATAGTGTTTGGCGTTTATTGTGTTTTTACTATTATTTGCGCGGCGTTTGTAGTGGGCGTAACCTATCTTTTGCACAAGGGGATGAAGGCGTTTTTCAGCGAGGTTTGCGGCAGGAAAGAAATAGTAGCTTTTTTTGTTATGCTTGCGGAGGCGGCCCTTATCCTGGGCGGAGTCGGTGCGGCCATCGGCTCGACCTACAGCGAATCAGCCGGCAAAAACTGGCTTACTCTTGTCTGGAGCGCTGCGGGACAGGTTCGCGCGTCCATCGACGGCCTTCTCGGCCTTCTTAAAATATTCGTCGTGGCCTTTCTTGTTTTCTTTGTGGCGGGCAAGTTTTTAGCGGCGAGGAAATCAGAGTAGGAACCATATGGGTAAGTGGTCCGAGACCGGTATAGGCATAATTTACTTCGCGGGGCTCACCGCCTCGCTCATTTTGGCTCTTGTCGCGCTGTATTGCTTACGCTCGAAGCTCGAGCGGGGCCTCGCCGCCATAGCCGGCCGTTCCCATCTTAAGTTTTGGGAGCGCTTGTTTAAGATCACCTTGGTGTTTGGGACGTTGGCGGGGGCTTTATCGGCTACTTTCTACGGCTGCAACGGAGTCGCTGATTATAATGATTTGCTGTCTTCGCGCTTTGCCACCCTGAATCACGGTTTTACGCAGGTGGCATACAGCGCGGAAAGCCTGTCCAGGGTGCTGATGCTGTGGCTCTTATTCTTTTGCTCTTACCGCCTCTTCGGAAGGAAGTTATAGTACTATCCCCATTCCCTCGAGTTTGGCGCCGTCTTCCAAGACAAATCTCCCGAGTTCCTCGATGAAATCAATTTTCTCCGCCACTACAGGTGTCTTTGTCCTGAATACGACGCTACCGGTTTCGTTGAGCCTGAGTTCTTTGGCGTTCTCCTCTATCGTCTCAAGGGTTGAGGAATTTATACGGCTTTCGATTTTCTCGATCACGCATTTCGCCCTTTGAGTCGCGCAGCGGAGGGTCATAGTTTTTCCGATTCTTAGCGGCTCATCCGATATCCAGAACACGTTTCCTTTAAATCGGTTTGTCGGTTTTGGCGCGTAGTCCTTCTCGACGATAAATTCCCCTCTTTCTATCGCGACGGGTTTTTCCAAAGTCAGCCCTATACTTTCACCCTCAGCCGCCTCATCCCGCCGCGCGCCGAAAACTTTTACGGCACGTATTTTTGCTTCGTTGCCGGAAGGGAACACGACCACTTTTTGCCCCTTTTTAATCGTTCCCGAGGCGACGCGGCCGGCGATAATCTTTTCACCCTCTATTTCGTAGACATCCTGTACGGGAAACCTCAGCGGTTTCCGCACTGTTTTTTTATCTAACTCGAGCTCATCAAGCGCTTCGAGGAGACAGGGGCCTTTATACCATTTCATCTTATCTGACTTTTTAGAGATATTTGCGCCGCTTTTTGCCGAAGCGGGAATTACACTAATGGGCCTTATGCCGATTCCGGCAAGAAATTTCAGGAGCTCCTTTTTGGTAGCCTCAAAAATCCCCTTGTCGTAACCAACGATATCCATTTTGTTTAGGACGACAATCACTTTGCTTAACCCCAGTAGACTCAGGAGATAAGCGTGCCGGCGGGTTTGTTCTTTTATGCCTTCCTCCGTATCGACTATGAGCACCGCCGCTTGGGCAAGGCTCGCCCCGGTAAGCATATTTTTGATAAGCTCCACGTGCCCCGGGGCGTCGATAATCACATAGTTTTTCTTATGGCTCTTGAAGAAAGTCTGTGTCGTGTCTATTGTCATCGAGTTTTCTCTTTCTTCCCTGAGCTGGTCGGCAAGATGCGCGAGCTCCGCTTCTTTTCCGAGGTCTTTCGAAACTTTCCCGATTTCCTCGATTCTTTCCTTGGGGAGGGAGCCGGTGTCGAGGAGCAATCTCCCAATCATGGTAGATTTGCCGTGATCGACATGTCCTGTGATTACGATTTTGAGAGTATCTTTTAGCATAGTCTTTAGCCCTTACGCACCTGGTACTGCTTGGATACGGTACCATGAACTGGTTTCATAAGTTCCTGCGAACGCCTTTAGGGGTACCTTTATGTACCTGGTACCGCATTCGCGGGTCCGGTGCCAGGTACATAAAGGTGTGCAAGTACTTATGAAACCAGCTCCAGGTACGTAAGGGTAACCTTTTATTGGGATTACATGTAGCCGAGGCTGCGCAGCCTCTGCATTGTATAAAGATCTTCCTTGTCCTGCGCCCTGCCGCTTCGTTCGGCGACTTTGCTTACTTCAAGTTCCTTCACGATTTTATCTATCGTATTGGCATTTGAGGCCACCGGCCCGCAGCAGCTTTCGCAGCCGATGCTCCTGAATCTTTTGCCGTCTTTCGCGAGATATAGTTTCACAATTGGGATTTTCTCCCTTTTGATATAACGCCAGATATCGATTTCCCGCCAGTGGAGCATGGGATGAATCCTGAAATGCTCGCCCTCGCCCGCCGTCGATTTGTACAAATCCCACAACTCCGCCGGCTGGTCCTGATAGTTCCATTTGAAGTCGATATTGCGGGGCGAAAAGTACCTTTCCTTCGCCCTTATACCGTGCTCGTCGCGCCTGATCGCGAGGAGCAGGGCCTTGAAATCTTCTATTTGCAGGGTCTGCTTCAGCGCCTCGGTCTTTAAGGCGTTGCAGCAATCGAGCTTTCCTTTTTCAGGGCAGGCGCCGTTTTTCAGGGCCTCCTCGTTTTTGCTGATATACAGATTCAGGCCCCATTCCTTCGCGTACTTGTTCCTGAACTTATATATCTCCTCGAACTTGAAGCTTGTGTCTATGTGGACGACAGGAAATGGTATTTTCCCGAAGAATGCCTTGCGGACAAGCCAAAGGAGAGAGGTTGAGTCTTTGCCGATTGACCAGAGGAGGGCTATGTTACGGAAACGGGCATACGCCTCGCGTATTATATAAATAGACCTGTTTTCAAGTTCGCTTAGGTAGTCCATATTTTTTATGGTTAAGGGACAAAGATTATCATTAAACCCGTTGTTTTTAAAGCGATTTTTTGCCCACCTTCGCCTTAATAGTAGGGAACGGTTTCAAACCGTTCCCTACTCCAGCCGCAAATAGAGCTTGATTTAGCAGTAAATATAAGTATTATATCATTATTCGTTTCTTATCACCAAAACCCACTAAATCACAGACTAACACAGAAAAACATAAATAAACGTAAGGTAGTTTTGCCTGTAAATCATTCCTAATCCTGTTTTTTCCACAAACCCAAGAAGGGGGAGTTATGAACGGCGAGATATTAACCTTAAAGGAAGTAAGCGAATACCTTAGGGTCCACCCCGCGACAGTCTATAAGATGGCGCGCGTGGGGGAAATCCCGTGCTTCAAGCTCGGCAAGAGCTGGCGCTTCCGCAAGGACTCTATCGATGAATGGTCCCGTGCGGTCGAAAGCCAGAACAGTGTTTCAAGGCGAGCCGAGAACAAAGTTTTTTAATCGGGAAGGCAAAACATTATGTTTTCCGTACTTAAAAACATTTTCGGGCATCGTTTCCTCTTATGGCAGTTTATAAGAGCGGATATCTTAGGCCGTTATAAGGGCACTTATCTCGGTATTTTGTGGATAATCCTTAGCCCCCTGCTGGTATTTTTTCTGTATGTCTTTATATTTTCAGTGGTCCTGAAGGTGCGTTTTCCGGAGCAGGAAGGCGTACTTTTCTACGGCCTGAATCTATTCTGCGGACTTATAGCATGGACAGCCTTTGCCGAAAGCCTTATCCGTTCTTCCAGCGTAATTTTAAGCAACCGCAACTTAGTAAAACGGACCCTTTTCCCCTCGGAGATATTCGGCCTCTCCATGACGGTTTCTTCCATGCTACGCTTCGTGATTGAACTTACGCTTTTTATCTTGGTCATCGCGTTTCTTAAATACAAAATTACATGGGCTTTTTGCTGGCTGCCGTTTTTGATTTTGCTGCAACTTTTATTTACCGTTTCTCTCGCGTGGATTGTTTCGGCTTTGAGTGTTTTACTAAGAGATCTTTCCCAGCTCATCGGCCTTCTCCTTACGGCATGGTTTTTTATGACGCCGGTAGTTTATCCCGAGAGCATGGCTTTAGTTCCCAAGAAATGGTGGTTTTTGGCCGGCCTTATTCATATTAACCCTATGTCAAAGTTTATAAGCACTTACCGTGCGATCGTATTACATGGCTATTTTGATTTTACGTCGCAGGTTGTTTATCTAATCGTTTTTGTAATGAGTCTTTTTATCTTGAGTGCCTGGTTTTTCAACAGTGTTAAACCGGAGCTTGTGGAGAATTTATGAGCGCCGTGATCGAGCTGGTGAACGTTTCCAAAAAATTTAAGATTTTTGACCGCCCCGCTGACCGGCTTAAGGAGCTTCTATCCTTCGGCAAAAGGAAGTATCACAAAGATTTTTGGGCCCTTAAGGATATAAATCTCTCGATTGGAAAAGGAGAAACGGTAGGAATAATCGGAATTAACGGGGCCGGGAAGAGCACCCTACTTCAGCTCGTATCCGGCATACTACGGCCTACCGCGGGGAGCGTGACGGCTTCCGGACGTCTTGCGACATTACTTGAGCTCGGCAGCGGTTTTAACCCGGATTTTACGGGACGCGAGAATATATTTTTAAGCGCCGGTGTTTCGGGCCTGAGCCGCAGAGGAACGGAAGATAAACTCGATGAAATCATCTCTTTCGCGGATATCGGGGAATTTATAGATCATCCCGTTAAGGTTTATTCTAACGGAATGTATCTCAGGCTTGCCTTCGCGATAGCGACCTGTATCGACCCCGATATTCTTCTCGTCGATGAGGTTTTAGCGGTAGGCGACGCCCTTTTCCAGCAAAAATGTTATGAAAAAATCCGGGAGTTTAGAGAGAAGGGAAAGACTATTTTGTTGGTGTCTCACAATACGGACGAAATAAAACGCAATGCCGGCAGGTGCATGTTGATAGAAAGCGGGAGAATAGTTATTGACGACACCTCTTGGAATGCGACCGAGTTTTATCATAAAAGGTTAAACGAGATGCAATTGGAAAAACAGAAAGACCCCCCAAATGGTCCTGCGAACGGTGGAGTTTCATACAAAACAAGCGGTGAGAGCTTCTTTACCGGCGAGGCCTCGCTCGAAAAGATTGAGATAGTGAATAGTAGCAGGCAAGTAGTTAGCAAGGTAAACCAAGGAGAGACCGTTGAATTTATCGTTTCTTTAAGGCTCAAATCGGATTTAGATCGGCCACGCGTTGGGTTAATTATTACGGATGTGTATGGATATACCGTGGCAGGCACGAATACCGAATGGAACGGCATTGATTTTTCAGGTGTAGAAGCGGAGAAACAGTTTGCGGTTTCTTTTAAGATGACGATGAATCTGAAAGCAGGGCCTTATTTTGTTACCGTGAGGCTGATGGAAAAAAACGGCGCGGCAAATTGGAGGACCGTGCTTAAGATGAACAAAGCAAAAGAATTCTTTATTGTTGGCGAGGAGAAGTTTTACGGTTTAACAGACCTAAACCGCGGCGCCAGGCTCATAGATGCAAAATCCGAGACGAAGAGAATCGATTAAACTATGCGAAATATAGTCGGCAGAATCATAATCCTGGGTTTAGACGGGGCGACGTTTAAGGTTATCGATCCTATGATCGAACGAGGCCTTCTTCCAAACTTTAAACGCCTTAAAGGGGAGGGGATATGGGGCAATCTGCGGTCCAATATTCACCCCATTACACCTTCTGCGTGGGCATCGATATATACGGGCCTAAATCCGGGAAAGCACGGGATATATGATTTCCGCAGGCTGAACAGATCCGATTATTCGCTGAATTTTGTAAACGGTTCTGCGAGGAGAGGAAAACCGATTTGGCAGGTCTTGAGCGAATGCGGGAAAAAGGTGGGCGTCGTGAATATTCCGCTTACCTATCCTCCGGAAAAGGTTAACGGTTTTATGGTTTCGGGAATGGATGCACCCGGCAATGATTGCAGGTATACATATCCTGAAGGATTCGCCGGTGAGATAAAATCGTCCATCGGTGATTATGCCATAGATGTAAACGGCAGCTGCTCTTCCTGCGAAGATTATTTGACTCAGGTCGAGGATATGTTTGCAAAAAGGGTTAAGCTTTTCCGCTACGTTATGGAAACGAAGAAAGACCTCGATTTTCTATTTTTTGTGTTTGTTGAGACGGACAGGCTTCAGCATGTCCTCTGGAAATATATCGATCCAGAAAATCCGGCCTATCTTCTGCCGGAGGCCGCCGGATACAGGCGAAAAATCGAAGATATCTACCGGCGCGTAGATGAGCTGATCGGCTCTTACTATTTCTCCAATCCTAAAGACACCGCGCTTATGATTGTTTCGGATCACGGTTTCGGCCCTCTCAAAAAGGACATATATCTTAACAAATGGTTTGAGCAAATCGGCCTTCTCAAGTTCAAGGACAAAAACTTCGGGGGGGGAGGAATCTCGTTTCTTGAAAATATTGATTGGTCAAAGACGAAAGCCTACTCCTACGGTTTTTTCGGGAATATAAACATTAACCTAAGAGGACGGGAAGCGGGTGGGATAGTGAAGGCTGGAAGAGAAGAAAAGAAGATTAAGGAGTTAATAACAAAAAAGGCGACGCAGCTTATTGACCCCGAAACCGGCAAAAAAGTGGTCGATAAGGTTTATCTCAAAGAGGAACTTTACAGCGGTGATTTCACGGCTCTCGCGCCCGATATGCTGTTTATCGTGGACAACTATTCCTACACCTCCCGTGACGGATATGAATCTTTCACCGACAACATTTTTGAGGAGCCGATGAAGCACCACAAACACGCTGTGCCCCATTCAGGAAACCACAGAATCGAAGGTGTTTTTATGATGCACTTCGACGGTTGCCGCACCTCCTGTCCGCGGAAAATAACATTGTGTGATGTGTTCCCTACAGTTTTGGAATTGCACGACCTCAATTTAAATGTGGATTGTGACGGCCATTCAATAATTGGACGCGAAAGGATATCTGATAAATGTATCGCGAGAAAGTGAAAGAAACATGGCAAAACAAATTGACCCCGCAAAAGTAAAACTCACGGTTACCGGAGAGCGGTTTATCCCGGGCGATCCGCATTTTGACCTTGACGCGCACGAACACTACGCACGCTACGCGTTTGCCACTTTTTTTGCGAAAGGTATAAAAGTTCTGGACGCCGCATGCGGATGCGGCTATGGCTCTTTTATGCTGGCAGAATCCGGCGCTAAGCAGGTTACGGCAATGGATAAAAACAACGGTTCCATAAACTTTGCCAAGGACTCGTATAAAAGGAGCAATTTAGTGTTTTACGGAGGAGACATCCTTTATGTTCCGGAGGACAATGGCGAGTTTGATTTGGTTGTGGCTTTCGAAACGATAGAACACATCAAGGAGAACAAGCAGTTCTTAAAAGAAGTCAAGAGGTTACTTAAGAAAAACGGGTTATTTCTAGCGTCCGTTCCGAATAGTTCGTTTTTTAAAATCGAGGGCGGCAAGAGCTGGTCGGCAAGCAAGTTCCATGTGGGGGAGTATACGGAGAGGGACCTTTCTCAACTTTTGTCGCCGTTCTTTAAGAACTATTTGTTGATCGGCCAGAACCATTTCCCGGACTCATCGGGCACCAGCGCTATCGGGAAAGACGGTAAACTATTCGTTTTTTCCGATGAGATGATCGAAGTGAGCACCGACGGGAAATTTACGTATAGAGGTAGAGTCGAGGCATCGCCTAAGGCGGCCGAATCTCAATTTATAATTGTCATAGCGAGCGACGCCGAACTGAAATGGCCCTTTAGTTCACCTAAGCCTGTTTGTAACATGAACGAAGAAAAGATATTTCTCGAAAACCTCAAATATCTCCTTCTTAAAAAAGAAAATCACATTGAAAATCTGGAGAGACACGTCCGAAATCTGGAGAGACACGTCCGAAACCTGGAAAGCATTGTTAAAAACAGGGAGAAAGAATTATAGAACTTAAAATCATCGCCGCGGTAGCGAAGCATTTGCGACAATCAAAAGAAAGGTTTAAGCGGTAGACATTAAGGTTATTGGTTGCGTCGAGGATTTTCAGAGGGCGGCTTGAGAGATTAAATTAGGTGGGTAACGCGGGTAAATAATTTTTTGGGAGGAGAAAAATGCAAAATCTAGGCAAGGACGGCGACCTTAAAATTTCAGTTGTTATACCGGCCTATAATACAGAAGGGGCAATTGGAAATGTTCTCAAGCGTATTAAAGAACTAAATCGTGGCTATGAGGTCATAGTTATCGATGACGGCTCTAAGGATAATACGCGCGAGATCGCTATGAAAATGGGAGCAAAAACCCTGTTTCATAATAAGAATATGGGCTATGGCGCGAGCATAAAATCAGGCATTGAAAACGCGACCAATGAATGGATTTTAACAATGGATTCGGACGGACAGCATGATATTAAGGAAGCGGATAAATTAATCAGACGTTGCAGTGGTTACGATATGGTAGTTGGGTCAAGGCCCGGTATATTCAACACAAAATTATGGCGCGTTCCGGGCAAACTCGTTTTAAGATGGCTGTCGAATTATCTGGTTGATTATAAGATACCGGACCTGAATTCCGGTTTCAGATTATTCAGAAAGAATGCGGTGAAGGAGTACTTGCATTTGTGTTCCAGTGGTTTTTCATTCACAACGACGGTTACTTTGGCAATGTTAAGCAGCGGTAAGGAAATTTGTTATGTTCCCGTTAGGGTCAAGAAAACCGGCGGCAAAAGCGAGGTAACGATACACACCGGTCTATCGACATTGATTCTTATATTAAGGATTTGCATGCTTTTCAATCCCCTGAAGATATTCTTGCCAATCTCTGTATTTTTAGCTTTTCTTGCTTTCTTATGGTTCATTTGGGACATTAGCATAGGGGACCCCACGACAGGATCGTTCTTCTGCGCCACCATCTCCATGTTTACATTTTTCTTTGGCCTTCTCAGCGATCAGATAGCAAGCATAAGAAAAGAAATGCGCTAATAGTCACGCAAAGCTATGAAGTGTTCGATTATTATACCGTGCTCGAGGCAAGAGACATTGCCTATATGCCTGGCGTCGCTTAATAGACAAACAGGCCCTTGCGTGGATTTTGAAGTTATTTTAGCGGGGCCGCGCTTTTTAAACGATGTTTCTATACAAAAATACTCATTTCCTATTCATCGCATCGTTTGTGATGAAAACCACCCGGGAATAAGAAGAAATCTGGGGGCAAAGAGCGCCAAGAGCGACGTTTTGTGTTTTATCGATGACGATGTTTGTCTGCCTGATTTGTGGTTAAAAAAAGTGGTAGAAATACTGGGCCGAAACAGGTCGTTTATAATTTCCGGTCCAAGCAGAGATCGCAGGAAGGATTTTAAATATAAACTGGCTAACGCCATACAGGAAAATTTTCTAACAGAAGGCTTGCTTGCGCACAGAGAGTTAGGCAGCAAGCGTATTGCTGCCGATCATCACAATATTCATTCTTGTAATATGGCTATGGGGCGCGAGGTTTTTGAGAAGGTCGGAGGATTTAATGTCACGGCCGATTATTTTATGGATGATGTGGAGTTTGGCTATATTGCGCGTAGGCTTGGATATGACATGTATCTTTATCGCGAGCTTGAAGTACAGCACGATTTACGCCCGGCCCCCGTTAAATATTTGGTGTATAAATTTCTAACGCGTTTTCATATAGGGAAAAATTTCCCGCTTTTTCCCGAATGCTATAGCGGTGTTTTTCAAATATGGTTTATTTTATTAAGTTATGCCATTTTCGTTCCCGTTGTATATTTGATCTTTAAGATACCGCACACTTTGTTTCTCGCATTAGTTTTTATCGCTATCGCTTACTTTGTGTTGTTGGTAGTTTCTTCTTTGAAACGCGTAAGGGAGCCGCTGCTTTTTTTGTGTGTTATACCGGGAGTATTCTTAACCCATCTTTTTTCCTATCTGGGATTTACCCTCGGCTTGCTAGCGGGTCTTTTGAATTATTTTGGTCAGTCCAAAGTTTTGAAAAATAAGGAAATCAGATATAAAGCGTTCGCTTAAACCATAATGAGTGTTATTGATACTTTGCGATATTCAGTTAATGCCTTGAATGTTTTCCGTAAGCACGAGGTGCCTCAGGATGTTATTTTTTTTGTAACGTCAAGATGCAACTCGAACTGTTATTTCTGCCATTTTAGGGAGCAGCTGGGTGATAAAGAAAGACGCGGGCGCGAGCTTACAATCGATGAAGTTGAGAGCATAGCCAAAAACTTTGGACAAATTATGAAGCTTTCCTTATCCGGCGGGGAGCCATTTTTGAGAAATGATGTCAGTGACATCGTAAAGGTTTTTGTGGATTATTGTAAGCCGCAAATAGTGGATATTCCCACAAATGGTTCATTGCCTCAAGTTATAGCCGAGCAGGTAGAAAAGATTTTGAGCCAAACGGAAGACACAATTTTAGAAATACAGCTCTCGGTAGATGGACTTGATAAAACCCATGACAAAGTCAGGGGTGTCCGCGGTAGTTATGAAAAGATTTTTAAGACGTACAAAAGACTTGCGGAGATTAGGAGGTCGAATACGCGTTTAAAAATCAAGATGAATCTGACTTACTTGCCCGACAACATAGAGGAAATACCCGCGCTTGTTTCTCTCTTTAACAAAGAATACGCCTTCGATCGGCTTCAAATTACTTTTCCGCACGGAAGCAGCATTAAAAATGTTACCGATCAGTTGAGCTACAAAGAATTCTATCTTCTATCTCAGAAAATTCAATTAGGGGCAAGAATTGTGAACAGGCGCGATTTGCATTCTCTGCTTTTTCGAGCGATTAAGATAGTAAAAGACCAAATTCTGCTTGAGGCGTTGGAAGCGGGCACCATGAGCTCGATATGTCATGCCGGAGAAAAGATCGTCGTATTGGATGATATAGGTAATGTTTATCCTTGTGAACCGATCTGGGTGAGTGTTGGAAATCTGAGAGATAATGGATATAAAATTGCCGACGTTCTTAGTTCTGCGGCGATGAATGATTTTAGAAAAAGATATTTAGGCATGGGTAAGTGTAATTGCACATGGGGGTGCGTTGCCTTAGACAGGGCCATTTTTTCTCCGAAGTACTTTCCAAAAATAGTGTTTTATTTGCTTTATTTGCTTTTTAGGCAAACCCAAGAGATTGTATGGTAAAAGAAATATCGGTAGAGTTCAGCGGGTATGGCGGAAATATAATACGCGGCAGGATTTTCCGTCCGGATTATTTTGGGAATTATCCCGGCGTAGTATTTTGTCATGGGTACAGAACAGACAGCCGTGAGTTCATGAATTTTCCGGCAAAGCTGGCAGAGCGGGGTTATAAGGTATTGACCTTTGATTATAGCGGGAACGGCAAAAGCGATGGGATACCCACCTTGTTTACCAGGGGAAGTCATATGGCAGACACATACGGTGCCATCTCAGAGCTTAAAAACGACGGTTGCGAAAGAATAGGAATAATAGGTCATAGTTTAGGCGCGCATGCGGCCCTGGTCGCGTTGAGGGATAATAAAAGCATAGATTGTGCGGTTTTAGTATCACCGCCCAGGAAAAGCGGCGATGGCTTACCCTGGTATTTAAGGCCCGCCTTTGCAATCGTGGGTCAAGTTTTTGACAAATTTAGCCTCGTAGGCGATAGGAATATTTATATAACCATGAAAGCGGATTATAGAAATAACTATGAAGATCCAAATGCCGTACTGGAAGCGAAACGGGTAGATTACGCACCGAGAAAACTTAATGTCGGATATCTTGGTTATGCAATCTCGATTGATAATGAGCAAGTGGGCAAATCAGTAACTAAACCGGTTTTGGTCATTGCCTCGGATAAAGACCGCAGCATACCCATAAAGTCGTCGGTGGCTGTCTATAATGCGCTATCGTCTCGTTCCAAAGAACTTTGCATATTGACTAATTCGGGGCACAGTCCTTTTGCCGATTACGACAAGGACGTTCTGCTAGATAGAATAGATAAATTCGCGGGTAAATACCTACGGAATAACATTTGAGATAAATTTCTTTAGTTGTAATTTCAGGATATGGATACCAGCGTACAAAATTCCAAAATGATAAAGGCATTGTGTTGCCCCCATTGTAAAGCCGGCTTAAGGTTATTGGAAAACCCGTCTGTTTATAAGTGCACAAATTCAAACTGTGCTGCGAGCTATCCGTTTATCGATGGATTCGCGTCTTTTGTGGATAGAGGCGACAACACCGTGCAAAACGCAACACAAGAGCACTATCAAGAAACTCCCTTTGCTTGGGGTCAATATAGAATCGAGGAAAAATATTTGAAATATTCAGGGGCGGGTTTATTTATAAACAGGTATTTGGAGAATACGGATACGCGTAAAGACGTTTTAGATTGCGGATGCGGAGCGGGGGTCGTTAGTAATTATTTGCTGAAGAAAGGTTTTAATGTTTATGCGATGGATATTAGCCTTACGTCTTTGCGAATGACTCGCGAACCATACGGCCTTAAAGGGATGCACGCTTCCAATCTCTGTCTGCCCTTTAAAGACGATTTCTTTGACGTGGTAATATCTTCGGGGGTCGTACATCATACCCCCGATGCAAAGAAATCGGTCGGGGAACTAACACGGGTGTTGAAACCGGGAGGATTGCTGTATTTGCTTATCTACAGAAGGGAGTCGCTGCAATACTGGGAATATAAGACGATCGGTGCATTACTGCGGAAGATGCGCAAAAGCCCTGCCGGTAGGTATTTTGTGGATTATGTCATTGTACCTGCGGCGGCACCTTTAGTATACGTAGCGAAATCCGTTAAATTCAGGACTTTTGAAAGCAACCGCCTTGAAGAATGTAAGAACTATTTATTTGACCGGTAC
>JAQTRP010000045.1 GCA_028711765.1 Candidatus Omnitrophota bacterium | reverse complement strand
ACTACGGACAACGCACCACGGCCTCTAAAATGGGCCGGGGGTGGGTGTCTTTCCCTCAAAAGACCACCCCCCCCCGATACCCTGGCGTATGTTTGGTTAGCCGGTTAACGAGTTAGCCGGTGAGCCGGTGTAATGTTTTGGCTCCAACTTACCCGTTAACTCGCGCACACTTTTCAATTACACTCGGATCGCGGCTCTCTTTGCCTGCTCCGCTTTTTCTTCAAACCCTTTAAGATAACTCTCGACCGTTTCCGCATTTATGCGAACTTCGTTGCCAACCGCGACATTAGCACCCGTGTAGCTGTTCATCTGATTCAGCTGCTTACGGCCGATGATTGTGCTTAACCACACGAGATAAGAAACCTCATCGGGATATAAATCTATAACACCCTTCTCAAGCAAGGACTGTATCGCCTTATCAAGCGGCAGGATCACTTCCCTCTCGACATCATTCGGGAACACACCGTTCATATTATCAAAATCAACACCCTTTTCCCTCAGGGCGCTAACGGCATTCCTGATAGAACCAAGGTCAATGCCCTGAACAATATTCATATGCATTACAGGAGCGTGGAAGCCTTTGACCACAAACGCCTTCGGGACCACAACACCGGTCGGCAGATGAATATCCCATGTAATCGTATCGTGCATAATCAGGCCGAGGACGTCGAAAATATTCCTCAGCTTGCTACATTCCTCAATCAACGCGGTCTGATCGAACGGAGCGGCAGGATTTTTAATCATATCTTCGAGATCCACGATGCCTGTCTGAATCCTCTCGGCCAGCTTGTCATACGACTTCACATGTTCCTCATCGCCTCTTACGCGCGCCATCTCACGGCTTGTCTCAACAGCCCTTGCCTCATCCATCATAACAGCAAGCGTACGCTCGATGGGATCTTGGCTCCTATAAAGTCCGTCTATGGCTTCATTAGGAATCGCGTGCGTGAGTTCGTGAGCCGTGACATCGAGCGCGCGCTTGCTCTTCGCGATATCCTCATTAAAATACACAACGCCGGTTGTGCGGTCAAACGCGCCGAGCGCATTCCTATCGCCTACCCACTCTTCCATTTGATCCGGAGATCCCACTTTTACAACAATGCGATCCAGCGCCCTGACAAGCTCAGGCTTTACGAATAACGCCTCGGCCATTAATCCTCTAAGTTCTTCACTAAGCCCCGGGAACCTCTTCTTTATCATATCCCTCAGCACACCTTTGATTACCCTGCCTTCTTCATTTAAAACTTCGGCAAACAATTTTATGAAATTAATATAATCCTCTACGCTTCCGCTCTTGACTTGCTCAATCTTCTTAGCAAGCATTTCTTGAGAAGCAGACGTAATATTTAACGCGCTAGCCAAACTACCCCGCTGCGACAGCGGAATGCCGGCCATAATACCCGGCAGCTCTCGGCTCAGCCTATCAAGCAGCTCAACCTCGGCCTCTCCCAGCGCCCGCCCCTCAGCCTGAGGCGCATCAAGCCCAAGGATTTCTTTGAAAACTTCGACGGACTTAAGGTAATCGCCGAAGTTAAGGCTTTCCGTAAACGAATGCTCGCGGCTTACACCATCGTAGATGTTAAAGCTAACCGCGCCCAAGTTCTCGGCAAGCATCGTGGCCTGATCGTAAGCGTCCTTGCCGACTTCTCCGATTGTGACAAACCCCGTTTTATCACCATAATACTTTATCAGAATACGTTTAACCTGCCTCATTCTACCGATAGCTTTCTTATCTTTAGCAAAAGATCCGCCGCGGATTGCGCCTTTAGGAAGGGATTTATCGTTGTGGTCGGCCGGTGCGTCAAAACCTACAACCATTCCAATCTTTCTACCCCTAAGTAACGGATGATCCCTTGTGATAGTACGTGCAACGTCATCTTGGACTGTCTCTTCGTTAAAGGAAACAAAAATAGCAAGCCTTGCCGATCTTGCCGGATCGATTTCGCGCAGTAAATCAAGTACGGCAGAAAGACCCACAGTGCCATCGGCACCCAGCAGCCCTTCGGCGTAGAGATGATATTCCTTCGTACCGTCCGGCTTAGCCACAACGCGATAATGCAGTTCCGGTCCATGCTCTCTCTGATAGACCGGGTCGATAGGAATAATGTCTCCATGGACTATGATCACATCGGTCACCTCATTATCAACATTACCGGCAGCACAGGAGAGGAGGTTGCCATTTTCCGAAAGCTCGACGTCTTTAACGTGCGCTATCTTCTTGAGCTCTTCGATAAAATAATCGCGGCGGGCATTGCAATCTTCGCTGCCGGTAAATGCGCCCCGTTTGATAAGGTCGACGAGGCCTTGCAGGCGCGCCTTCTCCTCTGGCTTGAGACCCTCAAGGAATCTGGCCTCCTCATTTGGATCGAATATACCAGCTTCCCTGAACATCCTCTTCACCCCACTCATAAGCCGCCCGCCTTCGATGATTTTTTCTTGCGCGGTTCTTTCAAACTCCGGTCTCGCCGTTCTTTGCAGGACCGCTCCCATATGAAACGACTTCTCGGCCTTCTTGAGATTCTCCATCGTCGCTTTCCTTAACGCCACCGCCCTACCGGCAAAGAAGACCTTTACTGTATCTTCATTTAATTGCCGGGAAACCTGTATCCATTTCTCCGGATCCTTAACGCCCTCGGGTGGTTCTACAGTCTGGAGTATATAAGCCTCGATAAGACAACGGTCGCGATTGGCCAACTCGCCTTTCGCATCATAAAGGGCGGCAAGCAGTATAGTCGCATCCTGTAACTTATGCTGCCAGAAAAGAGCTTCGTCCGCCCATTTTGCGGTTCCGTCTTTATCGTTTGTCCGAACGGCCTCGGTGTAGTTAGCCTTACAAACAGTCACCTTATCATCGCAAAGCGCCTCAAGCTCTTCGCCTTTCCTTATGGCAAGGCCCTTATCGTTCTTATGATAATTATCAATGACTTCGCCGCGTATTTTCTCGGCTTCCTCGAGATCGGCTCTTCTTGCAGTTTCAACCGCAATGTCTGCTTTCGCCTTTTCCTCTTTGCCGAGAGAAACGCTTATTGCCTCGCGCAAATCTGTAAGGTCGGAATTTGTCAACGTCAAAAGATCTTCAAGGTTATAAACGTTTCTAAGGACATGCACAATTTGCTTCTCGGTTAATCCTTTCTTCTCAAGCTCAACGACCGCTAACAGCGCCTGTTCCATACTCAAGGCATCTTCCTTGAGCTGAAGCTCTATCCTCTCGGGAGACATTCCTTCTTCCCTGTACTTGATCCTGAGTTCATTTTCATAAAACTCGCGGAAGCTTTCGCGACGCCTTGGATCGGACCAGATATCCGACATCTTCATCTTTCCAAATAAAGTCTGGATGTAGAATGTGAAGAGTTCGGGAAGAACCGTCCTCTCCATCCTGCTAATCTTTGTCCCGTTCCTGTCATACTCAACAGCGTGGCCGAGCTCATGAACCATCTGGGCTTTAATTGCATATAGAATGCCGGGCAGCAAACCGTGGTCTTTTTCGATATCTACCATCTTGTCCTTATTAACAACGATGAGTTTCAGCGTTCTTCCGTTCGGCATCGCGAACTGAGCGGTAACGGCAACCGATTCTTCATTAAGTTTCTGTCCCTGGCATATTTTAACCATCAACTCCTTGCTGACTCGAAGCACACCAAAAGGCATAAGAGGCAAGCCTAATCCCTCGAAGAAATCACGCATCTCTTTTTCTTTTGTTTCGGGATTATCAAGATCGATATGCTGGAACTCAAACTCTTTCTTCCAAAGCTCAAATTCCTTCTCGTCAAATTTATCGCCGGCAAAAATGTTGGCACCCCGTCTCAATGTATCCCACATATATTGCTTGGCTTCGGCGTCACCTTTTTGCATGGCTTCGTAGTTAACTCTAAATCTCTCTTCTTCCTCTATGCATTTTTCGAGATTAGCCGCGTATTTCTCAAGGAAACCCTCTTTAGAACTCAGGAACCTCGCGCGTATTTCATCCATCATGGTCTTCCCTTTTGCAGCCCTTTCCTTAGCAGAACTTCCGCCGCCCATTAGAGACGTTGTAACATCATATAGGCTCCTCCAGAAGGAATAGCCAAGCCTATCGATTGCATGATTAAGACTCCGTGCCTGGCCCAGCAAGAAGCTGCTCCAATAGAAACTGCGCTCTCTCTCCTTATCGTCTTTGGCAGCCAGACCGGCTTCGTAATATAACTTTGAAAGTTTAAGGGCAACGATGCCGAGGATTTCCTTTGCGCCTATCGTATTTTCGGCGCCGCGGTTCCTCATATTAATGAATGCTTCTTCGTATAGCCTTATTGCTTCTTCGATATTACCGCGCGCAATCTCAATCTCAGCGCTACGGACAAGGGCCGCTATATCATAAGTGCCTACAAAAGGATGCTGCATGATGGCATCTTCGTTGATTCCCTTGCCAAATGCCGCATAAAGGAGGCTCGCAAGCATCTTTGTTCTCTCGCCGGCAGGCACTTTACCTTCTGCTTTCTCGGGGAAGTGGGCGCCGAGAGTTTCCATCACGGGATTTGTCCTCTCGCCCCGGATGAAGTCTAACAGGTCATCCATCGTAAGATTATCGAGCGCCGTCGGATCGATCCTTTCAATCTGCTCAATGAGAGTGTAAACATCTTCTTCACCAAAAATCGCCTCAAGGGCGCCGTCGTTATCAACTTTATATTCTCTAAGTGCCTGCTGCCATTCTCTAAGAGTAGCGGGTCTACCCGTTTCTCTTTCTCTTACGGCTATCGCTTCACGGGCCGCTAAAATAGCCGGATCGATCAACCTTATTGCGTCCTCTCTTGTTATAGAAGGATCGCTCTTCATAATCTCATCTATAAGCGCAAGCACACCCTTTTGACCCTGCTTCTTGCCGTCAAGAAGCTCAAGTACTGTAACGCGCCCTTCCCTCATAACTCTCAGGATGTCCTCATCGCTTGCAAAATCAGCCGCTTTCTCCTCCGTGAGATAACGAGTCTTAAGGGCCTTCCTTAGCTCTTCATTGACTTTCCTGCCGGCATCATAAAGAGCGCCTGACTTCTTATTAACCAAACGTGCTCTCCTCGCCAGCTCCTCATTGTGCTTCTTAATTCCTGTTTTCATCTGTTCTATTGCTTTTTCAGCCCATTCCTTGCCTTTATCCTTCGTTGCCGGGTCAAGTTTAAACTTCTGAACACCCCTCAGGGCTTTGCTAAGCCTTGCCCTTCTTTCGGCGGCACGCACAACGCCGCGCGCTTTCCAAAGTTGAGGCGCAAACGGCATTACCGTAATCGTACGCTTATCAATATCAGCCATTGTCTCATATAAGACCTTTTTAAGTTCAGGGTCGCCCGTCTCCTCGGCTAGTCTTGATAATTCTCTAAGCACCGCGCCTTTTGTGGCTCCCAAGAAGAACACACCCTCAACAAAACCTTCGATACGGCGCAGGATATTCTCATTTACCCAGCGGACAGGACGGCTGTCAAGCCACCTTAGGAAACGACTCTTCGCCTTCATGACCTGCCAAGCCTCTGAGAACTTGTCGACGGTTTCTTTCCTTAGCAGATTCGCTTCGCTCAGGAATTTCACCGTGGCATAGATGAAAGGAATAACAAGTATAGCGGACATTGTATACGGAACAATTGCGCCGACAAACCAGGCAAAAACAGAACACGCCGCAAGAGAAACCGCGTACTTAGCATATGCCCTAACGTTCCGCGTCATGATTCTCTTAATGTCTTGCCTTAAAGCGGCGTCATAAGCCCTCTTCCGGCCTTCATCGAGCTTGCCGTATTCTCCCCATGTCTGCTCACGGCCTTGGCGGGCCCCGTCGGCATCCTTGAATTTCGCGATTGTCATCTCAGCGACTCTTTCTGCGCCGAGCCTCCGCACCGTATCACCGAAGGTGCGGCGCCAGCCGCCGAGTGAGCCTTTCTCAAGAGTTCTCTTATCTTGCCCGGGCTTGAACCTATGGTCTTCATAAATGAGTGAATATAAACCCGCTGAAACAGAGCTGAAGATATCGTTATATTCCTTGCTGTGCTTGCGTATACCCTTAATATTGCCTGCCGCCTTAGAAGCTATTCTCTTAAGCTCTCTCATGTCGGAGGTCGTAAGACGCCTGAATATTTTGGTTATCCCTTCCCGGCCGATATATTCTTGCCTAAGGGCCTCGGTCCTCTCGACAATCCAGCTTACCGCCTTCGCCTTGCCTAAAAGAAACTTATGGCTAAAAGCCTTGAGCCCATCGATTATTTTGCGCACAAAGCCCCAGCGGTCGGCAAGCCGGTTGAGCCACTGCGGTGGATACCATCTCACCCTCTCCCGCTCAATGAAGTTGACTGCCTTTCTCTTTTCGAGATGATTGCTGAAATTCCTTTCCTCCGCACGTTTTGCCCTTGCAAACTTCGCTCTCTGACTTTCAAGGAGTCTCTTAAATTCCGTCATCCTGCCCCCGAAGACAAGGAAGCGCTTTCTGAATGCCGCGTTATTCTCGTTCCTTTCGATTAACTTCTCAATAATAGCGCTATTCATATCCTCCGCGGCGAGACACATCCTGATATCGTCGTCAGTAAGAGCATACATGGCTTTATCCGTGCCGGGCAGGCAAGACGGCGCCGCAAATAACTTAATCAAACGATCGATCCCCTGATTATCATAAATATCGTAAATTCCGCGGGCCTCAAGATTCAGCACTAACTTGACGGCTTGAGCCATGTTGAACCCATTCTCGATTATTTCTTCGTCATCAGGCGGCCAGCCCATAGCAACTTCTTTGGCTCTCCCCATACGTCCGCCGCGCAGAATGGCGGCTCTGTCTTCCTTAGTCTTAAGCTCTTCAAGCTCATGAGCCCTTCTCAAAACTTTTCGGCCGCGGGAGTTAAGGCTGCCCGTGACGGCGTTTATGCAACCGTTTTCATTAAAATACCTTTCAAGCGCGAGAGACTCTTCGATATCCTTAATAGTATTCTCAACCGCTTTATTGGTTAAACCTGCAACTTCTCTCCTTACGGCTTGCCTCGCCTTCCTCCTGGCTTGTCTTGCGATATTTTTGTCTATCTTCTTATCTCCCGTCTCAACATATTTCCTGTCAAATTCCTGACGATACACAGCGCGAGCACGAAGTTTGTCGAGAGCTTTTTTCGCCTGCTCCGTGGTAACGCCGGCTGCAATCGAATCTATTTCATCCGTCTTCCCTTCGCGGGCTGAACGCATAAGATCAGACACTACCTCTCCTTCAAGCCCAAGGCTTTCCATAAATTCAGCACGTTCCTTCGCGTCAGATGTAGCATCAAGGGCTGAGTGGACGCTCGTTGCTTCGCTAACGACCTTTTGGGCTATGTCGTCACGGCCGCTGCGGTCTTCGCGATCGCTGATAAACCAGTCCTCAAGGGCCAACTGGTTGTTGACGGCCTCCCGGTAAGGATCGCTATTAAGGAGATTGGCGTAATCTATGTCTCGATTGCCGACTAGCGCCTGAGCCTCTGCTGCCTGAGCAAAGAAAACAGGCGTTACTTTGTTCGCGTCTTCCCTGAGTTTACCCTGCTCGATTTCGCGGATATATTGCTCAATCAGTTTGGCGCGGGCGTACCAAAATTTCTCCATCATCCTTGCCCATTTCCTGTGTCTCCTTTCCACTCTGTAGGTCTGAAGCTCGCCCGCCGGACCCCTAAACTTAACGCCCCAGAACCCGCGCGCCTTTTTCATATTCGAAGCGTGGCGCTTGCAAAGATGGAGCTGCTCATAGAGAGGTCTAAGGATGCTGTTTGCCATAATCTCGTGGCCGTCATACCATCCCTTATTGGGGTTATAAAAGATATCCTCTACTTCTTCAGGGTCGGGATTCTTATCCTGAAGAGCGGACATCTCTTCGATTGTGACTGCCGAGTTGGTCTCCCTTTTGCCGATTTCCCGGCTCATCTGATAGACCTTTACTATTTTGCTAAAGATTCTGCGAAGCGTGCGGCTGTCTTTATCCTTAGCATATGCAAACTGCTCGCGCCCGCGATGCGTTATCGAATCCATGTTCTTCTGGGCGCCGATAAAGGCGCCGTTAAGAAGCAGTTTCTCGCGGGCCGTGAGCTCATCGCCCCTTAAAAACTTACCAAGGATCTGCCGGGCTTCGCGATATGGGTCAATTTCTACCCTGCGCGCGAACTCATTATGCGACATGCCTTTATTCTCGAAGGAACGCCTCATTTCTTCCAGTCTTCCGGCCGACTGCATGCCAAGCACCTGATCAAGCTCGGCCGCGCATTCTCTTATTTTTGTTGCATTCTTATTGAACATTTCTTCTTCAAGAACAAAGTAAACGTCCGCAGGGTCTCCCTCCTTGCGCCCGACGCGGCCCGCACCCTGTATAAGTTCGTTAAGCGAGAGCTCGTGCGTGAAGCAAACCTCGTTATAAACACCCTGGAAATTGGCTCCCTGAAGGGTATCTCTCTTATTGCTTGAGAGTACTATCGAAGGCAGGGTAAGCTTCGCGGCAACGGCCGCTACAGCATTTACGAGCTCGCCCGGCGTTGAGGCGTCGATAACAAACATAATATGCTTGCCATGCAAGGCATCCGTTTCATTTTCTGTTCTCTCCTTCAGGGCGAGTATTTCTTGGACCTCTTCTTTCTCCACACTTTCCATCTCCTTCTTGATGTCTTTATATTCTTCTCTTGCCTTATCGCGGGCCACGCCGGCGGCATCAGGCGAAAGCTTCATAAGTTCGTTCAACCTGTCAAGATGCTTTCTATTCGCTTCGATCTGCCGCTTGAGCGTCCTTGCTTCGGCGCTATCCTCGCCTTTTTCCTCAACGAGCTTTCTAAGCCGAGACTCGAGATCATCAAGTTCGTGCCGGCGCTGCTTTATAAGAACCTGCTGTTGAACCGTGCCTTCCGGCGAAAGCTTACGATCATACATTTCCATTTCATCCTGAGCGCGGCGCAGTTCACCTTTAAGTTCCACTACCTTAGTCCCGACCTTATAGATATGATGACCTTCTCTCTTTGCGAATTCTTCTTCAAGGCTCTCCCTCTGGTCTGAATTGCAAATTACAAGAACACTGCGCCTCAGCCTCTCGATCGCGTTCATGATTAAACGCCGTCCGCCCCGCAGGGCATCTTTCTTATCCGCGCTGATTACATGGAGTCCTTTTGTCCCTGTCGCCTCAGTTAAACCGGCGTACCGCCCGAGCTCTTCTTCGGTCGGGAAACCGAAAACGGTATCCACCTTACTCACGTCAAAAAACGAACTGTCGTGGTCTTCGCCCTGCGCGCCGGTATAGAGCTCTGCAAGGTCACTTCTGGTAGCGGTGCAGGATGCCGTCATGACTTCGCGCTGAAATACAAAATTGCCTTTTTCGTAGCGGACAGAAAGATCGCCGAACACCCTGAATCTCCTGCCCTCATTTTCCTTATTCTTAAGAAGATCCAGATTAATAACAGCCCAGCCATCCTCGCTTTTCTCGATTCCTCTGCCTTCCCTCACCTCGCCTGTGGCAGTCCGGACATAAAGTCTGCCGCCCTCGATGTAGCTCCACACATTCATACCGGTATACGCCTCGAAATCCTTCAAAACGGCGACCCGTATCGGTTTACTCTTGAGGCAATCTTCTTTGTTGGCCGCAATATTTCTTTCTTCAACCCACGCGGCCGTGTTTCTATTTACCTCATCAACCAGTTTTAAGACCTCAGGGCCTATAGCTTGATCCACGGTAAGTGAGTTTTTAAGCATGCCGTAATCCGGACGGTTTGCCTCAAGCTCGGCAATCTCGCTTTCAAGCCGGGCCTTTTCCGCAGAATCAGAGGTGCTGCGTATCTTGGCCAACCGGGCTTCTATTTCACGATCGGTTTCATAACAACCTTTCCAGTAAAGCATTATGCGCTGCTCGCGTGACGAGAAGTTTGTCTGGGTAACACCGCCATCCGACATAGGCCTTATATCACCCCTCTCAAGCTCATAATGCCTGCCTCTCCTCATCGCATAGGTCATGACATAGGTCCTAATGTCTCCCCGGTCTTTCTTGTTAACAGTGAGGTTGAGAATTTGGAGCCGCCGTTCTACCTCCTCGACAAGCCTTTCCGTCGCGTCTCCCTGAACGGCAATACCTGTCTCTTTACCGGTGACGATGCAAAGAGGATTGGGATTCGTCTTGAAATCCATAGTAATGTAATCTTCTTCTGAAACTATAAACGGCCTTCCGAGATCTTCTTGATCCTTTTCGATGCCGCGCAATATTTCAAAAACCGCCTTCGCGCGGTTAATCTGCTCCTCTGTGTTGTGCATCTGACCGTTGGGGTCGGATACGATAAACTGTTCGGTCGCCACATAATAGCGGTCGGCCTCGTCAATAAGATAGGCGTTGAACTTGTGGATTATCAATTCATAGAGGGCAGGGCTATCCTTACGAATCTGTCTGAGGTGAGTGCCCAAGTGGCCCTGTTGTCCGGGATCGATACGGAAGACAACATCGTCTCTTTCAAGCAGGTCCTCGAGCTTTTTCCACTCCCTTCCCTCGCAAATCTCAGAAAGGTTTACCGACTCGAAACCGTAAATCGCCGCTATTACCTTGTGCTTGAGGCCGTAATCCGTTCCGTCATTCATTCCGCGGTCAACCGCAGGCAAATTCTCGTGGAGAACGTTCATGGCTTGATGGTCTCCCGCCTGTTTGCCGAGAAGCAGCCTCATATGAGGAAGCACGAAACCGGCAAGGATGAGCTTGCCTGCGGCAGTCGCAAGGTAACCGATATTGCCGCGCATAAGTGTCGGCAGGAGGTTCTTTTGGCCCGCCCTGAATTCAAGGAGTTTGCCCTTATCATAGGAAATCAGGTGGAAGAAGAAATTGGAGAGAGCTGCTGCTTCCTGTGTCGTAAATTGCTTGCGACCCAGCTCACGTCTAAGCTCGCCCAAAATGAGCTTACGCACCTGATCCGCCTTCTTTTCGTGCTCAGCCTCGGGTTTCAGGGCGTCTTTATAGTTTCTGATGGCCTCAAGACGGCTCCGGATTGCCTTACTCGCTTTCCTCCTGCGCCTCTGTTCGCTTTCGCTTACATCTTTACCGAATGTCTCCGGCGGATTGACAACCTCATGAAGCATCTTTATAAATCCAAAGGATTTGCTCTTCCTGAAGGCATCCTCAAGCTTGGCCTTTGCTGCTGCCTCATCAAAAGCCCCGGCCGGATTAAGAATCGAATCAGCATATTCCTCCGCAATCTTTGTGACACCGTTGCCGTAAATCTCGTCGCCCCAGAGGAGATGCTGGATATAAGATTCGTGCAGCGCAGACGACCTCTTGACGACTTTGCCCGTCTCATCTTTTGTAATATCTTCGACAAGCTGATAGTTCCTTCCGTCAATTAATATCTTCTCGCCGTTTACCAGCTTGCCCGTCGTTATCACGCGGTTTACGTCTTTCTCGATAATTATTGAACCGCCTTCATCGGGTAGTTCGTACCTAAGCCGTCCCTCAAGCGCATCCTCCCGAGACATAGCGGCTTCTATTTCTTCCCCGCTAACAGCATCGGTCACAATAAACTGAAGCGTATCCTTATCAACTCTAACGCGGTATTCCTTTCCTCCAACCGTAAGGCTCACGCCTTCCTTTAGCTCTTCGAGGCTGAAATTATTTTCCACTTCCATCTGCACGCCATCGGGCATCTCAAGCTTGCGCCATTTGCCGTGCGAAAGCGCAAGCTCCGCGCCGGCCCGCGCCTGAACTTCATCCATATAGTTGAGCGCGCTCTGCTCAATCGCCTGTCTGACAAAGACTTCGCCGTAACTCTTGCCGGCATGATCCAAGCGGTATTTCTCATTAAGGCGAGGATTAATCCTATCGAAGAATTCATTAACGGCCTGAATCTTTTCATTAAGCGCGGCCTGACGCGCCTTCGCGTCAAGATCTTTTCTCGCCGCGACCTTCTTGATATCGGTAATAATCTTATCGACATCCTTATAGCTAAGGCCTATCGATGCGAATCCGCTCCTTAGTTCTTTCACCGCTCGCTGCAAGCGCTCATTCGTCCAGGCTTCGACTTTCTCTTTTCCCACCCTCTTCACAAAATCCGCGATTCTCCTTAAGAATCCCTTACGGCGCTCCGTAAGCTTATTATCCAGTTCTTCAAGGAATGCGTTTATTTCGTTAGAGACAGTCTGTTTGATGCAATCGGCGACGTACGCCTCCGCGCCAAAATCGGTGTCAAACCCATCCTTGCCGCGGATGGCATTCAATACGGCGCCGATATCTGCGATGATCGGTTTTGCTTCTTCGGTGAACTTTCCTTCTTCGTCGGTGAGTTTGCCTTCACGGAAGAGAACCAAGATTTGATTTATAAGTGCGGGGATACCTGATTTGCTGATTTTATCGTTGTCTGCGTTCGTAAGCGGCAGTCTCCCCTTTAAGTGTTCATTTGACAGGCACTGTGCAAGAATAGCAAGAAGTGCACCGTCTGAGCGGCGGTGCTCATCAATCAAATCTAATTCCCTAAGAAAACTTACGAACTGCTGAATTTCACGAAGCGATGCCCGTGATTGATAATGAGCAAGAAGCCTGTGGACAAGCTCTTTAGATGCACGGGCCCTGACTTCGTTCTTCCCTAAATTCTCCTTACCCTGTTTGCCTTCGGTTATATCAAAGTAAGAAGGGATGTCCTTATGCGGGATACGGCAGATAACCTCCTCGATTCCTTCGTGCGATACCGTATAAATAAAATCTTCACCGGCAAGATATGCCCGCATAAGCTCGCTCATAAAATCACTAATGTTCATCATGCGGAGAGCGCGCTCAAGAGGCGTAAATACGGCGTGGACATCATCGTAGGTTACATTTACAAGGCCTAAGTGCTGGGTCTCGTAAAAACCCGGCCTGACGTAATTGTTGGCTCTGACGAAATCGGCAAAAGCCTCTTCAAATTGCTTATCCGCCTCCTCCGCTTCTTTATCGTTAAGGGCTTTCATCTTCGCCTGGAGGGCGTTGTAAAGATTTCTCTCCTCTTCTGAATCGAAGATAAGTTCTGATACGGCCGCTCCTTCAAGCGGTGTTTCTTCGAATGCAGTATCAAGTATTGTTCCGATTGACTCCGCGACTTGCCCCCTGTATTCCGCGGCCGCAAACGCATCCGAGCGAAAGATAAGAAGGACTTTATTTTCAGCTACCCTCACGGCCCGTACTAGCTCTGTCGCCATGTCGTCGAACCTGATTTCTATCTTATCCCGGCGGTCACGCTTTTCCGCCAAATAACCGATGAGCAGCCCTCTGACTGATTTCCAATCTTCTATATAAGGACTCTGCTTCCCTTTAGCCGGCACAGTGGGTCTAATCTTAGTTGCCTCTTTGACTTCGACGGCGGGCTTTGCGGCAGCTTTTTCGAGCGCTTTAGGCACAACGGGCTTCTTGACTGCAGGCCGAACCAGCTTCGCGACAGGTACCGCGGCTTTGGCCGGTTTAGCAGCTTCGATTTTGGAGACTGCCTTATTGGCTTCGCCGGCAATGTTATTCAAGACTTCGGTTGCAGCCGGCGCGAGGTCTTTACATTCGGAAGCAAGCTTCTTGCACGCCTCCGCAAAATTTCCTAACGCGGCGGCGTCGCCTTTCTTAATAAACCTTTCAAGATCAGCTTGGGCGGCTTTTTCCGCCGTATCGTGAACCATTTCGTCAAATCTCGGGCTAACCTTACCGGCTTTTCTCGCATTATTTAACGCCCCCTCAATCATATCCGCGGCTCTTGCCAAATTAGGCATCTCCGTCTTAACCGCAGGCGCACCGAACAAACCGCTGAGAATACTGTGCAGTAAACCGCCGCTCGGCATAGCGCCGAGGTTATATTGTATGTGAGCCATAATGGCACCAAGGAGCCCGGCCTCGGAAGCAGCGAGAGCACTCATCTTAAGCGCGAAATCATAATGCTCTTTAAAAATCTGACTATTTATAAACTCGGCGAGCGAGCCTATAAAACCGGCGCGTACCGCAGCGCCGTAGTGCGCTATCGCAAAAAGCTCGGCGGCTTTCTCCGGCGTAATTCCAAGGGCCGGCAGTAGACCGCGGAAGATAATTTCTTCGACTATGGGCATAACGTAACCGTTGATGAGGATATCAAGCCCAATACCCGCGGTATTTCCAAATTTTGCGATTAGACTCTGAATCTGAGCAAGGAATGTCTCGAGCGCGCCCGCGATTTGCTCCGGTAGAATTCCGCGCGCGACAAGAGCTTCAAGAAGCGGACGAATTAAGCTATTTAAAACGCCGTCAACAATGCGGCCGATGGTGGCGTTAAACATATTCGAGAAGAAGGTCGAAACCGATCCTACGATTGACTGAATTGTGACCGAAGGAACAGTCAACGGTTGTACCGCTTGGGCAGCTTGCTGAACCAGCCGATCAATCTGAACAGCTTCCTGAGGGGTTGTTACGTAAAACGCCGCCACTGAAAGGTCATCAGAAGGAATAGCCACGCCTCTGTGTTCGGCAAGTTTATCTAGTGCCGAATCGACAAACTCAGCCGGAAGCTTAGCCTCCTTATTCTCAACGAGACTCTTCTTAGCCCCGTTCTCGCCAAACATCTCGCCCTGTGCGCCTCCGCGCTGTTCGTAGAACCCGTCGCCAAAGAACACTACCTTATCGCCCGTATTTAATGTAAATTTGGCAGGTCTCATTGCGCCGGGTGGTATAAACGGGCTTAGGCCGATTGCCAAGGCGTTGCGCGACAGCAGCTGCTGCAGGTTCTTCCCGTCCTTATCATAAATGTAAGCGGCCTTCGTGGCGCAATTTAAAACCTCTAACTCACCCGTCTTTAAGTTAAACCTGGAAACAAAATAAGTAACAAACCTGCCCTTGCCGGGCTGGAGAGCAAAGTAAGTCTTAAGAAATTCGTCGAATTCAGCCTTCTTATCCGGCGTAGCGGCATCGGCAAAGAAACCCTCGAGAGGAACGCCCAATGTCTTAACAAGAGCTACTAGAATAGCTGCCTCGGCGCCATGGTTCATGGCGTCGAAGTTGGCATAGTAAACATAATCGCCTATCTGCTGCGCTAGGTTCAAATCTCCGTTCATATTGCCGTACTGGGCGTAAGACCGCATGTTGCAGCTTACCGCGATTTTGTCTCCGGCAAACGAACGGCTTTCGTCCTGCGGCTTCGTCATAATATCTTCATACTTCAGATTCTCAAAAAACGCTTTCGCCGCCGCCTTGAATTTATTGGTATCGGGCAGTTTGTCGATATTTGTCCTAATAGCATCCGCATATTTGCCGAACATATGGCGATTATAAAACTCATAAGCCTGCCTGCGGGTCAATCTAATTACCGATACCTCGCCCTTCTCGTTAACGCCCGCGAGTGTAACAATCTCATTGAGTTCGCTCTCGGTCTTGGGCTCACCCAAAAGCTTTTTAACTTCGGCCAAATCCAGCGCGCCATCGACATCGTTGTAAACTTGAGACACGTCCATACCGGTAACATCAACTGCACTGAACGCTTGGCCCGGATTGATACTCCTGAATTCATTAAGCACCTCGCAGGCTACTCCATAATCAGCGTCCATGCGCCGGACAAAAACTCCCTGTATGTTCTTCTTGGCGGCGGCAAGCCTTGCCGTTGCGGCCTTAAGATCTGCGCCCGGAACACCTGCTTTGGCTTTGGTGACCTCATCTTCAGCCATTTTCAGTTCTTCCAACGCCTGTTTCCTTGAGACCGTATAGGACAACGCATCATTAAGAACCGTC
>JAQTRP010000044.1 GCA_028711765.1 Candidatus Omnitrophota bacterium | reverse complement strand
AGAATTGCCATGTGCCGTCACCGTTATCGGTCAAGGTGGCGCCCATAAGGTCAGAGGTGATACCCGTCACCTGGCCGTCCGGGTCTGTCAGTGTAATAAGGAATGATATCTCGGTGCCTTCAGAGCCCGTTACGGTGGCCGGTACAGTGGCCTCGGGTGGACGGTTTACATTATTAACATCGATAACGTAGTCTAGGAGAATTTCATTCCCCAAGTAATCGGTAGTTTTGATCCTTATTGTATAATCCAGGCCGGCGGCGTCATAGTTATCGCTTAAATCCAATGTAAGCTGCATTGTATCAGGATTAAAGCTGGCCCACGCGGGGCCGCTAACGAGTTCGTAAGGACGGGAATAAGTTGCTTTGCCATATAAATCCTGAGGGGTGTTATCAATAAAAACACAGTTTTCTACGTTAAGGGTATCACCATTGTAAATAGCTCCACCGGCTACGGCTGAATTTGACTTGAACACACAATCTATAAGAGAGGTAGTGCCAGCTGAATATATAGCGCCGCCTGGACCACTGCTAGAATTTGAATCAAAAACGCAACGAGTGAAAGTAGCAGTGCCATTGTTATACATAAAACCACCAGCAAGGTTCGTTGGATTATTTGAATACATTACGCAATCAGTAAAAGTAAGATTGCTATTCAGATTATACATCGCTGCATAATCATTTGCTTCAAACCTGCAATTAACGAAATTTACCTCGCTGTTTGTCAAATAATAGTAATCTGCGGATGCGTCTGCTCCCCTCGTTCCTCTAATCGTAAAACCCTCCATAGTAAAATTCTCTACCCCGCTGGCAGAAAACATATAATTGGCATTGGCGCCGTTTATAATGGCATTACCCGTAAGGCTTTTTAGGGTAATACCGTTATGCTCGGATGTAAGATGTATTTCGCCACCACCCGCTTTCGTATAGGTCCCGTCATCGACAAGTACAATGTCGCCTTCGCCGGCGAAATCCAAGGCGGCCTGAATCGCCGTAAAATAAGAATTCGTAAAGCCGACATAAATTGTTTTCTGCCCGGTCTCGGGATCTTCGCTATATTTAAGTTTTGTACCATCGTAGACATCTTGCAGCGCCGGTGTGGTGTCAACTATATTGGCTGGGCCGTATATATCCTGAGGCGCGTTATCCGTAAAAGTACAGTTCTGAATAGTAACATCGGAGCCGAGTTGGTTATCCATCACGCCGGCGGTATTTCCTTCATTACCAGTAAAAGTACAATTCACGGCCAAAACCGTACTTGTGCTGTCGTTACGAATTACACCCGCAATCTTTGTTGACTTGTTGCCATCGAAGTCACAATCGGTAAAAGTAACTGTGCTACTATAATTGGACAAAAATCCAGCCATTGCGTTATTGTTAACGTTCGATGTTATCTTACAATTAGTGAATGAAAGTATGCTCCTTGTACTCATCATTGATGCATAATTATTAGCCTCGAAGGTACAATTACGAAAATCTATCTCACTGTCACCGACTGAATAGTAATATTCGCCTGTAACTCGCTGCCTCTTGATTGTGAAGCCCTCCATGGTAAAATTTTGTACCCCACTAGCAGAAAACATGTAACGGACATTGCCTCCATCTATAATAGCTTCGCCCGTAAGACTCCTTAAGGTAATACCGCTGTGAGCGCTTGTAAGATGTATGCTGCCGGTAGTAGCATTGGTATAAGTTTTATCATTTACAAGCACAACATCGCCTACGTTAGCATAATCCAAGGCATCCTGAAGCGATGCAAAACCAAAACCGGTAAAACCAGCATAAACCGTTCTTCGCCCTGTAACGTTATCCACAGTAGCGACGAGATTGCCGTTATCATATTCGGCTGTGTATAGTTCCCCGTTAGTCAACGTCAATACAACGAGCTGTACGTCAACCGTAAGCTCGGTATCTTCTTGCATTGACCCAAGGTCAGAGTCGATGTATTCGTATGTTTTGGTATCGCCATTAATCGTCTCGGTTACAACGCGGCCTTGCGCGTCAAATGTAAGTTCATAACTTGTACCGTCAGAGTCGATGAAACTTTCCATTAAAAGATAACCATCGGTAGGGTCGTATTCATACGTGTGCTCATACCAATAGCCGGTTGTATTAATGTCGCACCGTTCATAGGTCGTGTCGCCTGCTTCGTTGTATTGATACCGATATTCCTCAACAAGCGTCCCCGCACTGTCATAATTAGCAACATAGGTAGCCTGCATATTGTCATTGATGAGTTCTATATTCAGAGTTTTATCGGTTTTGTCGGAATTTTGTACAGCTGAAGAAAGATCGGCTATGGTCGCTATGGATTCCGTCACAACAACAGTGTCACCGGCATTCGCATACTGAATCGCCTCTTCGACTGAGTGGAAACCAAAAGCCTCTTTATCGCTCGCATATACGGTTCGGCTACCCTCGGGATTATCCGCAGTTATGATGGTTGACGCAAGAAGGGTACCGTTTTTGTCGAGCTCTTTAATTGAAGTGGCACCGTCTTTTTCAACCGTTGCCGTAAATCCTGAAATGTTCCCGTCAGCATCCTTTTTAACCTCCCACTGGACACCGTCTATCTCAACTTTTCCATTTTCATCGGTTGTTGCCTTCTCATCCGTAAGCTCACCCGTCAGGCGATCTACTTTAGTAAACGTATAGCTGCCGTCTTCATTTCTTTGAATAACATGGAGATCTCTTGCCGCGCTGATTTCGGGTGTGGCGTCGCTAATTGATCGCTCGCTCTCGCCCTTGACAAGCCAGTCTATCGCGCCTTCCGGCATCGGCTCGCCCGCCTTCTCGGCATCCTCGCGAGCCTGCTTTTCCTGTTCATACTGGTCGAGCCCTACGGTACGGACATATTCTCCAGCAGGTGTCTGTGTTTGCTCGGGCTGCCCTCCGGTCGGCGCACCACCACCGCCTGGCGCACCGCCGCCTTCTCCCTCGGCGAAAGTTACAACGGGTGACTGGGTAAATAAAAACAAAAAGGCGGTAACTAAAGCTACCGCCTTAAAGGATAAACGCCTTTTCCAAATTTTCGTCGCAGCTTTCTTTCTTGTAGAAGCGTCCCTCATCTCATTCCCCTTTATAACCTTGCTAAACAACTTCCAAACTTCTTTTTAAACCCTGAAAAATCAGGGCAAAAAAATAATGTCAGCTTTACAGCAAATCTACTTAAATGTAACTATATATTACCACCTACCGACTTAAGTATACCCCATGAACTACTTTACTGCAAATCATAGCAACTTTAATCAAAAAAAATATTTTTACTTAACCCACTGCAAATAAATAACTTACGCTAAAAACTCGTAAAAAATCCATTTTTTGCATCTCTGGTTCTTTTTTCCATAGTGTGCCGTCCGGTTCACTAATGACTATCAACTATCGACTAACAACTGAACTAGTACGGCGACACTGCCCTTCTCCCCATTCGCCGCGTGAACAAGCGATGAAACTTCGCCCTAAACTGCGCCTCGTGCGGCATGTTGTAGGCGTCCTCTCTATTGAATCCTTTCCTCATCCTAAACTGTGCCCGCTTCATAACAACCTCCTTTGCAAAGCTGTAAGCGGTTTTCCAATATGTTTTTAAAACTTTGAATAACTGAGCATAAAAATTCTATCTTCCGGACGCAAAATTTTGTTGCTCGTTTCAAAAAAAGATATTTTTTAGAACCAGAAAAACCACTTTTTCTCACGTTCCTTCCTTTCCGCTTTTTCCGCTGCGGCCGGAACAACTTCTTCCTTGCCGATCGGTTTCTTGGTCGCAAATCTAGTGGTATCGTCTATCTTATATTTTGGCTGGGATGGATAAGTTTCGGGTTTTGGTTCATAATCGCGTTCAACTTTAACTACAGGAGATTGGGTTGCCTTGATGGGGTCTTCCTCGGCAGAGGTGCCGCCGCATCCGGCAAAAGCCTTGGTCAAAATAAAAAAGAGGCATACAAGAGAAATAATGATAAGCAATATTACTCTCGTAGCCTCTAAACTTTTCCACGTAATGCTGTGATTGTGGTGCGCTGCAACAGTATGCATCCCTCTTTTAACTCCTCCTGTTATTTTTTAATCACAAAATCGGACATTAAACACATCTAAAGGAAGTCTAACCGATAAATAACACTTTGTCAAATTTCATAGCAATAACTGGCATAAGTTGGCATTTAGCATTAACACAAGACCTTATTAATAATAGGTTTGGGAGAATATGGCTGGAATCATTCTGGGCTTGCTTAATGGCGTAGAAATTCCATAGAGGACTAGATGTCGTAAGCGAGAAACTGGTAGGGCCCATCCGTAGAAATTGGGCGTTAAATCATTGCACTATCTATTTTGCTCTTGCTCAAGTTTGTAATAATAGCCGGACGTTGGTCGACTTTCTAATAGCCGGCAGATTTCAATAGGATTCCGCCGCTAAACCTCTTCGGTTTTACTTACTCAATTGATCGATAATGGCCTGGGCCTGGGCAGTATACGTAATCTCTATCACCCGGCGTTTTGCATTATTCATGGCGATCGCACCGTTCAGATACGGGATATAACGGCCGCTGTCGCTTAGCAAAACATCGAGGGTATGGTTAAAATTCTTAGAATGACCCTGCTCTGCTGTAAGAAACTGAGCAAGGTTGCTTAGGTTTTGCTCACTGGTAGCTTGTTCTTTTACGAGCCTGGCGCTGTTAAGAGCGCTTGCGAGTGCGGTTCTTAAGTTTTGAAGTACCCCAAGAGACAATGGAGCACCATCCTGCCCTTCAAGAGGTGGCGCTTCTACAAGAAGCTGACCGGCGGCGGCAAGGATGACATCCAGCCTTCGATCGGAATAACCGCATCCTTGAATTAATGTCTTAAGATCGTTAAACGCCTGCTCAAGAGCGGCTCGGCTATTTTGTTTCGTTAGCTCAAGGGATTCTATTGAATTTATTCTGTCGTTAATCAAACCTATGAATTTGTCATAGCTATTTTGAATGGTATCGTAAACATTGTTGATGGCTATGCGGTAGTTGTTGATTTTGTTGTTGATGAGATCAATGACATCATTTACCTGCCCTAATGCTGTTTTCGTTTTTCTGACATAAGTGGTTATGTAAGATATGTAGCTTGCGCCTCTTACAAGATCGCAGTTACCTGTTTCGCGTTGGTCCGGAATGATACTCCGGATATCCGCCAAAAGTTTCTTTACATGGTTTGTGTCCTTTGAGAGGGCTGCCTCGTTAACTATAGCCCCTGCTCTCTCAAGAAACCCCCGAAGCTGCATTACAAAACTGTGAAATTCGGGAGGCGCCGCCGGTGTCTCCGCCGCCACAAGCAGACGTGCGGCATCAATAGCAGCCGCAATGGTACCATTGGGTATATAGCCACTACTGCTTATTAACCCGTCAAGATTTCTCAACGCCTCATCCAGTTTGTCCCTGTTGCCTTGACCCTCGTTGAAAAGAGATATTGCGGTGAGCGCTTGCTTGCCGATTTTATCTATGTAAACCCCGCCGGCAACCTCAATGGTTTTATACACATTCACGATAGTAGCTTGAAGCCGCACAAGCTCGACCTTTACCTGCTCGATAGCAGCATCTGCCCGAGCGGTATATGTGGTCTCTATCGCCCGGCGCCTGTTGTTATTCTGGGCGATCACGGTATTTAAATAATTAGTATAACGGGTGCTCTCGCTCATGAAAGTATCGAGATATAAGTTGTAATTCTGACGATAGCCCTGCTCTACCCTGAGAATATTCTCTAGAAGGACCAAATTTTCCGCACTGGCAGCCATGTCCTTAAAAAGCTTTGCACAATTAAGAATATTGGTAATCGAATCCCGTAGGCTCTTTAATACGTCGAGACACAATAGCGTACCGTTGCTATTCCGCATTTCAATCGGCGGCGTCTCTACAAGAAGCTTTTGGGCAGCAATAAGGATGGCATCCAGCCTTGGATCGGAATAACCGCATTCTTGAATTAATGTCTTAAGATCGTTAAACGCCTGCTCAAGACCGGCCCGGCTGTCTTCGTTCGTTGCCTCAAGAGATTCTATTGAGTTTATTCTGTCGTTAATCAAACCTATGAATTTGTCATAGCTATTTTGAATGGTATCGTAAACATTGTTGATGGCCTTACGGCAGTTGTTGATTTCGGCTTTGGCTTGGGCAATTATTGCGTTTGCTCTTGCAGCATAGTTACTTATGCCTTGGAGTTTGGTGTTATTATGCGCTATTTCACTTAGCGAAAAATTGATATAGTGCTGGCCCTCGGACAGCGCTAGATCTTCAATGCTTGCCTGCGACTGCCGAAGCCCCCGAACTGTCATCAGATAAGCACTCAAAATTTGCACATTGGTTGTGCTGTTCGCCACGGTATCTATAAACTTAGCGGTATTGAGTACAATCCGGAGCGAATTCTTAAAACCATCAAAGTTGGGCATTTCCATCTGGCCGGGAACAGGCTTAGCAACTAAGGCGCGGGCATCGCTAAGCACCTTGTCAAGATCGGCATCTTTAATCCCGCAGTCCCTTATTAATACCTCGAGGCTGGTTAAAGCGGCGTTTACTGCTTCGCTCTTCTCCGCACGTTTAGGCAAGAGCGATTGTATGGTGACTATCTTTTGATCGATAGCAGCTATATACTTGCCGTAAGTTGCCTCTATGCGGTTATAAACATCTGTGATGGCATTTCGATATCGAGTAACCACAGGATCGACAACTGCTGCCTTTGAACTTTCATTGGTCTCTGAATCATCGGCCTTTGAAAGCTTCGCTCCATTGTCCGCCAGGAAACCATTAGTAGTGTCGAGATTTTCGGTAGTATTTTCTATTGTATTGGTGTTCGTCTGTGCCTGCTGAAGATTAATTACTGGGGTAGCGGTTGTGCTGGCCGGTTGAGTTGGCTCTACAGCAGCATAGGTAACACCGGCGTTCACGGAACCTACAAAGAAAACTGATACAATGAGCAAAGTTACAAAACGAATTTTTCTTGAATGCTGAAGCACACCGAAAAAACCACTTAGTCCCGCATTAGTATTTGAAGTTCTCATGACGATACCTCCTGTAACCAGCAATGATTTAAGAAGAATCTTCCAAAAAGTTTTTAGAAACCTTGAATATCTGAGCATAAAAAAATCCTCTTTCGAGGATTAGCGTCGAAATGAAATGCTACTTTCTTCAACAAACCTTTTCCGGAATCGGGCAAACCATAATTATCCAAGTTTTCTCCTTTTCGCTACATTGAGTTCCGACTTTTCACATCTATAGAATCTCCCGGTTGCTTTTTAAATACATCTAAAACAAGTTTACCTCATAAAGGGGGCTTTTACAAACGGTATATAGCAAGTTTTATTAATTTTTCTATAAGTAACCGTTTTTAAGAGAGTTAGATCATAAAAATATTATAGAGAAAACCGCAGATTTATTAAATTGGGATAAAAAAAGTTCTGCACTGCTACCTTTGCCTGAGATAGCGGCTAAGGTATCGTCCTGTGTATGAATTCTTTACCTCAAAAAGACCCCTTATATCACCGGCGTAAAGCAGCCTACCTCCTTCGTCTCCGCCTTCGGGCCCCAAATCAATCACATAATCAGCGCATTTGATCACTTCCATATTATGCTCGATTATCAGGATTGAGTGCCCCCTTTCGATAAGTTTATCGAACGAGCGCATAAGATGCTGGATGTCGTGATAATGCAGCCCCACGGTCGGTTCGTCAAAGATATAAAGGAGGTTCCGTCTTGTCCTCTCCGCGAGCTCAAGCGCGAGCTTAATCCTCTGGGCCTCGCCGCTCGAGAGGGTTGTGGCAGATTGCCCGAGTTTTAGATACCCGAGCCCCACCTCTTGAAGCAGATTCAACCTTTCAATAAGCGAAGAATACCCCTCGAAGTGCTTAACCGCCTCATCGACCGTCATCCCAAGAACATCGTGGATATTTTTCCCCTTAAATTGTACCTCGAGGGTCTCTTTTTTGTAGCGCGTGCCGCCGCATTGCTCGCACTCGACATAAATATCGGCAAGAAAATGCATCTCTACCTTTAGTTTCCCTTGCCCCTCGCAAGCCTCGCAACGGCCTCCCTTAGTATTAAAAGAGAAATGCCCCGCCTGAAAGCTACGCCGCTTCGCCTCTTTAGTTGATGCGAAAATCTTTCTAATTTCATCAAATGCCTTAATATAGGTAACGGGATTGGAGCGCGGCGTACGGCCGATAGGAGATTGGTCTACCACTACCATATCGTCAATATTATCAACGCCTTCAAGCCGCTTAAGCCTCCCCACCTCAGAAACCGGCCGGCCCTTGAGGCGCAGGTAATTATTGTAGAGGACGTCAAACAATAAAGTGCTTTTACCCGAACCTGAAACACCCGTGATAACAGACATGCAATGTAGCGGAAACGTGACGTCTATATTTTTAAGGTTATGCTCATACGCGCCGAGCAGCTTTATGGAAGATTTGGCATCGGGTAGTTTTGTTTCCCTTTTTATCTCAAGCTCGCGCCTCAGGTATTTTGCCGTGAGAGATTGCGATTTTTCCATTAAGGCCGGAATGGAACCGTGAAAAACTATACGCCCGCCGGTGTCGCCGGCAAGAGGCCCGAGATCGACAATCTCATCGCATGAGTTGATTATCTGTTTATCGTGCTCAACCACCACAACCGTGTTGCCGAGATCGCGAAGCCTCTTAAGGATTCTTATCATCATTTCATTATCGCGCTCGTGAAGCCCCACGCTCGGCTCATCAAGAACATAAAGCGTATCCGTAAGGTGCGAGCCCAGGCTTGAGGCAAGATGAATCCGCTCGGCCTCGCCTCCCGAAAGCGTGCGTGAAAGCCGCTCAAGCGTTAAATAGCCCACACCGACGTCGTTAAGGAAACCGACGCGCCCCGAGATTTCGTCGATAACAGCCCCCGCGCGGGAGAGCTCCTCGCGCGTCCACTTAACACCTTTAAGAAAGGCCTTGAACTCCGATAAGGGAATCTCGCAGAGATCATGGATAGAGCGGCCTCGAACTTTGACGCAGAGCCCTTCGGGTTTTATGCGAGAGCCGCCGCAGGCCGGACATTTTTGATAAGCGCGGTAACGCGCGAGGAAAACGCGCACGTGAATTTTGTAAAGCTTCTTGGCGAGATGCTCGAAGAAATCTTTTACGCTGAAATAATCATCGCCGGTTTTTCCTTCCCAGATCCACCGCTTCTTCTCCGCAGGAATTTTGCCGTAGGGCACATCGAGCGGAATACGGTGCCGGCGAGCGAAATTCTTCAACTGCGAGAATTCCCGAGCGGAAGCCGGTTTAGTCCATGGCTCGATCGCCCCTTCGTTTATGGATTTTGTATCATCCGGAACCACGAGCTCTGGATCGATCGTAACGATACGGCCGAACCCCTGGCACTCGGGACATGCCCCGAGGGGGCTGTTGAAAGAAAACATGTTGGGGACAGGACGTTTGAAATCTCGCTTGCAGGTCGCGCAGTGAAAGCCGCGGGAAAAACTAAGAATTTTATGCTTCGGGCCGTCGAAGGCAGCAACCTCGCATTCGCCCTTACCGTAGCGGTAGGCCGTCTCTATGGAATCGACAAGACGCGAGCGCCGGCCGGGACTTATAGCAATCCGATCCGCTATTACCTTTATTTTGGCCTCTTTCGTGATAAGGCCTTCCACCTCATCGGCGTCACACTCCCTGCTGCCGATAAAAAAATGGATGAATCCTTCACGTTCGATATTCTTAAGGAATTCACGCTTATACTTGGCGGCTTCCCTACCGAAAGAAACCGGAAAAAGTATCCACGCGGTCTTACCGTTTTCATCATCAACTAATTTTCCGGCCACTCTCTCGGCGCTATCTTCCTCAACGCGCTTCGTGCATGAAGGACAAATAGTCTCGCCTACTCTTGAGAAAAGGACGCGCAAATAATCATTTATCTCCGTCTGGGTGCCCACCGTGGAACGGGCATTCTGGACGATATTCTTCGCCTCAATCGCCACCGCCGGAAGTATACCCGTTACGGAGTCGACATCGGGCCGTTCCATCCGCTCAAGAAACTGCCGCGCGTAGGCCGAAAGGGATTCCACGTAGCGGCTCTGACCCTCTGCGTATAAAGTGTCTATGGCGAGAGAGGATTTCCCCGAACCGGACACGCCGGTTATCGCGATGAGGCGGCCGTGCGGCAGGCTTAGATTAAAGTTTTTGAGATTGTGGGTGCGTACACCCTTGAGGATGATTTGGTCCATCTGTATCCTAGTCTTAAGTTATAAGTGGTAAGTTGTAAGTAAAACAAATGAAGGAAAAATGCAGAAAAAACTGAGGCAGGAAATCGCTTTTGCTTTATGTCTTCGCCTTTAACTTACAACTTAAAACTTAAAACTTACTACTTATAACTTTAATTGCCTAACCCTCTTTCCGGTACTTCCCCATATAGGTATCGATACTTTTCATAACCTCGCCGATACCTATGATTGTTTGAGATTGGGGGGCAAGTTCTACCGATGTTTTTTTCGATTCGAGGCGCTTCACATAGAAAACCGCCTGGCGTTTATCGGCGTCAAAAAGGCTTTCGTAACTATCGTTCCAAGCGGTAATAACGCCGGCCTCTTTGTCTGTGTCGCGTATGTTCCAGCTCGGCGTATCATTAATCGCCTCAAGCACTTTAAGGTAGGTGTAGTCATAGCTCTTGTTGTAGATAAGAACTTCGTCGTGCTTAGGACCTATAGGGTTTGTGGTGCACCCAAAAAGCAATATCGATAATATAAGAAAACCTATTAGCTTTTTCATATTCAATCCTCCATAAGACAAGTTCCTATCAAGCTAGTAGGGCGCGTTTCCCAAACACGCCGTTACTTTTCTGGCCGTATGGGGAACGGCCCCTGCGCTTAAAACTTCCCTGTTAACCTCGAGAAAACACCATGCCGGTCATAATCGCTCGAATGCCTAAGGTCATCGCTGAAATCGGTAAAATTATAACCGACACCCAAGCGGATGTGATCCAAAATTTCGCGATCGACCTCAACCAACACTCCTTGCTTAAGATTATTTCCCGACCCCCTTTGGAAAAGAGAGCGATATTCAATTGCCACATCCCACTTTTTCGTGACGTGGAAATTGAACCTGTTCACCCAGAGGGAGGTGTAAACATCAAAAGGACCTGAGATCTCGCTGGAGTATACTCCCATCTTCCACGCAAACTTCTCTACAAGCTGAAGCAGCGAGTTGATATCGTAGGCAAAATCCGTGGCAAGAATATGGGAACCATGATCCATTGCCACACTATCATACTGACTGTCCAAAGAAACATCTTCAAGGTAGGTATACCGGGCCAACATATTAAACTTGTCCCAATCCACCGGCCTGTAGGCGAAACCGAGATTGCACTCCACAAAACGACCCGCTAAATCCTTATCTGTCGTATTCCTTGAATTCGAATAGTTAAGCCTGCCGCCCAAAGTAAGATCCTTATTTGCCTTAAATTCAAAGGTATTGTAAGATAGCCATTGTTTGAAGCTCGTACTCTTGTCATCCGTACGGAGTTCAATCTTGGAGGTAGTGCTTAGTCTTTCGTTATCGTTATAGGTAATACCGATCGTCCCGGCATTGCGGTAGGCTTCGCGTGTACGATCTGAAAGAACAATATCGTTTATCTGGCTGCGTTCAAAAGTTGTTTTAAAACCCAAGCGACCGTCAAGAAATGTCCTCTCGTAACCGTAAAGACTTGTAGCCGCGTTCTCGCCCTGATAGCCGGAATATCTCCTTTCGGAAATTATCCTTGAACGTTTGTCGAGCTGCGTAGTGGCGCCGATGGCAACGTTGTAACCGGGGCCTTCAAGATTATCTTCTCCGATAGCGTAATCGGCATAGGTTTGGGTATCCTCCGAAACTTGAGTCTGGAAATGAAACAAGGTGGCGTCACCTATACTGCCTACAACTTCCTCGAAGGTCATCTTCGACTTGGCGCCGAGTTTGGCCTCTAAACCTGCCGCAATTTGATTATTGCTCTCGCCGGCGGCTGTCGCCTGTCCGCGAATATAAGGCTTCAGGTCGTCCGTTAACTGATAGGCGATTCGGCCGCCGATCGCGTTCTCAAACGTATTCAGGTCGAGCAATCGCGCGAGAGGACGTAATGTATAATAGTTGCTAGTGCCGCAGTGAAACTCTTGCACAGCCTGATGACAATATTCGGCATCAATAAACAAAGGATGCATCCTAAAGGAACCCTTTACCGTCGTATAATCCACCTCGCCCACATCGGCCGTGGCCAGACCGTTTACATTGCCCCAGTCGGTCGCTTTTCTGCGGTCATGGCGTAAATCAAATTTGAGATAGGAGTTGAACCTGTAAGTGGCGGCGAATCCATACTTTTCGTAACCCTGTTGAGCCGCCAAATCCGCGTTCGAAAATCCAGAATTAACTTTCTGTAAGTAGGCGGACAGATCGGTCTTGGGACCGAGCTTGGTCTCTCCTTTAACCATATACGCACTTCTTCGTTGGCTATCGTCCGCCCAAATCGCATTAATATCGGCATAGGTCAGGCCGCCGTCATTTGAGAAATAGTTTTCCTGCTGAGAATGAAGGCTTTCGGCATACTCCATGGAAACGCGCGTGTTTTCTCCCAGACGCACCAGGCCGTCGATACCGGCGAGGTGATAATTTGCATTCTCAACCGACCGCGTGTCCTCAATATACGTGCCGCCGACCCTGAGGTTGTTGCCGTAGTTATAATAACCGCGTATCCCGCTGGTGGTATTCTGGATAAAATCAACCTGCTGATATTCATAGTTCACGACGAGAAACGCCTCGTTGCCGTTAAGGAGCTCGTTTGAAATGATGGTGTCGGAAGCGCTTACTGAATTAAGGGGACTATTAAGAATTACGCGGCCTTCATCATAATTTATCTCATAATCCGTGCCGTTTGTAAGCTGGGTTGAAGACAAAACCATTTTTGTGTATTTGTCCCGCACCTCGACGCAAACCTTCTCGCTCCCCTCGACTAAATTGCGATGAGAAAGATAATAGAGGCTCCCGCCCGTTCCCAGCATCTCGTCATGCGCGGGTTTTTGATTCTCGCGCGCTTTGAAAAATGCCACGTGCGCTTTCGAATCGCCGTATTTTGTCGTCGAGAGCGTTTCATAATGGCCCTTAACGCCGGACATTGTGCGGTCGTGCGTAGCGAGTTGCGTTTCCTTAAAATCTGTTTTGAAGCTGCCGACCTTGAGAAAAGCCTTGTCGGTCTCAACGAGCACATAAAGCTTATCCTGTGTCTCGCCTCCGTCATAAGCTATCGTCGAGGCATCGCCATAGATAGGATAATATTTGTTGGGATCGAGGTTAGTGAAAAGATTGGATCCTTCTCCTTCAACCTTGCTTGTGTCATATGATGAAGTAACAAGAAATCTTCCTTTTACTTTTCCTTTGAGATAATACGCCACCTTGCCATCTTTATAAAAGGCATTTTTGTAACTATCGTCTTTCGCGACCGTTCTTATGTTGCCGTCAAGGTGGCCATATCCTAGCTCTCCCTCGCTGAGTGCCGCCATAAAGAAATAGCTGTCACTCATCTTGACGGGCTCGGTATAAGTTACAACCTTGCCTTCCTTGCTGACCGCGTCTATTTCAACCTGATTATCCCCGTAAGGAAGAAAAACCTTCTCCTCGAACTTGCCGTCCTTATCAATCCTGGCATCACGCCCGTTCACCTTCACTTTTTGGGCGCCTAAGGCGCGGCCGCGCACTTTCACGGCACCCCTGGTTATAACAGGAATACTGCGCTTCCCATCTTTTACAATATTAAAGTAACCGACCTGAGAAAACGGCGCCTCCTCTAAATCCGCGAGCCCTTCGTGCGATGGGTCCTTCTTGTCAAGAATACGGAACAAGGCAAGTGGCGACCAATCCTCGCGGCGCGATTTATCCGCCACGACAAAGCGCGCGGCGTAGTCACCGGCCTTTACGGGTTCTCCGAATTCGTTCTTGCCGTTCCACTGAACCTCTGAAGGCGGTATGCCCGAACCATAACCCGACCATATCATATGCCCGACTTCATCGCGAATTTCGATGCGCCATTCGTGGACGAGATTACCGTAGTTCGTGTGGAGACGGAAGGTCGGAACCTTCTCAAACATACCCTGCCCCATCTTAAGAATCGATGGGAAAACAGCGACCGAGATTTCGGGATTAATCTGATCGACCTCTTCGGTTATCCGCACCGTAAGGTCCTTCCGGTATTCCTCGGGAACCTTTTCCTCGGGAAGCAGGACCGCAAAATTAACTTTCGCCATGATGCCGTTGGTTATCTTTGTTAGATAGGACTCTTCGGTTATAAATTTTGTCCCCTTCGGCAAGGTGTGGCCGTCGATCTTGACAATGTGGCGTCCCGGCACGACCCCCGGAATATGGTATTTACCCTCCTCGTCGGTATGCACAACCACTCCCTGTTCTGTGGCAATGCGGATGCCCGGAACACCCGGCTCTCCCTTATCCTGAACGCCGTTTTCGTTCGCATCATGAAAGACCTTGCCTATGATTGTACCGAGATCGAAAACAGGATCCGGTATAATTAAGATCGGAATCTCGAAATTATCGGAAAGGTGGCCAAGACTTACGGAGTTACGCGCGTAGATATTTACCGCGTAGCGGTGATTTATCTGGATACCGGACGTGACAAGAAGCTGAAAGACAAGCCGTTTCGTCTCGCCCGCACCAAGGGTGGCGACATCGAATATAAAAGAACCTTCCCTTATATTGACGAGCTGCCCATTAAGCCGCACGCTTTCTTTTATAAGATCGAAGCCGGGGGGAACGTCCAACACTGCTTCGACGTTGTTAATTGCAGCGGCGGTGCGGTTGGTGATATCGGCAGTAAAAGTGACAACATCGCCCACTGAGGCCTGATAAGAGCTTGACCTTAAACTAATCGCCACCGGAAAATCATCCACGTTCGGAGTGACCCCGCTCTGCCGGAGCGAGGCGGATAAAGTATCGAAGTCAACAGTACCACCTCCACCACCTGTTGCATTTGCCTCGAGAACAAACCGGACACGGTTGGTGTTTGGGGGCGCTACATTAGCAATGGTAAACTGTGCATAGGCAAGGGCGTTGGTAGTTGTAATATTAACCGATACTGTACGTTGGACAAGCCCGTTGTTGCGATCATAAAACTCTAACATCATACGCGCAAAAGTTCCATTGGCCGCAACAATATCGCCGGTGCGCGCCCAAGCAGAAAATACAACTTGGTCGCCTTCATATACGCCGTATACGTCTTGGAAAGCGCCTGACCATCTATTCCCCGGTCCGAAACAATCTAGTTCCAACGCACGCGCGCCGGTATTTACACCCCACGTAATAGGAGGAACGCTCAAGGCGCTGCGTTCCTGGTGAGTATTTCCTGCCGCTTCCTCATAGGTTGTCCAATTAGTAACACCTGTGGCAAGATTTAGCGTGCCGATTTCAAAGTCCCAGTTTTCAACAAAGTTAGCGGCGGATACAGGAGCAACTAATGCGAAAAACACCAATCCCACAAAAATTACGGCAAATTGCCACCCTAATCCTTTTCTTCCTGAATTTAACTGACGACTGACGACTGACAACTGACGACTCATAATTTAATACCGCCTATACGAAAGTCCGATACCGAAACGGAGGTCGTGCTGACGGCCGTTTAGAGGACGGGGGCTGTCTTTTGTATACCAAGCCTGGTTTATTCCAATCCACTCTATAAAGAAACGGGTTTTGAAGAGCCATTCGTTATTGCAATACCTGTAATTGCGGAACGGCATAACCCTCAGGCCCGCGCCGCAGAACAAACGGTTCTCGTAGAAAGCGCTGAAGTGGCTATTTTCAACGTGCTCAAAAATAAAATAAGGCATAAAGGTAACGTTGTCCGAGATGG
>JAQTRP010000127.1 GCA_028711765.1 Candidatus Omnitrophota bacterium | reverse complement strand
CGCGGATTTCTGCCAGGACTTTGATAAATCTCAGAATGTAGAGTGGCTCCTCACTAACGGTTTAGGGGGTTATGCCTCCTCAACTGTTTCCGGCGCCAACACACGGGCCTACCACGGCCTCCTCGCAGCCTCTCTAAAGCCTCCCATCAGGCGCTATCTCATTCTTTCATCCCTCGAAGAGTCGGTTGCAATCGAAGACAGGCTGCATCCCGTATCGACTCACGTTTACCAAGGTCCATTCGTGAAGGACGGGTACCACAGTCTCGCGGGTTTCAGCATGGATCCGTTTCCGACATGGACTTTCGAATGCGAAGACGTGGTGCTCGAGCGGACGGTGTTCATGCCTTACGGAGAAAATGCCGTTTTGATTTTTTACCGTCTCCTGCAGTCGGCAGGCCCATTCCGTCTGATCGTGAAACCTCTCGCGGGTTTTAGGCCTATTCATAGTTTGGGCTCCGAAAATGGCCGTCTGAATCGCGATCTCGATACTAAGCGCGGCCATGTCACGTTCACGCCGTATCCCGAGCTGCCGCCGCTTTACTTTGCTCACGACGCGGCCATCCTTGATAAATCCGGATATTGGTATAATCACTTTGAATATCCGGCGGAGCGCGAGCGCGGGCTTAACTCAGAGGAGGATTTATACAATCCGTTTACGCTGATTTATTCGATGAGCGGAAAGGCGACGGCGTTTTTGTACGCCTCGTTCCGTCCCGTGGAAAATGTGCAACCCGAGAAATTATTTAAACAGGAACTCGAACGTAGGTCAGAACTCGTTCCCGCGCACTTTAAAGAGGAAAATCCCAATCTGAGGGCGTTGCTTTTAGCGGCCGATCAATTTATCGTCCGCAAGAAGGACGAATTCAAGGGGATCATAGCCGGTTACCCGTGGTTTAACGAATGGGGGCGCGATACCATGATCGCTTTTCACGGCCTTACGCTGACGACGGGCCGTTATGATATCGCCAAGGAAGTCCTGCTTTCGGCGGCGGGGTCAATAGAGCAGGGCATGCTGCCGGCTTTCGTGAATGAGACCGACGGCTCGCCTTATTATCTGTCGGCCGACGCGTCGCTTTGGTTTATTCACGCCTGCTTCAAGTATCTTGAATACACCGAAGATTACAGGACGATCGAGCGCTATCTTTTTCCTAAGATAATTCAGATTATTAAATCTTATCAAAAAGGCAACCCCCCGTATCTTTTTCTCGATCGCGACAGCTTGGTTGAGGCCGGGACTCCGGCCATCGCCATGACCTGGATGGATGCCTCGCTCGGCGGCGAGGCCGTGACGGCGAGACAGGGGAAGGCCGTCGAAGTGAATGCCCTCTGGTATAACGCCCTATCAATCGCCGCGTTTTTCGCGGATTATTTCAAGGCGGAAAAAGAACGCGGGGTGTTTGCCCATCTCGCGCACGATGCCTATGTCAATTTCAACAAGCTATTTTGGCAGGAAGACTTAGGATATCTTGCCGATGTGGTGCGGAAAGATGAACGCGATACGTCTTTCAGGCCGAATCAGCTTCTTGCCATGAGTCTTCCTTTCCATATATTGGAAGAAAATGACGTAAAGTGGAAATCCATTCTCGAGCGAGCCGAGCGGGAGCTCGTTACCCCATGCGGCCTGCGCAGTCTTTCTAATCACGACAAAGATTACCGCGGAATTTATGCCGGAGACCAGAAACACAGAGACATGGCCTATCATGAGGGGAGCGTCTGGCCGTGGTTTTGGGGTTTTTACGTTGCGGCCTATCTTAAAGTTTACGGATTGAGCAAAACAGTAAAAACCAAGTTGAGGTCCTCGCTCGATGATTTTCTGAAACATCATTTGAGGGAGGCGTGCCTGGGAAGTGTTTCCGAGCTCTTTGACGGCGATCCGCCTCATTCACCGCGGGGGTGTTTTGCCCAGGCGTGGAGCGTCGGCGAAATTCTGCGCGCCTATGAGGAGCTTGGCGTTCACTTATTTGAGCACGACGAAAAGGCGAGGCATTTCGCGTTACGGTAAAAAGAAGGAAAATTCAAAGTTTAAGAATCAAACTGCAAAGCCACAGCGCAAAGTTCAAAATGTTGCAATAACAAAATAGTATGCCTTGGTTTTGAATTTTAAATTTCAATTTTGCGCTTTGCGTTTTAATTTTTGATTTTCTACCTACTCGCTACTTTTATTCGGAGAGGGTTTAATTATGAGCCTGATCATCATGATCCTTACGGTGATCGCGTCGTTTTTGGTTGTGAGAATCGGCGCCGTTGCTTTCATGCTCACTGGCCTCGACCAGGAGATCGCGATCTTTCAGGCTCTCTCCGCGTTTTCGGGGACAGGCTTTACGACCCGCGAGTCCGAGCTTATCGCGGTCCATCCTCAGCGCCGCAAGATCGCATCGGCGCTCATTGTGCTCGGCAATGTCGGTATCGTCACGATCATCGCGAGTCTCGTGAATTCGATGAACTCGCGTTTGCACACGGTAATCGTTCTTGCCGTATTTTCAGCCCTTATGTTTGTTCTCTTCCGGCTTTTGTCAAACCGCAGGCTTATGGAGAAGTTCACGGAAAAAGTCGGCAGGAAAATTATCAAGGAAGGGTGGATCCGGCCGGTTTCCTATGAGGAGCTCCTCCTCCATGCCGAGGGATACGGTGTTTCACAAGTTTCAATTGAGGAAGGCAACCCACTTTTGGGTAAGACCTTGGTTGGGGCTGAGTTACGCAAGAACGATATCCTTGTCCTTTCCATTGAGCACGGCACGCAGTATATCGCCAATCCCCCGGCGGATTTCAAATTCGGCCTGAAAGACAGGCTGGTCTGTTTTGGCAAAATGGACAATATCCGCCGCTACGCCTACCCCAAAGAAGAGATCTAAAACCCAACATCCTATGTCTATGTACCTGGAGCCGGTTTCATAAGTACTTGCACACCTTTATGTACCTGGTACCGCATTCGCGGGACCGGTAGCAGGTACATAAAGGTACCCCGAGTGCGGTACCTGGTACAGGATGTTGTACCCGAAACATACATTTCCAACAAGGTTGACAAGATTTGGTCTTGTGCTATAATCAACGCCTGTCTTTACAAGCACTTACGTCAATTTTACTAAAGTAGTAGTCCCGGATACCGAATTTGTACTTGAGCAGGTACCTGGTACCGAATCCGCACACAACCTGCGTACCTGGTACCGGTCCCATTGATTCGGTACCAGGTACGCAGGTTGGAACCTCACAAAAGGATAAAAAATATGAGAAGCGACAGGATAACAAAAGGCGCTACAAGGGCGCCGCATAGGGCGTTACTTTCGGCCACGGGTTTTTCGCGGCGCAATATAGGGAAACCCATAATCGGCGTAGCCTCGTCATTTACGGATCTTGTTCCCGGTCATATCCACCTGAGAGATCTCGAGAGGTATATCGAGCGCGGTATTCACGCCGGAGGCGGCGCGGCGTTCTTTTTCGGCATACCCGGCATCTGCGACGGCATTGCGATGGGCCATGAGGGGATGAAATATTCGCTTCCAAGCCGCGAGCTGATCGCGGATATGATCGAGTCGATTGTCGAGGCGCATGCCCTCGACGGTTTGGTTTGCCTTACCAATTGCGATAAGATTACGCCCGGAATGTTGATGGGGCTCGCGAGAATTAACGTGCCGGGCCTCGTTGTTACCGGCGGGCCTATGCTCGCGGGTATGTGGCGCGGCAGGAGGCGCTCTCTTGTGCGCGACACGTTTGAGGCCGTAGGGGCGTTTCAGGCGGGGAAGATTGATTTTAAGGAGCTATGTGCCCTCGAAGATAACGCCTGCCCGACGGCAGGGTCGTGCCAAGGGCTATAGATCGGAAG
>JAQTRP010000126.1 GCA_028711765.1 Candidatus Omnitrophota bacterium | reverse complement strand
TTTTGAATTTTGAATTTCAATTTTGCGTTTTGCGCTTTAATCTTTGATTTCTTGCTATATGTTGCTTGAAAATAATATAGGAGCATTCGGGTCAATAGATGGAACAAAGTAAACTTGAACTTGATACCCTCCGGCATAGCGCCGCGCACGTTCTCGCCTATGCGGTCAAGAAACTTTTCCCGAAAACAAAATTAGGGATCGGCCCCTCAATTCGTGACGGGTTCTACTATGATTTTGACAGGGAAGAACCGTTCGCTGCGGATGAGCTTGCGAAAATTGAGGGCGTGATGGCTTCCGTCATCAAAGAAGATCATCCTTTTGTCCGCGAAGAGTTGACAAAGCCTGAGGCCCTGAAGCTCTTTGAAAAAAAGAAAGAACCTTTTAAATGCGAGCTGATCAATGAACTTCCCTTTGAGCGGGTATCGGTTTATAAATGCGGCGAATTTGCCGACCTCTGCAAGGGGCCGCATGTGAAGTCCACGGGCGCGATCGGCGCGTTCAAACTGCTTAACGTGGCGGGGGCGTATTGGAAGGGAAGCGAGCGCAATCCGATGCTCCAGCGCATCTACGGCACGGCATTTTTTACCAAGGCCGACCTCGATAAATATTTGCTTATCCTGGAAGAGGCGCGCAAGCGGGATCACAGAAAACTCGGCAAGCAGCTCGATTTATTCAGTTTCCATGATGAGGCGCCGGGTTTTCCGTTTTATCATCCGAAGGGCATGGTTATCGTAAACGAGCTCCTCGGGTATATCCGCGAGGAGCTCGAGCGCGACGGCTATGTCGAGGTTAAGACGCCCATCATACTCCGCGACGAGCTCTGGAAACGGAGCGGCCATTATGAGCACTATAAGGAGAACATGTATTTTACGAAGATGGAAGGCGCTCAATTCGCGGTTAAGCCGATGAATTGCCCCGGAGGGCTTCTTATCTACAAAGATTCGCAGCACTCTTACCGCGATCTGCCGCTAAGGATGGCCGAGATGGGCCTTGTCCACAGGCACGAACTTTCGGGCGTCTTGCACGGCCTTTTCCGCGTCAAGGCCTTTGTACAGGATGATGCCCATATTTTCTGCACCGAAGACCAAATGCAGGAAGAAATATCGCGCTGCATACAGTTGATCTTCCGGATTTACAAGACCTTCGGCTTCGACAGTGTGGAAATTGAGCTTTCGACAAGACCGGAAGACTCTATGGGGTCGGATGAGATTTGGGAGCGTGCCACCGCAGCTTTGAGGAACGCGCTCGCGGCGAACAATATTACTTATGAAGAGAATCCAGGCGGCGGCGCTTTTTATGGTCCCAAGATAGATTTCCACATCGAGGATTCACTCGGCCGCACCTGGCAGTGCGGGACGATACAGCTTGATTTCTCCATGCCCGAGCGTTTCGAGCTCGAATATACCGGCGCCGACGGCCAGCCGCACCGGCCGGTCATGATCCATCGCGCCTGCTTCGGTTCTCTCGAACGTTTTCTCGGTATTCTGATAGAGCATTTCGGCGGGGCTTTCCCCGTGTGGCTTGCCCCCGTTCAGGTTGAGCTCATTACCGTGTCTGAAAAGTTCGAGGCCTTCGCGAAGGCCGTCTATGAGCGGCTCCGCAAAGAGGGGATCCGCGCCGAGCTCGATTTGAGGCCTGAGAAAATCGGCTACAAAATCCGCGAAGCGGAGACTTTAAAGGTTCCGTATATGGCCGTGATCGGCGGCGAGGAGGAGGCATCAGGCGAACTCGCCCTTCGCGGATACGGCAGGAAAGACCTTGGGAAAATGAAAATAGATGATTTTGTGAAGAAGGTAAAAGCGGAAATTTTGAATCGCGTTCTTTGAACAACTACTTAAATCACGTATTACCTTTACGTACCTGGTACCGGATTAATGGGATCGGTACCAGGTACGTGATTTAAGTGAGCATTTGACATTTAAACATTGTCCGCCTTCGCCTATATTGGGCAGGCCTGTGAAGCAGGCTTCCTCCTTCGCCAATGCACTTCCGTGCTTGGCTTCGGAGGACAAGACGGCGGATTAAATTCAGCCAGTAACTTATGTCGTGCTGCGCACTCCATAAGTTACGTGCTCATTGTATTGAAAACATTTTAAGGTAATCCTACGGCTGCTCCTATATGTCGCAGCCTCAGGATAAATTCGTGCATATAATTTACGCTCCTTGTCAGTTGCGTAAATTATGCACTCATTTAAGGAGGTGGTTTTTATTCAAAGAGAAATTCGTCACAATCGGAGAATCCGTATTCCCCAGATTAGGCTCATTGATGAAAACGGAGCTCAGGTGGGTGTCGTGGCAACACGCGACGCCCTTCAGCGCGCCGAGAGCGTCGGGCTCGACCTTGTCGAGATTTCGCCCAACGCCGCGCCGCCTGTCTGCCGGATTATGGATTACGGAAAGTATGTTTACGAGATCGAGAAGAAGGAGCGGGACGCCAAGAAGAAGCAGAAGGTATTTGAGGTTAAAGAAATCCGTCTGAGTTCCAAGATCGGGGAGCATGATTATCAGACGAAGCTGAGAAACGCGACGCGTTTTCTTAACCGCGGGGACAAGGTCAAGGTCACCATGTTTTTTAGGGGCCGCGAGATGGCGCACGTGGATTTGGGGGAAAAGGTTCTGGTCCGTTTCGTGACCGATCTTGAGGAAGTCGCGGCGGTTGAGAAGCGCATGCCGTTTGAAAACCGCTCACTGGTGATGATTTTGACTCCCAAAGGCTCTTGAAATTTTGGTTTTAATAAACGCAATATTTCTAAGCATAGAAAGTAACGGTATGGCTAAAATAAATAGGAAGACAAAGAAGGCTGTAAGAAAACGGTTTAGGATTACCGGGAAGGGCAAGGTTCTTAAGTCCCACGCCTTTCACAGGCATCTTTTGACCGACCGCTCATCAGGCAGAAAGAGGCGGCTCCGGGGTACCGGGCCGCTCTCCGCGGTTGAAGCGCGGCGCGTCAAGACTTGCCTTCCTTACGGCTAAAAAATCCGTCGTATATCGTTAAAATAGACGTAGGGGCCGTTCCCCGAACGGCCCGAAGAACGCGGCGCGTTTGGGAAACGCGCCCTACGTTGTTACGTTGATATTACTGCGAAAGGAGCAAGACAATGCCACGTGTAAAACATGTACCCGCCGGGCGAAGGCGGAGGAAGAAAATTTTAAAGAGGGCGAAAGGATTCTTCGGCGGCCGGCACAGACTCCACAGGACGGCCCGTGAGACGGTCCATAGGGCGATGGCCTACAGTTTCCGCGACCGCAGGGTGAAGAAGCGCACTTTCCGCAGCCTTTGGATTATCCGTATCAACGCGGCGTGCCGCGCGCACGGTCTCACCTATTCCAAATTTATCGCGGGACTTAAAAAAGCGAAGGTGGAGCTCGACCGCAAAGCGCTTGCCGATATCGCGTTCCGCAAGGACGACGCGGCCCTTAAGAAATTGATCGAGGTCGCGAAGGGCGCCTGATCTTAGGTGTTTACCTCATGCGTGAAGAGCTTAATAAAATATCTGAGAAGGCATTTGCCCAAATTCGCAAGGCGAGTACGCTTGCTGAACTTGAGGAAACGCGGGTTCAGTTTCTCGGCCGTAAGAGCGAGCTCATCCAGTTTCTGCGCAATATAGGTTCACTGCCGGCGAAGGAGCGCGCGGAGGCGGGAAGCGAAGCGAACGAAGTCAAACGTCAGCTTGAAGCAGAGTATGACAATCGGCGCTTAGAGCTTGAACGCCGCGCGAGCATTCTTCCTAAGGATTTCGATATTTCTCTCCCCGGAATAAAGCCCGAGTTAGGGCACCTCCATCCGCTTACTCAGACAGTCCAGGATATTACCGATATTTTTGAGCGCCTTAACTTTGAAGTGGTCGA
>JAQTRP010000125.1 GCA_028711765.1 Candidatus Omnitrophota bacterium | reverse complement strand
AATAAGCACCTGATTGGGTACCTGGCATCGGATCCGTAGACTCGGTACCAGGTACCGGATTCTGTTTTAAACCTTGTAAAAACCTAAATATTGGATAGAATAGGCACCTATTTTAAACCCCGATTACAGAAAGGTTAAACATGGGCCAGGATCACGATCGCAGGACAAAAAGAGCAAGGGCAAAAAAGTACATTAAAAGATGTAAGGAGCGCCAGAAGGAAGCGGCAAAGAACGCGGCCGCGAGGCCTAAGGCAAAGGAAAAACCCGCTCCCATAGCAGCGGAATCTCTCCCCAAAGAAGAGCCTCAGGCAATCCAGCCCGAGCCGCAGCCCCCAGCCGGAGAAGTTCCTCCTCAGACTGAGACGCAAGTCTAAGTTTTAACGGAGATTAGGTTCTATGGATACAGCGGAACGCATAGAGTGGTTTCTTGGCAGACCTTATGTGCAGTCGGCGCTTAAGTGGATGACCCGTTTGGACAAAAACGGGAATTGTATCCTCAACGATATTTTCATTTCCTACGACAATCCCGGTCTGCCCCTCTGGAAAAAAATCAGATACGCACCTATACTTTTCCTCATCGGATATTTCAGGAAGCGCGTCGGTACCCCGAAGGAAACGATTAAAAAAGAGCTTTTCCGGCATGACGGAAGGCGGCGCGCCATTATAGCTACCGCCCGGAGTATCGGCGCATACGGCCTTACGCGGCCTCAGAAATTCTGGGGGCCGATACTTTGCGTCTGGAATTTTACGAACCGCTGCAACTTAAGCTGCATCCACTGTTATCAGGATGCAAGAGGAGCTCTTCCCGATGAGATGACGCTGGATGAGAAAAAGCGCGCGATCGACATACTTTACGATAACGACACGATTATAATAGCGTTTTCCGGCGGCGAGCCTTTGACTGAGCCTACTTTCTGGCCCACGGCCGAATACGCCAGGAAAAAAGGCCTTGAGCTTACGATAGCGACGAACGGCACTCTGCTTACGAAAGAGATGTGCTCACGGCTCGCCGATGTGGGGATCAAATATGTGGAGATAAGCCTCGACAGCCTGAACCCCGAAGTCCACAATAAATTCCGCGGAAAAGATATGTGGCAGAAGACGGTGGAAGGCATAAAGAACAGCGTCGCGGAAAAACGCTTCAGGACAGGCATTGCCACTACGATAACGCGTCTGAACTTTCACGAGTTTAAGGATATCGCCAAATTTTCGCTGGATCTCGGATGCCACAAATTCTGCGCTTTCAATTTTGTGCCGACCGGCCGCGCGAAAGAAATCACGGATCAGGATTTAACGCCCGAGATGCGGGAAGAGATGCTCGATTATCTTTATAGGGCGCTTGATCGGGGAGAGGATGTGATGTGCACCTCGCCTCAGCTCGGGCGGTTTTGCATTGAGGCGAGCCGGCTCCAAGGCGGCTTGGGAAATTTCGCGACCGCCCATATCGCCGCCGGCAAAGGCAGTAACGCCCGCATGTTCGCGAAGTACCTCGGCGGATGCGGCGCCGGCCGCTGTTACGTAGCGCTCCAGCCCAACGGCAATATAACGCCCTGCGTTTTTATGCCGAAGGTGATAGCCAATATACTCAGGGACGATTTCAGGACATGGTGGGAGAAGAATGAAGTCCTCGTCAGCCTGCGCGACAGGGACGACCGCACGGGGGGATGTCTCACCTGTGATTATAAACTTTTCTGCGGTGGTTGCCGCGCGCGGCCCTACGGATATTTCGGTGATTACAAAGCGTCCGATCCCGGTTGCATTTACAATAAGGAAATGTGGGAAACTTTAGTTAGGGGAGATTTGAATAAAATGGAGGCTAAATGGTGCCGCTAAATCGTAAAGCTACGGCAAGTATTCTTGCTTTTTTAATTGTCTGTGGAGTATGTCAGCGCGAGGCGTTCGCGGATATCATTGATATAATTCGCTTTGACCGCACAGTCGAAGAGAAACTGCAGTCGGGCGAGCCCGCTTACGACCCCGCCAAATCAAACGGCGTCGTGAGCCCGTTCACGAATTATGTCGGAGGCCTCATCGCCAATCTCGAAGCGGGGAAGCCCTTCGAAGAGGCGATAGGCGTCAAGTTTCCGGATCTCAAACCCGGCCAGATCAAGGTTGTCTACATCGATCCTGTCAAATTTGCGAAGCTCAAGGAGCCGGAGGATATCAGGAATTTTCTCGGGATGCGCGTCTTCTACGTTGTGGAGGCCAATATCGAGGACGTGTTTAATCTCCTCACAGACTACAATAACCGCTGGAAGATCAACGACGGTGTGCTGGAGGCAAAAATCGTAAAGCGGGACAAAAATCTCGCCGTAGTCGATAACCTGCGCGAGGTGAGCATACAGTTTATCGGAACACGCAAGAAATATTACAGGACCTCGAATATTTTCTCCCTGAAAAACGACGGCACGAAAAAAATCATTCGCACCCAGATTTTGGATTCGTCCAAGCAAGAGAAAGAGCACAATATAGATGGCTTTGCCTATTACGCGGATTCGCTCTGGTATCTTGAGCGCGTGAGCGATACCGAGACGCGGGTTTTTACGACGAGTTTTACCTTGATCCGCTGGGATTACGAGAAGGCGCCGCTTGTTTTTCCGTTCATCCGGCAGATGATCCGGAAGGGCCTTGTGAACGGTACCATGAACGGCACCTGCAAGATTGCTCGCACCTACATACTCAAGCTTACCGCCTCGCCGTTTAAAGAGAAATCACTTAAAGATTTCGAATCTGACGACAGGCGGCTTCTTAAGGCGGCGGCGGAGGCCGCGTTTCAGGATGAGCAGTCGAAAGCGATCAAGATTGACTGGAACGAAGCCTTCCACAAAAACGGCCTCCTCTGATTGAGAGCTCGTATCTTTCTTTTATAAAATATCCATAAACAGGTGGCTTGGTTTGTTCCTTGCAGGGACGCCAATGATTTCTATAGCAGGGGGCAGGCAAAACATTCCATCACCCGACGGCTCACCCATCCCCTGCTAGGGTACATATGCGGCGGGCCTATCGTGGGTTCACCTTCGCATCTTGGGTGATGGAGCTGTTTTCCTGCCCCCTGCTTTCTTGTTGTCATTGCGAGGAGTCTCGCCACCGAAGGTGGCGGACGACGCGGCAATCTCAGAGCTAGCCGACTATTTTTATAGTTACAAGGAAAAATCGGGACATCGAGTCCCGATTTTTCCTAGGGTGCCGAAAACCTAGGGACGGGGTGTTTTCTAGAACTTAACAAGACGCTGCACTCGAAGCAAACCAAGCCACTTGTTAAGGATTGGGATATAAAAAGCATAGCGCATAATCGCTTGCAACAGAACAGTTTACAAAGCAAATAATCTAGATTAGGGTCACCAACTGGTTATATGAAAAGTTTGTTTCTTGATACGGTCGCTTATAATGTGCTAGCAGATGATAACGAGTTACGGCATCGCATTCTATTGTTGAAAAAATGCCGTAAAGTCAGAGTAATTTTTAGCGAGTATGTTTTTAACGAATTAGCCTGTACTTTTTTAAGTGATAGCGCAAAGGTAAAAGCTCAAGCGTTATTTAAGTGCGCTTTAGAATTGGCATCCGATAAGATATTGAAGCAATGTAAAACTATTATTAATGGGGAATGTAATGCACTCTTAGATGGTGGTCATAATCCGGATATTTACTTAAGTTCTAGGGAAGCGCAAAAGTTTTTGTCTGTTGTTCGCCGTTTAGGGGATGGGGAAAATGGCAATTTTAGCTGTCTTAATTCTGTCTTGGAGGAAAAAAGGAAGAAATACGAGAACAGCAAAGAGGTTCTAAAGAAATATGGTTTTATTGGCAGAGATAAGTTTGATGCAACGTATACTTTTGAACAGTGGAGAAATGATTATGCAGAACAAAGGGATGAATTCGTAAGTGATTTATTATATCATGAAATTATTACAGATCCGACATCTGATAAAGTTAGAAAAGTTAAA
>JAQTRP010000124.1 GCA_028711765.1 Candidatus Omnitrophota bacterium | reverse complement strand
ATCTAAACAGATTAAAGGCGAATTTAGAAAATTCCTTCCCAAGCGCCGGCGGGATTCGCACAAAGGCGATTACGGTAGGATTTTTGTTCTCGCGGGCTCCAGAGGCTTGACAGGCGCGGCGTTTCTCGTTAGTATTGCCTGCCTTCGCTCGGGTGCCGGACTCATAACATTAGGCATACCAACGAGTTTGAGCGGTATTATGGCGCTTAAACTAACGGAGATTATGACAATGCCCCTCGCCGAGACACGCGCCGGTTCCCTTGGCATTAAGGCGTATGGCGAGATCAGTAATTTCTTAGAGAAGCAGGATGTCCTCGCGATCGGACCGGGGCTTTCCCGCAATGAGGAAACGCAGCGCCTTGTTCGTAAAGTAGTTTTGGGTTCTAGAAAGCCTATGGTCATCGACGCTGACGGCCTGAACGCGTTTGAAGGCCACTTGCAGAATCTCAAGCGCGTTAAAGCGGAAGCGATACTTGCACCGCATCCGGGTGAATACGAAAGGCTTTTTGGAAAAAAACTTCCGCAGTCCGAAGGAAAGAGGAAAGAGGCGGCTCTTCGGATTGCCCGGAAATACGGAGTTGTTTGCGTCCTGAAAGGTTATCGCACCGTTATCGCCGATTCTTCGGGAAAAGTTTTTATCAATTCTACGGGGAATCCCGGTCTTGCGACGGGAGGGAGCGGCGATATTCTGACAGGTATAATAGCCGCATTTCTCGGTCAGGGGATGCCGGCTTTTTATGCAGCGAAGCTCGGCTGTTTCATTCATGGCCTTGCGGCAGATATCGCGGCGAAGAAAACCGGTGAGATCGCCCTAATCCCGACAGACGTAGTCAATTATTTACCCAACGCCTTTAAGGTTGTGGGGCACAGATGATCACAGATGGATACTTGGAGCTTCGACTAAACAGATGATCGCAGATAATTACCATCAAGCATATCAGGAAATCAGGATATCAGTTTATCAGAGTATCAGATCAGAATCTTTTGTCTCCGATATCCTGATATTCTGCTATTCTACCCACTAATGTCCTGATACTCTGATATGCGATTTTATCTGTGATCATCTGTGTGGTCTTAATTCCAAGCGTTCATCTGTGACAATCTGTGTTTAATGCTGGCGTAGCTCAGTGGTAGAGCGATGGTTTTGTAAACCATTGGTCGGGGGTTCAAGTCCCTCCGCCAGCTTTCTTCAGTTGTAAGCTGTAAGTTGTAAGCTGTAAGCTATAAGCTGTAAGTAAGCGAAGGATAGAATGCGCATGTGTTTTTACATATTATCGCTTATGATTTTCGCTTACAGCTTAAAGCTTATAACTTATAGCTAAAAACGGGGAGGTACCCTAGCGGCCAAAGGGACCAGACTGTAAATCTGGCGGCTAACGCCTTCAGAGGTTCAAATCCTCTCCTCCCCATTTTGATTCCGTCACTCGTGACCCGTGACTCGTTTCTCGTAGAATAAAAAGTGCGTTTGAAGCGGTGGCTGAATGGTTTAGGTTTTAACGGATGACTGGACACGAATCACGGGTGACTGCTTTTAACGCGGGAGTAGCTCAATGGCAGAGCCCTAGCCTTCCAAGCTAGCCATGTGGGTTCGATCCCCATCTCCCGCTCCATTTCCTCAGTTGTCAGTAGTCTGTCGTCAGTTGTCAGATAGAAAAAGCATAAATCGTAACGAATTTCGAAAAGATTTTTACTGACTATTTACGTAACTAACTGCAATTATTAGTGTTACAGAGTTGAGCAGTATAGAATGTAAATAAGTATTGACATCGTAAACGTTTATGATAAAATCCGACACCTTTTATGGGCAGTAGGCGTATTCTGTCTATTATGGCAGGAACGTTGCTGCTGTAGCTCAGTTGGTAGAGCACATCCTTGGTAAGGATGAGGTCATCGGTTCGATCCCGATCAGCAGCTCCAGGGAAAATTTTTTAGGTCGTTTTGGCATCGGTTATTATTATATTTACAGGTAATTGAACTTCTAATTTAAGGAGGCTTACGACATGGCAAAGGAAAAATTTGAACGTACAAAACCACACGTGAACATCGGCACCATCGGGCACGTCGATCATGGGAAAACTACCCTGACGAGCGCCATCACCTTTATTCTCGCGAAGAAAGGTTTGGCCGACGCGAGGCCGTTCGACTCGATCGATAACGCTCCGGAGGAGAAAGAGCGCGGTATCACAATAGCGGTGTCGCACGTCGAATACCAGACAGAGAAACGCCACTACGCCCACGTTGACTGTCCGGGCCACGCCGATTACATCAAGAACATGATCACTGGTGCGGCGCAGATGGACGGTGCGATACTGGTGGTGTCGGCGGCAGACGGCCCGATGCCCCAGACTCGTGAGCACATCCTCTTAGCGCGCCAGGTAGGCGTACCCGCCATAGTAGTTGCCCTCAATAAAGTAGACGCAGTAGACGATCCGGAACTCCTTGATCTCGTTGAACTTGAAGTAAGAGAACTCCTTAAGAAATATGAGTTTCCGGGCGATGAAATACCGATCGTGAGAGTCTCGGCCCTCAAGGCCCTCGAAGACGCCCAGGCAGGCAATACCGACAGCGAAAACTGCAAAGGTATCCTGGCGCTCCTCAGTAAAGTCGATGAATATGTTCCCACCCCTAAACGTGATACTGATAAACCTTTCCTTATGCCGATCGAAGACGTTTTCTCAATTTCAGGCCGCGGCACCGTCGGCACGGGCCGTGTCGAGCGTGGCCAGGTGAAAGTCGGAGAGGAAATTGAAATCGTAGGTCTCAGGCCCCAATCGATGAAATCGACCGTGACCGGTATAGAAATGTTCCGCAAGTTGCTCGATTTCGGGCAGGCGGGTGATAACATAGGCATACTCCTGCGCGGCATCGAAAAAGAGCAGCTTGAGCGCGGTATGGTAATCGCGAAGCCGGGCTCGGTCACACCCCACACCCATTTCAAAGGCAAAGTTTATATCCTAACAAAAGAAGAAGGCGGACGTCACACCCCGTTTTTCAACGGTTACAGGCCCCAGTTTTATTTCCGTACCACTGACGTGACGGGCGTTATGAAACTTCCTCAGGGCGTCGAGATGGTTATGCCGGGCGATAACGTTGACATCGAGGGCGAGCTCATAACTCCTATCGCTATGGAGAAAGAGCTTCGGTTCGCCATTCGCGAAGGCGGCCATACGGTGGGCGCCGGTGTAGTAAGCGAAATCATAAAATAATGGAGGAGAGGTTTTAGTCTCCTTCGCAACGTAAGTAGGGTTGTTACAATAAGATAAGCAGGCCGAACATAAGTACACCATGATAACGTCGGCTTACGGGCCGGCGTTATCATTTTTTTACTAGACAACATTCGGCAGATTTCAAAAGTTTTAAGCGAAGCCGCAAATTACCGATTGAGCGATGAGAGAAATAATCACGTTAGCCTGTACGGAGTGCAAAAACCGTAATTATTCCACGAGGAAAAACAAGAAACAAACTCCGGATCGCATTGAATTGAGCAAGTATTGCAAATTCTGCAGGAAGCATACGGTGCATAAAGAGATCAAGTAAGTGAGGCTACAACTTATGGAGCGAAGCGACATAAGTTGTAAAGCCGAACTTACCCCGCCCTCTAAGCTTGTGCATTAGTTAGGGGCGGTAGTATAGAGGTAATACGGGATAATACTTAGTAACCCCGCCTAATAAGCAGCATAGAGGGCGGGGTGAAAACCCACTGCCGCTAAAAAAGATGCGGCAGTGATAAATTCGCGCAAACAATTTACGTCACGTCGCTCTGTAAATTGTCTGCTCGTTTAAGGCCCGTAGCTCTAATTGGCAGAGCGGCGGTCTCCAAAACCGCATGTTGTCGGTTCGAATCCGGCCGGGCCTGCCCCGTTGGAGATTCGCGGCGGAAGCCGAATCAGTTTTTTAGATATTGCAAAGTTTGCTATGACAAATATGTTTTTGTTGGCTATACGGAAGCGCTGAAGGCGCTTCCT
>JAQTRP010000043.1 GCA_028711765.1 Candidatus Omnitrophota bacterium | reverse complement strand
CTGAAGTATGCCCATCCCAATAGTGAAAGGAAGACGATCAGAATTCCGATCGGTCCTTTGGTAAGTACCGCGAGCGCGAGGAAGAAAAAACCGAATATACTCCAAAGTAACGGGTTCCCCAAGCCGCCCCGGACCCGCACAAAACCGTACAAAGAACCGGCCGTAAAAAATGCGAAGAAGATATCAGGCGTCGCGAGACGACCCATAAATAAAAAAAGCGGGGAGCTTAAAAGAATGAGGCCCGCGACAAGCGCTGTCTTGCGATCGAATAGGTTCTTCGCTACAAGAAATGTTATAAGAACGAGGCCTAAAGCGGCGCATGCCGAAGGAAAGCGGACGGCCGCTTCATTAAACCCAAAAACTTTCAGGCTTGCGGCAATCGCCCAATAGGTAAGCGGGGGCTTGTGGAAATGCTCGATATAGTTTACCCTCGGGATGAGAAAATCTCCCGATTCTACCATCGCGCGCGCGATATCGGCGGAGCGCCCCTCATCGGGCTCAAAAAGTCCCACACCCCCGAGACGTGAAAATAGGAGCGCGATGCCTATCAAGGCCAAAACTATGAGGAAGTAAACGAAATAGGACTTATTTTTCATGCGGCAGTCTTGATCTCGGGCAGGCCTTTGACAAATTCGAGAAAGTCCTTCTCGAGTTCCTGAATGCTCATCCCTAAATCACCCTCGAGAAGCTTCAGCTCTTTCGCCTCATCAAGTTTTCCGGAATAGTTACGCACATCCTTAATGAACTTTAAGAATTTGTCGCGGTGACGGTTCATCAAGTAATAAACAAAGCCCCAGCTCTCGGTATAGGCGACATCGATATAGTCCACATCGAAACTATGAAAGTTCTTCGAGCCGCGGAACACCATAAGGTGCGAAACGGGCACATAAGATCCTTCACAAATATACTTCTGGAGCGAACCTAAGCGCATCTCGTTTAAATCCCCGATCTCATCGGGCTCGCAATAAGTCGCCAGGCCCTCCGATAGCCAGTACCCCTCGTCAAATCTATTCGATATTACGCCCCACTCGTCAAAAAGCTGGTGCGATGCCTCGTGCCGTACGACAATGGTAGTTAACGCGTTCAGCGAAGCGCGGAGCCTGAACTCTTCTTTGTCTATCTCGCTTTCGATAAGCCACTTTCTTCCCATAATGTTGTCGACCGTAAACTTATCGTAACCATACTGATTCACAAGACATGTAACCATCTGCCCAATTATATATTTAATAAGTTCATTCCTCGCGCAATACGACTCGTAGAATCTGCTGCTCAGTTGGTTAAAAAAATAGAGGACCTTCTCCTTTGGAAAATAAACGCCGGAGACCGTTTCCTCGTTACCGCCGCGCGAGACGATAAACTCCTTGTACATATCCCTGTTATTAAAAACAACGACGCATGCCGGATCGGGCGGGTGATCGAGATCGAGAAGCGGAAGGAATGTGAGCATAAAATCACTTACGAGAACTTTTAAGACGCGCTCGTAATCGGTAATCGCGACATCCGAATCCTTATCCGTCAAAATAGTATAATGGTTGAGCCTGTAAATATCGAAATCGGGGAACATGCGCTTTACGCGGCCTTCGCGCGGGCTCTTCTTGGAGCGGAAGCGCTCTCCAAAATCGACGCGCTCTATGTCGGCCTTCTTAATCTCAGTCTCTATCGACCCACCGCCTTCGACCGCCTGAAATAAAACGACCCTGTCGGGATAAGTGCCGCCGATCTTGCCCTGAAGTTCCGCGCCGTTTTTAAGATAGATCCTTTGGGGCGCAGGTGGCGCGGCTTTCTTCCGTTCGAAGGCCTTCCTGAAGAAATCCTCCACTTTTTCTACAAAAGGCAGATTGTCTTCTACCCACAGGACACTCCGTTGAAACAGGCTGCCCGTCGCGTTCAAAAGGCGTTTGCGGTTCTTCTCAAACGCATCGATATCAAGATGGCGTATAGTAAGGAAGAGAAGAATAACGATAATGCCCCACATGAAAACTCTTCGCATCATAATCGTGATCCTCGCCTATAGTTTATATCAACAGCACTTCAAATTCAAACGGTCAATGATGAGGTATCGGGTACCGGATCCATGGGTCCGGTACCTGGAGCCGGTTTCATAAGTCAAGGTTGCCTTTACGTACCTGGTACCGGATTAATGGGATCGGTACCAGGTACGTAAAGGTGCGCTCACAGGTACTTATGAAACCAGTTCCTAGTACCTAACGAGGCATCTTGACCTGACCGGGTATCCGAACTCTGAACTACCTTCTGTGTTCCGCAAACAGCCAAGTTGAGAGATACCTCTCACCCGTATCCGGAAATATAACGACGATCAACTTTCCTTTGTTTTCCGGCCTCTTAGCGACCTTAATAGCCGCCCATGCAGCCGCGCCCGAGGAAATACCGACAAAAAGGCCCTCAAGCCTAGCGAGACGGCGAGTCACGTCAGCAGCCGTTTCGTCCTTTACATTTATGACCTCATCTATCACCTTCTTGTCAAGGACACCGGGAATAAAACCGGCTCCTATACCTTGTATTTTATGAATCCCCGGCTTTCCTCCCGAAAGAACAGCTGAATTCTCGGGTTCAACAGCGATGATTGATATATCTTTTCTTTTTTTCTTGAGGCCCTCGCCAACGCCGGTAATAGTCCCTCCCGTACCAACACCCGCAATGACAATATCTACCCTGCCGTCGGTAGCGGACCATATTTCTTCCGCGGTGGTTTTGCGATGGATTTCAGGATTAACAGGGTTTTCAAACTGCTGCGGCATGAAGGTGTTAGGAGTGCCCGCGGCTATTTCCTCGGCGCGGCGCACCGCTCCCTCCATACCGTCTTTACCCGGTGTTAAGATAATTTCGGCACCGAAAATCCTGAGCATCTGGCGGCGCTCGATGCTCATTGTATCGGGCATTGTCAAAATCAGACGATATCCTTTTACGGCGCAGACAAAAGCAAGTGCGATGCCTGTGTTACCGCTCGTGGGCTCTACGACAATTGAGCCTTTTTTAATACGGCCCTCTCTTTCAGCGGCCTCTATCATCGCAACTCCAATCCTGTCCTTCACGCTTGAGAGCGGATTAAAATATTCGAGCTTCGCGACGATAGTAGCAACACATCCCTCCGCAATTTTATTTAGTTTCACATGAGGTGTATTTCCTACTAATTCAAGCACGCTATCCGCGATCTTTTTCATATTTGATACTCCTGGGGTTTGGTTTTAATTAGCCGGCTATGGCGATCAACAAGATCGTCCAGCGTAATTTTATCTAATTTTGAAATTATCGCAGTGCTTATTTCGTTCCATAGAGTCCGTGTTACGCAGTCGGCAGCACGGCCGCAGCGATTTTCTTCCTGAACGCATCCTACCAATGTAAGCGGTCCTTCGAGAATACGCATAACTTCGCTCAACTTTATTTCAGACGGTTTGCGATCTAAAGCAAATCCGCCGCCCGCTCCTCGAGAACTCCTCACTATGCCTCCCATACTTAAGGAGTGGAATATTTGCTGCAGGTACTTTTCCGAGATATCCTGCCGTTTTGAGATATCCCGAAGAAGAACGGGCTTCTTGCCTCCATGCAATGCGAGATCGAGTAATGCCCTGACACCATATCTTGTCTTGGTAGATAGTTTCATAACTATTTGATAGTAATAGTGTTAGTTAAATACAAGTATTCCTATAGTATTCGTAGTATACCATCTGAAATTAATCCTGTCAAGTTATTCTAACGGGAATTTTGTTGTGTACCTGGTATAGCCTTTACGTACCTGGTACCTTTTGGATACGGTACCAGGTACGTAAAGGCGCATAAAAACAGACGTAGGGACAGAACAATGTTCTGTCCCTACTTAAGAAGCGAGCTTACGCCCTGCTGTATCGAACAATCTGAAATGGGCTAGGCCCATTTTCTCAAGCAAGTATTTTGCCCCGGTAGAGAGGACGCCAAGGCCATAGCGCACGCTCGAGAAGAAATGAATAGTGGAGGCCTCTCTGAAATAGCGCGCCGGACAGGAAATTTCTCCGATATTAAACTTGAAATATACCGCTTGTACCAACATCTCGTTATCAAAAACAAATCCGCTGGAATTCTCATTGATGGGCAGCTTCTCGAGCACCTCCCGCCTGAAAGCGCGGAAACCCGTGTGATACTCCGAGAACTTCTGGCTGATAAGAATATTCTCGACAAAAGTAAGAAACCTGTTGGCGATATATTTATATACCGGCATACCGCCTTTCAGCGCGCCCTTAACGAGTATACGCGAGCCTAAGACAACATCGTAACCGCCGAAAGCGATCATGCTGACCATAGCCGGCACAAGCTCGGGCTTATACTGATAGTCCGGGTGAAGCATTACAACTATATCGGCACCCAGCCGCAGGGCTTCCTCGTAACAAGTCTTCTGATTAGCCCCATAGCCTAAATTCTTTTTGTGAACGAAAACTTTAAGCCCCAAGCGTTTGGCCACTTCAACTGTCCCATCGTCGCTCGCATCATCAACGAGTATGACATCATCAACCCCCATCCTCGGAAGATGCTCGTAAGTTTTCTCGAGGGTCCTTGCCGCCCGATAAGCGGGCAGAACAACTATAACCTTATACCCGTTAATCATTTTTAAAGCGTCTATCCCTAAAACTTATAATTGGGGTTACGCGAATCGAAGTCGATATCCTCGAACTTATTATCGATGCGCAGATCGAGGTACCGATAATGCTCAAGAAGGTTATTCTTTTCGTCAAACACCTGAATATCTATCGGCAAAAAGCTTTTTGTCGAAAAGGCGATGATTGTCTTCGGGGCATAGTACAAATCTTTATGAACTTTATTCGTGAGGATAAGTTCAAACTGTCGGGCTTCCTCTCCTTCAATATCCACAATACCTTTGGACGTTATATCAACTTCGTCGCTAGAAACACCTCTTTCAAAATCCCTGTTATAAAGGTCTAGAATATGTTCTATCCCAAATTCGGTAATGGGATGGCGGTTGCCTGCCATAGCCCACACGCCCTCCGGATCGACATATGCCTTAGACAATACATAACCAACGCTGCCTTTTGGGTGGGCAATTATCTTATTGTCGTTTTGGTCCTTAACGTATACCAGCTCCGTGTAACGGTTATTTCCCCTAACCTCCCTAATGTAAACACTAAAAGGCTTTCTGAACTTTACAAATAATTCAGCTTCCCCGTTCAGCTTGCCTTTAACGCGCTCCTCCTTGATGAACGTGGCCGAATAGTCCTCCAGCTTATTGTAAACCTCTAACGACTTCTTGAGCAGGGATCTTACATCTTCAATAATCTCTTTCTTCAGCGGCTCGCGCTTTTCTTCTTTCTTCGGGGCTTTTCTCGCGGAAGGCGGCAGGAAGTCATCATCCGTAAGACCCACATTAATCTTGAGGCTGCTATAAAAGTATGACTCCGTAAGGACGTCATCCCAGTTATAAAGCATAATCTTAACCGGAAGCCCCGTAGATTTATCGATCCACAAAAGAAGCCTGTGATTCTGATAAACCGGGTCTTGAGGCAGGATTCTCTCGACAAAGTGCACGACCCGCCCCTCAAGCTCTCTCTCGCCGTGATCTACAACCTGGAGTTCCTTTCTCTCTTTTGCAAGCAGGGTCTGCTGCAAAATCGATGCGATGGCATTGCCGAGGCCGGCCTGTTTTATGGAACGCGTGCTGTTTTTACGGGCCATAGGCCCGTCCGCGTCGATACGGACATACGAAACCAAGGCGCCGAGGAGGCCGCCGGGATTGACGAGTATCTTACCGTCGTTTTGACCCTCAACATAGAAAAGGTCGCGCCCCTTGCCGGGCCCGTCTAACCATTTCATGCTTATAGCAAACGGTCTCTTGAACGCGAACTGTATCTTCTCCTCATCCTGCAGTTTCCCCTCCCTTGTCTCTTGGCGCATAAAAACGGCTGTATAGTCCTGAACTTTCTCATACGCCTTGCTCATTTGGAGAATATATTCGATTGGATCGCGGCGGATGCCGAAGGTGGACTTAATAGGCTTGGTAATGGGATTGGTGATGGTCTCAATTTCCTTCTTTATATTAGGAATTTCGGGGCTCTTGAGACCCGAAAAAAGAAGGAAACAAAAAACGAGGGCAAGGCTTATTTGGAATTTCCTCTGGCGCATGATGGAATTTGTCTTTTAAAAACCCGTTAGCTCATTCTCATCTTCGATGCGCCGTGAGAAGACTGTATACCCTTAAAGGTTCGTACTCGTGCCGGAAATCGCTGTATCCGTGCCGTTTTAGTATCTCAACCAAGCGGGCCGGACTACGATAGTAGAAATTGAGATTGAACACGCGTTTAAGAAAACGGTCTATATTGTGCGCATCTTCAAGGGTGTTGACGACAACGGTACTCTCCGGCGTAAGAAATGGGGATACGTCATCGAGCAGCTTATGCAAATTTTCATCCGGTAAATATTCGATAATCCCTATAAGCTTGACTATATGCGGGCGGATAGAAAGATACTTATCTAAATGAGCGACATCCGCCTTGATGAAATGAACGTGCTCTTCCACATCATGATGGCGCTTTAGCTCCTCACCCTTTACAAAGGCATCTTCGGCCAGATCGAAAAGATGGGCCTTAACCTTTGAACCGCGCCTGTAGGCTATCGCTTCAATTGTGTTGACACCTGTTCCGGCGCCGACTCCGACGATATTAGCCTCGCCGTCTTTGGTCAGGTAATAGTCGATAAGCTCAACAAGCTTTCTGACCACCATACGCTTCCTATTACGTAACCCCATAGGAAAGGTACCGTACTTAATTACGAGGGCATCGATCATATCGAGAGGCTTCTGGTTGGCATAGGCGAGCATCATAGAACGCCATCCGCCGGGCCTCGACAACGATTCGTGGGCCAATTCGCTATGCGAAGTTTTTAGAATTTTTACAAGAAAGTCCGTGGGAATAATGTAATTTATGAGCGGGCTTACGAACAAATCTCTCGCGAACTTCCTTAAGGGCGATACTGTTTCATAATCAAGAACCGGCAGGCTCTTTTCCCGGCTCGCAACACTGTCTTCCATCGTTAAAACCGTCTTATTAGATGTGTTCATTGTAGAAATTCACCACCTTTTCTTCGTATTCCCCCGGGCGTTTCCTGACGGCGTCGTTATGACCGGCCTCAGGAACAACCCAGAGCTCCTCGGCGGAGCGCACCAGCGAAAAAAATCTGTGCGCCTGATCCGCGGGGATGTATGGATCGTTTTCCCCATGTATAAACAATATTGGCTTGTGAAACCGCTTCAGGTAGTTTTCTATATTTAAAAAGCGGCACTTGAGCTTAAGGCCCGAATAAAACATGGATGAACGCGCCAGGGCTTCATAAAGCCATTCCGGAATATTCTTATAAACAAACGCGTTCTGGATAAAAATCGAGGCCCACTTGTGCATGTATTTCTTCAGCGTCTCGATCGTGGAAAAGGCCCCGTCACTCACAACCGCCTTTATCGAGCGGACCTGCCCTGTGGCACAGATACCTAAATTCGCGCCTTTAGACACGCCGAAGATACCTATATGCTCGGCCTTGCCGTTTTTCGTGTTCTTAAGGTATTGGATCGCCCCCAAAACGTCTTCTACCTCTTCCTGCGTCGACCATTGGTTCATCGTCTCCTTGCCGCTGTCCTGTTCGTCGCTACGGAACGAACGGCGGAAATCAAACGTGAAAACGTTGAAACCATTCTTGGGCAGGAAATAGCAATATTTCTCCCAGGAATTCATATCCGCCCCAAGCTCATGGCAGAAGATCACGGTCTTTGCCGAGGGTTTATCCGCCGGGATAAACTTTCCCTCGAGTAGGATGTCATCCGCCGACTTGAAGTTGATAAAATCGTAGTGGTTATGGTTCGAGGCGGTGATGTGGCCCGAAGGAAAAGGCACGTTCATCGAGTTTCTCGACAAAATCCGCGTATACTTGATGAAACTCAGTATGAGAAAGAGTAGCACAAAAATTGTTATTCCGAGCGTAACCCACAAAATCAAGACTGACCTCTTATCAGAAGTTTAATGCTATCAAGTTGTTAAAGGGTAAATTATACACTATTAAAGGAGGAGCGTCTATATAAAGGTTGCAACCTATTGCTACACAAGGCTTTCCAACCAATCACAAAGGTCTTGAACGAAGCGAACCCTCACAGAATCAAACTCCAGTGTATGACAGGCATCCTTATAGTACGATACGTGCTTTTTCTCCGAGGAGAAACCGTCAAACAACCTCCTCACCCCGTCGTTATCGATAATCCTGTCTTTGCCGGCAAGGAAAAGTGCGGTGGGCATACTCAACACCCGGTAATTCCGCTTGATGAACGTATCCAGCCTAAAGCTTTGCATGCAAAAGCGGGCTGTAACCTGCCTGAGACGCAATGGATCTTCGTCGATAAACCTGATGCCCTCCGGATTATCCGTAAAGTAGCTTGCATCCGGTATCGGAACGCCAAAAAGCCTGTTGGGGCTGAGCAAGGCCGAGACAGCGACAGAAAGTTTTCCCAACGGCGTGTAATCAACCTTGGGGACAAGCCCCGGCGTAATTAAGGCAAGACCACTAATAAGACTGGGGTACTTAAGGCAAAACGTTGTCGCCCATTTTGCCCCCCATGAAATAGCGATAAGAAAGACCGGACAATCCCCGCTCTCTTTCTTGGCAAAATCGATGAGGCGCTTCAAGTCTTCGTGCAGAATATCGGCCGATTTCGCATCGCCGCGCTCACCGGCGCTTAAACCGGAACCGCGGCGGTCGAGAAAATAAACGCTAAAGCCGAACTCATGCAGCGCGAGCGAACTTGCGCCATACCACCCGCCGTGGCTTTCAACCCCCGCGACGCAAATACAAATCGCCTTGGGCCGCTTCCAAAACCACCTGCGGTAACTCAGATTAATACCGTCTTCGGCCGCGATAGACCGCCTCTCGCACGTCTCGTTCACAAATGAAGGTATCTCTATCATCAAACCCTCGTAGCTTGCGCTTTAGCCTTTGCTGACTGCCTTATTGACACAATATTCGACGTAACCCGACAATATCTCCTGGGCCTTCGGGGGAGGAGGAACGACAAAATAATGGCAGATGATCGCGTGGGCTATCTCATGAGCGAGTAGGCCCACTCTCAAATCCCCGAAAGAGACATAAATCGTGTTTTTCTCGTAATAGTAGTATGACGGCACATCCACATCGTTTGGCAGGAAATTCCGGAGGACATCGTTCACGGCCTTTCTGTCGGGCAATATCTCGAGGTTTATCTTAAAATCATACACATGGATATCCAGAACATCGGACACCTCGAGATACATGGCGTCAAGAACAGCACCCAGCATAATTCCCGATCCGCTCCCCGAGGGAATAGTCTCTATGTGGCGGAAGTAGTTTATATTCAATTTTTCAAGGAGCGCGTATATATCAACGCCTTCATATACCACTACGTCAAAATGCTTACTCTCCACCTCCATGGCAAAAACGGCCGCGGAGAAAGCGAGAGACACTGCGATCACGAGAAAGAACAGTATTATCCTGCTAAAATAAGGCATGTGTAAACTTAAACTCGTTTCAGGATATTTTCTATTTCCCTAATTTTGGCATTTATCGCGGCCTTATCGTCAAAAGAATCCCGCAAAACACTCTTAAGCTGCGACACTTTTTCGTTTAAGAGGCTATCCTTGTCTCTCAGGGCATTGGTCAGTTCAGAAAGTGAATTAGCTAAATCCTGAAGCTCGTCTTTCTTCCGGATCCTGAAGTTGGCGTTCAGGTTTCCCTTTTTTAAGAGCTCTATTTCGTTCTTTATCCTGTAAAGAGGCCCTGAAATCCTGTGTGAAGTAATCAAGGCCAGCGCAAGTACGGCGATAGTGGAAAAGATATTGACGATGATGAAAGTCTCAAGCAACACGGGGAAAATAAAATCCTGCGTCCGCTTTACTAAGACTTGGGTATTCTCAATTGTTACCGTAGTGAAATCCCTCGTCAACAGTATAACGAAGAAACCCATTACCAAAGAGGCTATGACCACGATCAGAAAAAACTTCATGGCAAAACTCACCTGAAATCTTGAATCGATCATGTATTTTCTTCTTTTTGTACGGGACTTCTCCATGACAACCCCCTTGGCTTTCATTTTTCGGATACGTTCAGCAAACCGTAATTTATCTTAATCTTTGCCTTCTCTCTCAGGGAATCCATCCAACCTTTAATCGCGCCCTGCTGCTTTTCCCTTATAAGATACCTTCTTATCTCTTCATAAACATCCGCCAGCTCTCGGGTGGCGAAATCGCTTTCCTTGCGCGCCTCATAATAATCTCTCACCTCTTGGTCGCCTACTTTGGAGATGGGAGATAATTCCTGCATTTTCTTATCTAATATCAGTTTAAGCAAAGATTGCTGCCAGAAAAACTCCACGCTCTTTAAAAACTCCGGGTCCTTATCCAATTTCTGGCCCTCCGCCTCTTTCAGGATAAGCCTTCTCATCACCAGATTATCCAGAAATTCCTTCCTCGCGGTGGGAGAATCAGTCCTTGAATACGGAGAATTGGCGTATTCCTTCTCGAAATCGTCAACCGTGATCTTGATATTGTCGATTTCAACCGCTACGGGAGACTTTTTCGCCTGGCCGCAGCCGATAAGTAAAAAAAGAGCGAATAGAAGAACAAAAAATCGATTGTTCATAAAAATAGCCTCCTTAAACAAATAATGGTTTACGGATTTTCGCTTATTATATTCCTCTATGACGCTTTAATACAATGCAAAAAATGAAGGAGGGAAAAACCACGCGGTTAGTTATTGCTGTTTATTCCGAAATAGGAAGGCGCTGTGCCGTTTAGCTTTAAAAGGTTCTCAATAAACTCATAAGCTCCGGCATCGAGCACAATGCTATCAAAGGCCGAAGAATCAACCGGCGTTAACGGATGATAGAAAAAGAATGTGGGATGGCTGGCATCGATTATAGTAATGATATACGTATTAGCTGTGTAATCACTGATTTGCCCGATTCCCGGATTAAGCACACCGCCTTCCGCGTCCGAAAGCTGGTTGAGCTGCGTGGTGGTCAAAAGCAGAACGGTCACAGGAGTAACCGGGGACGGCACATAAAAAGTCCAATTTGTGTTATTACCACTGTCTATATAATTGTTCACCACGATGGGCAAAGCGTTTGAATTATTCGAATCCTGAACGTCAACATAATCAACGTCTCTCGTTGTGCCCTGAGGGTCTATATTCCACTGCGTGCCATCGGTAGTACTTCTTAGTACGATGAGCGAACCGTCGCTTCCAGTTAATGTGAGGGCACCCTCTATTGTCTGGGTTGAACCGGCTTCAAAGGTCAATTGCTTTCCGGCAGTGGTACAGGTAAAGTTGTTGAAGGTGGTTGAACCTGAAATAATGGAGGTATCGGTCCCGTCAAAGGTAACCGTGCCGCCGTTGGCATCAAACGTGCCGCTATTTGTCCAGTCTCCGGATATAGTAAAAGCACCCGACGCCGGCGCGGTGAGCGTCCCGCCCGCTATATTTATATCCCCATTAATGTCAATATTGCCGTCCGTTCCGTCAAGCGTGCCGTTGATTGCAAGATTACCGTTGACCGTCAGCAAGGTTTCGGGACTCAAAGTAAGGCTCCCTTCCAAGGTTATATCCTGCGCAGTCATAGTAACATCGCGCGCAGAAAACACGGTACCCGGAATATAAATTTCATCGTCATTCTGAGAACCAACGGCATAATCATAAGGCTCGCCGTCAACCGTAACGGTATCTGTCACATCATTGGCGGTAGATAGGTCGATCTTGCCGGTGCTGTCTTCCGCATCTACAAGCCCGCCCTCCCCTTCATCATAAACCTGCGTAGTGGTAAGATTACCGTAAATATCGATATAGGCGCCGTTGGTGTAGTAATCATCGAAATACCCGATACCGTCAGTGGCAATATTTCTCGTAAAGGTATTAGAAGCAGTTAAGGTGATACCTCCTGAACCGTCTGCGTGACCTTTGGTGGAAATGGTATTATCAACATCGATATAAGCATAGTTACAATAACTATAACCGCTACCTTCATCATATTCATAATAATTAGAGATTCCGCCATTATCTGCGGTAATAGCGGTATCTATAATATTTCTCGCCTCTAATTTGACACTGCCGTTCTGGGAGTAAATAGGGATATATAAGTAAATGTCGGCTTCGTTATAAGGAACGTTGTAGAAGTCGCCGATATAATCCGTATCAGTAGTAAAGCTAACGTCGTTTTTAGCGGTAACGGTAATATCTCCTGAGTCAGAATAGATAGCACCAGAACCGGATAAATCGATTCCGGCGTAATTATTATACGAATACCCGTACAGCCCCCAATAATAGTAGGAAATATAGTCAGCAACGGTGAGAGTGCTATCTACAGTGTTAGTGGCGGATAAGTTAATTATACCCGAGCTAGGGTTATCCGGGTCTCCAGAGCGGGCATCCAAAACACCCTCCACATATATATAGGCATAGTTATAAGAGCAATCGTAGTAGTAATAGTCGATGCAAGCGGTGGTAACGTCTTTTTTGACGGAGTTTGTCGCAGTTATATTTATATCTCCCGCCGTCGTAGAGACGGTATCTTGAACATATACCTCAGCGTAGTTACAAGATTCATCATCGTAATAACCTATATAATCCGCAGTAACATTGCTTGTAGAATCGGAGTTAATGGAATTAGTAGCGGTCAGGGTGATATTCCCGGCGGTAGAGATGGTCTTCAGAACGTTGTTATAAATGTCAATGTAGGCGTAATTTTCCGAATAGTCTTCATAATCATAAATACCGCCGCCACCTACTCCGTCTTCCGCTTGAATACTGGTATCAACGGTATTGGCGACGGATATAGTTATGTCACCCGAATCAGAGTTAATTTCGGCATTGTCCACATCGATATAGGCGTGGTTGTAAGGATAGCCATAAGCGCCGTAACTATAATCATAATCCCCAAGCCACACATAATAAATATAATCGGCGGTGATGTCACGGCTGCAGGTATTTTCGGCGGTTAAACTAACGGCACCGGAACCGGTAGTAGAGATAAAGTCCTCGACAAAGCCACATCCATAATTAACGTATATGGTAGCTTCGTTAAGAGAGTAATCGTAATAACCATCGTCAATTCCGCCTTCAATCGTAATCGTGGTATCCACATCATTTTTGGCAAGGAGAGTGATCGAACCACCGTTTGCAGAAATCTGGCTGTTGACATTTATAGTGGCGTAGTTGTAAGACTCATCGTAGTAATAACCGATATTAGAGCTGCCAGTAACGGTTCTGTTGACACCGTTAGAAGCAATTAATTCAATATTCCCTCCGCCGGTTGAAGAAATTTGGTTGTTGACGTTTATGGTTGCGTAGTTCGTAGAACTATCGTAGTAATCGCCTCCCGTAATATCCTCATTTACCGTCACGTCGTTGTTCGCCTCTAAAGTGATATCGCCGAAAGCCGTGACTACGTCATTTATATTAAGGATGATGCCGTTATCAACGTCAGATCCGTTGGCAGATATCTTTACCCATCCATTAGTGTTATAAACCGAATAAAAAAGGCTACCATCTATATCCCTTAGGTCCAAAGAGCCCGTATTTACAATCCAAATGCCATTGTTGGTATTGGTTGCCTGAAGGCTCGATACCTGAGTTTCTATGGTGTCTTGCGTTATTCCGTCATCGCCGATGCCGTTAGCCGCGGAAAGAACAAGCTCATTGGCGGTAATATTGTTATCGTCTCCGTTGTTATCCACGATAGCGCCGGAGACGGAAGTCAGGCTTACCCTGCCGCCGGCATTGGTAATCACACCAACTTCTATATTGCCGGAGCTCGTTATATCTAAGTTTCCCGAAGAAGTGGTAATCGTGCCCAAGTTATTGAGCGAATTTACGTCAAGCATGTTTCCGTTTAAATCCAAAGCCTTGCCTGCATCAACCGTCACATCATAGAAAGGAGTCGGGCTGTACAACACCGAAGTGCCGCCGCCGTCAAAGGTAACCCTGCCCGAATTGTGTATAAAACTCGCGGTGCCGGCTATGTTCCAGTCGCCCGATACAAGTAATGCCCCGCTGGCATCGGGTGCCGTAAAAGTCGCCGTATCAGAAACCGTAAGATTCGTAACGTCAACTGTTCCTGAAGAGCCGGTAAAGGTTCCGGTATCAGAAACGGTCAGGCCGCCGTCAAAGGTCTGCGTTCCGGTAGAGGCCAGATAAATACCGGTGCCGTTTACGGTGGTGAGGCCGCTTACCGTGACTGCCTCGCCATTGGCATCAAATGTGCCGGCTGAGATAGTAAAGTTACCCGCGAGACTTAGCGGATTAACCGAGCGCTGCAATATACCGTCGCCAACCTTAGTAACTGTGGAGCTGCCGGAAACGGTGCCCGAAATTACAACGGTCCCGCCGGGCGCCGCGGTAAAAATAACATCTTTATTCAGGGTAATGTTGCCGGAGAAAGTTGAAGTATCCGCGCTATTGCCGCCTATCGTGGCAGTGCCGGTACTGCCTGAGCGCACAGTAATATTCCGTTCCACTGTGTAAGGACCGTTGATAATCAAAGCAGCATTACTGCTCCCACCGGTGTTACCTAACCGTACCGCGCTGACAGCATTGCCCAACGCACCGGCCGAACCGGAAGGCGCGTTGGCTCCGATAGCCAAGGTTCCTGCATTTATCGTGGTCGTACCCGTGTAGGTGTTTGCGCCTGATAAAGTAAGAGTGCCTGTGCCTGCCTTGGTCAGGTTAAAAGCACCGTCGATAACGCCGCCTACAGTAAGGTTACCGCTGCCGCTTACGGTGACGGTGCGGTTGGCGCCTAAGGTTACCGGCCCTATGCCAAGGTCAAGGTCATTGGTACCGGTGAAAGTAAAGTTGGCGTTCCAGTTCTGGGCATTATTAGTTGAAAGAGTAATGGGAGCGCCGGAGGTGTTATTGATCGTGCCGCCTGCGATGGTAAAAGTACCCATGCCTATGGCTGAAGCGTTGTTGATATTAAGTGTGCCTGCGTTAAGATTAGTACCGCCGCTATAGGTGTTTGTACCCCATAAGTTAACTGTGCCTGTCGTAGTTTTAGTCAGGGCGCCGGTACCGCCAAGATTAGCAGTGATTGTACCGCTGCGCACGTCATAAGAGCTTCCCGAGAGAACCCCCATTGCGCCTGTGATTGAGCCGCTTGTAAGAGTAACGACTCCGACGGTGTCTGTAAAGTTGCCGATATCCAGTGTTCCGCCGGAAACTGTTACAGCCCCTGTATCGGCAATTACATCATTTGCTCCGTAGGCAAGCGTACCTGCGTTTATCGTGGTCGTGCCGGTATAGGTGTTTGCGCCTGATAAAGTAAGAGTGCCTGTGCCTGCCTTGGTCAGGTTAAAAGCACCGTCGATAACGCCGCCTACAGTAAGGTTACCGCTGCCGCTTACGGTGACGGTGCGGTCAGCACCTAAAGTTACCGGGCCTATGCCGAGGTCGAGATCGTTGGTGCCGGTAAAGGTAAAGTTAGCATTCCATACCTGCGGATTAGCGGTTAAGAGAGTAATGGCGCCACCGGAGGTATTATTGATCGTACCGCCCGCAATGGTGAAAGTGCTTACGCCTATGGCCCAAGCATTGTTGATATTAAGGGTGCCTGCGTTAAGAGTAGTACCGCCCGTATAGGTGTTGGCACCTGATAGAGTGAAAGTACCTGTACCGTTTTTCGTTAAGGCGCCATCACCGCTCAGTATTCCTGAATAAGTGGTGCTGGCATTATTGCCGCCTACTTGCAAGGTAACTGCACTACTGTCGATGGCATTTAACACAAAATCACCGGGACCAGCCAGCGCACCAATTGTAAATGTGCCAATTCCTGTGCCAAACTGCAAACCATTACTGGTGTTCACTGTAACAGTGCTGCTCTGTAACGCAATGGCATTGTTTAGCTGTAAGACTCCCTCGTTAATCGTTGTAGCACCAGTGTAAGTATTGGCGCCGCTTAGGATCAGCGTGCCTGCGCCGTCCTTTGTGAGAGTCCCACCAACGGTAGCAATAGCGCCACTGATTGAGGTGTTACCGTCGCCGCCCACCGTAAGATTCCGATTCACGCCGCCGCTGCCAATTCCTCCCGTTATGACTAGCGTACCGCTGTCTGAGTTAACGCGGGAGGCACTGCCCAAGGTAATATCTCCTGTCCAAACGTTGTCGCCGCTGATATTCCTCAAGGCGCCGCCGCTTGAGATTCCCGTGCCGTTCAAAGTCAACGCTTCCCCTACTACCGTAATGTCGCCTTCTAGTTGCAGGGCAGCCCCTGTAGCTACTGAGGTGCCATTGGTTGTATCACCTAAAGCAAGGGCGTTCTGGATATCAAGGACGCCCGCGCTTACAGTGGTTATGCCGGTGTAGGTGTTGGCGTTTGTTATGATGACTGTGCCTGTCGTAGTTTTTGTCAGGTTTCCGCTACCACCGAGAATCGCGCTTATTGTACCGCTTTGCACGGCGTAAGAGCTGCCGGAAAGGACGCCCGTTGTGCCTGTAATTGCGCCGCTTGTGAGAGTGACTGCCCCGACGGTATCCGAGTAAATACCAATATCCAATGTTCCGCCGGAGACCGTTACGGCCGCCGTGTCGGCAATTACATCATTCGCCCCGTAGGCTAGGGTACCCGCGTTTATTCTCGTCAGGCCGGTGTAGGTGTTTGCGCCCGACAAGGTAAGAGTGCCTGCGCCAGCCTTGGTCAGGTTAAAAGCCCCGCCGATTACACCGCCTACAATAAGGTTACCATTGCTTACGGTTACGGTGCGATTAGCGCTTAAGGTCACCGCCCCTATGCCGAGGTCAAGGTCGTTGGTGCCGGCAAAGGTGAAGTTACCGTTCCATGCCTGCGTATTATTATTTGAG
>JAQTRP010000042.1 GCA_028711765.1 Candidatus Omnitrophota bacterium | reverse complement strand
TGGATTTCGAGCGTTTGAAATCGCAAATGCGTACTAAGACCTTGCGGAGATAAACGTTATGACTATATAGTATCCGCTTTAATTTTGTAAGGCTAAGGTTCATATTGACTTAGAAAAGGGAGAACTTTAATGAAAGATGCGGCACAGAATACAAATACGGAAATAAGGATGCGGAAGCTTGGACCGGGCATGGCGCTTGCCTTCACGCCCGAAGAGGTGCGGGAGATTAAAGAAAGCAAGGGTAAGCGGCTCGGGTCACTCGACATAGAACTTACCACCTTTTGCAATCTGAAGTGTATTTACTGTTACTGCTCGGCCGGTCCGGTAAAGCCCGTGAACGAGCTTACGACCGCCGAAATCAAGGGCATTATCGACGACGGGGCCAAGCTCGAGATAAAGGTACTCAATCTGACCGGCGGAGAGCCGCTGCTCCATCCGGGATTTTTTGAAATCGTCGAATACGCAAGATTTAAGAAAATACCGTCGCTCATCAATTTTACGGACGGGATGCTCGTAGATAAAAAGGCGGCAAAGCGCATGTATGATTTGGGCCTCTCGATGTGCGTAAAGCTTGATTCAATAGTCCCTGCGATCGAGGATGAGCTAGTGCAGCAGAAAGGCGCGCTCAAAAAAATCATGCAGGGTATCAAGAACTTACTAGCGGTCGGTTACGGCAAGCCGGAGATGCCGATGTCGATAAACTGTGTCATCAACCGCCTTAATTACAAGGATGTGCCGAATGTCTTCCGGTGGGCACGCGAGAGGGGAATCACACCCTTCGTGGCCCGCATGCATCCGCACGGGAGGGCAAGAGAGAATCCCGACCTTATCTTGGGGGTCAACGAGATTAAAGAAATATTTTACGAATTATCGAGGATCGACAGGGGATACGGTTTCTACTGGGAGCCGAATACCCCGTGGGTCGAGAACAAGGCCTGCCGCCGGCACTATCTCGGAAATTTCATAAATCACGTCGGAGATGTGATGCCATGCTCGGAGGCGCCGCCGGAATTCAAGCTCGGAAATATCCGTAAGCAAAAACTTTCGGAAATACTCGCATCCGGGAATGTGCTGCTCTACCGCGATATAGAAACGAATCTCAAGGGTGCGTGCAGCCCGGAGAATTGCAAGTACAGCCGCGAGAAGATATGCTACGGCTGCCGTGTCTTGGCGTATGATGCGAGCGGCGTCGACAAGACAACCAAAAAGTGGCACGGCAAGACCCGCAAGGAGGCCTTTTTCGAAGGGGATCCTTGCTGTTGGCAGAATCCCGATGCTATAGTATAAGGAAAATTTCGAGAGGAGCTATATTATGGAAGTAAAAACAGGCGAGACCAAGGCAGAAAAACTTAGGAAACTTTTCGCCGAGAAGGACCTCATCAGGGTCGTCGGCGCGCACGACGGACTTGGCGCTAAACTCATCGAGCGGAACGGTTTCGACGCGGTGTGGGCGAGCGGCTTCGAGATTGCCACATCGCACGCGGTTCCCGATGCAAATATTCTGACTATGACTCAGCACCTTGACGCCGCCGAAGTCATCAATGACGCAACTTCGCTGCCGGTTATAGCCGATTGTGACACGGGATACGGCAACTCAAACAACGTGATTCACATGGTAAAGCGTTACGAAGCCGCCGGTATTGCCGCTGTTTGTATCGAGGACAAGAAGTTTCCAAAGGTCAACAGTTTTATCGACGGCCGCCAGGAGCTTGCCCCGGTCCACGAGTTCGTCGGCAAAATCATGGCGGCGAAGAACGCTCAGCAAAGCCGCAGTTTTATGGTGATTGCACGGGTAGAGGCCCTGATCGCGGGCTGGGGCGAAGAGGAAGCCTTAAAGAGAGCCGAGGCGTATGTCACAGCGGGCGCGGATGCCATTCTGATACATTCCAAGGCGAAGACACCGGATGAGATAATAAGCTTTGTGGAGAAATGGCACCGCCGTGCGCCGGTAATTATCATTCCTACCAAGTATCCGGCGCTTACCGAAGATAAGATGAAGCAGCTGGGCGTCAAGGTGGTCATTTATGCCAATCAGGGAATCCGCGCCGCCATCAAGGCAATGGATTCCACCCTTGCTCAAATACATAAACACGGCATCGCGGGGCTTGATGGAAAGATTGCCACCATGGAAGAAGTCTTTGAGCTTCAGGGAATGTACCGTATGAAAGAAGACGAGAAGAAGTTTCTCCATACCGCGAGCCATGATGTCAGGGCCGTTATTCTCGCGGCAGGCTACAACAAAAACGAGAGCTCGCTTGTTTCTCTTTTGCGTGACGCGCCTCTTGCTATGCTGGATATAAACGGCAAATCGCTCCTTGAGCGCAATGTAGCCACATTGCGGAGCGTCGGGGTTAGCGATATTTATGTGGTGGCCGGTTATCAGGAAGACAAGATCCGCGTCGACGGCATTAAGAAAATCGTAAACCGTGATTACGCCTCGAAACACATCCTGCACTCTCTCATGACCGCCGAGGAGGCGCTTAAGGGAAAGGTCATCGTCTCTTACGTTGATATTTTGTTCGACCATAACCTGGCGGACAGGCTGCTTAAGTGCGACGATGACATAGTGCTCGTCGTGGATTCGTCGTTCAAGAAGACGAAGATGCGCAACAAAAAGCTCGACCTCGTGGCTGCCGAAACTCATCCCGCCGACGGTTTCCGGTCCCTCGATACTAAAAAGAAAAATCATCTCAAAAGGGTCGGCAAGGGGATTTCCGAGAAAGAGGCCGACTTTGAATATATCGGCGTGAGCCTTTTTTCAGCGAAGGGCATTAAATTATTTAAGGATACCTGCCGTGCGGCGATGGAACAGTACCGCTCAAAGCGCTTTCATGAGGCCGCCGACATTGAACGCGCCTCGTTCACCGATCTTATCCAGGAATTAGTCGAACAGGGTGCGAAGATCAATCTCCTTGAGGTGACGAGCGGCTGGATGGAGATACAGACCTTCGAGGATTATAAACGCGCCTCGAAAGTGGTGTGACAGATAATTCGGGTAATCAATCTATGATAAACGCTCACGAATTTCTTACAGTATTGGCCAAGAACGGATTCCGTTTTTTTACCGGCGTTCCCTGCAGTATCTTCAAGGGTATGCTCTCTAGTTTGAATGCCCGCCCAAGCGGCGTAACCCATATACTAGCGACACAGGAGGGGGAGGCGGTTGCAATCGCTTCGGGATACCATCTCGCTACGCGCGAGTTTCCCGTCGTCTATATGCAGAATTCCGGCCTTGGAAACTGCGTCAATCCGCTAAGTTCGCTTACCGCGAAGGAACTTTACCGCATACCTATGCTGTTACTTATATCGTGGCGTGGAGAACCCGGCAAAGATGATGAGCCGCAACACTGGAAGATGGGAAAAATCACGCTCGGGCTTCTGAAACTGTTGGATATTCCATACCGGATTGTTTCCGGAAACAAATCGAAGCTCGGTTCGGAACTTAGGCGTGCCCGCACGCATCTTAAAAGGCATCAGACACCGTATGCGCTCATTTTTATAAAGGGCGTGTTTGACCAGCCACAGCGAAGCGCGCGGACTCATAACCCGCGCGGCATGGCAGCTCAAGAGGCGATACGGTGCTTAATTGAAGAGGCTGAGGCGAATGATATTATTGTCGCGACAACGGGTAAAATCTCCCGGAATCTTTATTTTGAGCGTGAACACACAGGAATGTCCCACGGGAATATTTTTTACATGGTAGGCTCGATGGGAAGCGCCGCGGGGCTTGGTTTTGGCATTGCCTGGACTAAGAAAAAGCGAAAAGTGATTATTCTCGACGGTGATGGCGCTACACTTATGCGTATGGGCACACTCGGTATCGTCGGGCACTATCTGCCGGAAAATTACGTTCACGTGGTGTTCAATAACGCGGCTTACGATTCAACCGGCGGGCAACCGTGTGTCTCCGAAAGGCTCAATTTCGCAAAGATCGCCCGCTCATGCGGTTACCGCCGCGCGGTGTCCGTGAGGAATAAGGCCGGCCTCGTCCGCTCTATACGGAAAGCGCTTAGCTTGCCCGGTCCGACAATGATCGAGCTTAAGGTGAGGAGGGACGAGGGTACGAAAATAGGCAGGCCGCCGCGGGATTTTTTCCTGGATAATAAGAAGGATTTTTACCGTCTGCTGTGCGGGAAAAAGACGTCGCTATAAATTTTCTGACAGTCTGGTTTTGCCCACCCTTTATGTATCCGGTACCGGATTAATTGAATCGGTACCAGGTACATAAAGTAGCCGGAGTATTTTAATCAAATGTCCAAGAATATGATCGGAATTGACGCGCGGATGATTTCGCATTCGGGCATAGGGGTTTATTTAAGGAACCTCCTCGGCTCGATTGCCGAGGGAAGGCTCATGCCGAGGGATAGGCTTAAGCTTTTTGGCGATGGGAAGGCGATCGGGTTTTTTTTCGGGGACTCTTTCAAGGTCGAGCCGTTCAATCCGAGAATTTACTCTGTGCGGGAGCAATTTGATTCGCTCCTAAAACCAAACATGGTCGGGCTTTGGCACTCGCCCCATTATAATATCCCTCTCGGTTTCCGCGGTAAACTGATCGTTACGATACACGATCTTACGCATTACCTCTTCAGGAGGACTTTATTTACCGGCCTGAAGCGTTTGTATTCGGAGTTTATGTTCCGCGAGTGTTTCCGCTGCGCCGATCAGGTTATCGCCGTCTCCGAGAATACAAAAAAAGACATTTTATCTAACTTCCGGTATCCGGAAGATAGGATCCATGTAATCAAAGAGGGCGTCGGCAAAATTTTTAGGGTAGTTAGCGACAGGACCGAACTCGAAGCGCTAAGGCGGTACTTTAAGCTGCCGGAGAGTTTTATCTTATATGTGGGGCTCGTTAAGCCGCACAAAAATGTGGAGCTGCTTGTGGAGACCGTCTGCAGTCTAAGGCGCAGCGGACGAATCAAGGAGAAACTTGTCATAGTCGGGAGGAAAGATCCCGAGACATGGAAACTCATTCAATCGGCCGCCGGTTCCGACCTGGATGAGCATGTGATTCATATCAATTATGTCCGCGAAGAGGATTTGCCTTTTATCTATAATTTGGCGAAGGTTTTTGTCATGCCGTCTCTTTACGAAGGTTTCGGCCTTACGGTATTGGAGGCGTTCGCGTGCGGCCTGGCGGTTTTAGCTGCCGACACAAGTTCTATTCCGGAGGTGGCGGGAGACGCCGCGTGTCTTTTTGACCCTAAATCTAAAGACGAATTAAAAGAGAAACTTTTGGTTTTGCTTGACGACAATACGCTCAGACAAAGCTTGCGCGAGAAGGGTTTCGAGCGTATTAAACATTTCTCGTGGGAGGATATGGCGCGAGAGACGGTAAGGCTTTACGAAAAACTATTAGGAGAGGTTTAGGGGGGGGCAGCAGATGAAAGTCGCGCTGGTACATGATTGGCTGATTACAATGAGGGGCGGGGAACGGGTCCTGGAGGCAATGACCGAGGTCTATCCCGATTCACCGATTTATACACTTTTTTACCGCCGCAGGGCCCTCTCGAGCCGGCTCAGGAAGAAGAAAATCCACGCGAGTTTTCTCCAATATTTTCCTTTTATCAGGTTTTATTACCGTTTCCTTTTGCCTATCTTTCCTTTCGCTATCCGGACTTTAAAACCGAAGGGTTTTGACGTTGTAATTTCAATCAGCCATTGTGCCGCGAAGGGCATCCGCATCGAGAAGGGAACGTTGCATATTTGCTATTGCAACGCCCCAATGCGTTACGCCTGGGGATTTCATGAGGAATACCTTGAAGGCAAGTGGTACAAAAATACGGCTCTATGGCTGCTTGGATTTTTAAGGCGGTGGGATTTTGCAAGCTCAAAGGGCGTCGACCATTTTATAGGAAATTCATCGGAAATTAAAAAGCGCATTAGAAAATATTACAGGCGTGATGCCGCAGCCATATTTCCGCCCGTTAATCTCAGGCATTTTCGCATAGCCGACAAGACGGATGATTATTATCTTGTTGTATCAGCCCTCGTCCCTTATAAAAGAATAGATCTCGCAATAAAGGCTTTCAATGAGCTTAAACGGCCGCTTCTCATTGTGGGGGAGGGGCCTCTTGAGAAAACTTTAAAGGCAATGGCAGGGCCGACTGTAAGGTTTGCAGGGGCCGCAAGAGATGCCGTATTAAGACAGTACTACAGTCACTGCCGTGCTATGATAGTTCCCATGAGAGAGGATTTCGGAATCGTATCTCTTGAAGCGCAGTCATCCGGCCGGCCTGTGATCGCTTACGGCCGCGGCGGCAGTTGCGACACCGTTGTTGATATCTCAAGAGAGAGGGAAGCCGGTTACTCGACCGGTGTCTATTTTGAGCCTCAGAGCGTATCTAGTCTTATTGAGGCCGTGAAGAGGTTCGAAAAGATAAAATGGCATCCCGGCGTAATCAGGCGTCACGCGCTGATGTTTGACAAAGAGGTGTTTAAGAATAGGATTCGTTCATATGTCCTTGAATCTTACCGCCGGTGGGTGAAGCTCAGGGCTTAAAATTTGGTATTGCGTATTGCGTGATGTGTATTGCGCGAAAACAAAACATAATATATAGTATTGCCTTTTAAATGTTGAACGCTATACGCACGACGCAATACGGAGTGTTTAGGAAACCGACATGGCAAAACAAAAAAGAGGTTATTTTTTTATAACCGCTCTGATAATTTCTGACGCCCTTGGTGTAGCCTTAGCCTTCCTCTTGGCGTATTGGTTCCGTTTCTCCGGCCTCTTGTTTAGAGTTATGGACGTGCCCTCGCTCGCGGCCTATCTAAAGGCGATGATTTTTGTGGTACCTATCTTCTTATTGACCTTCCGCTCTTATCAACTTTATGCCGATTTTGTCACAAAGCGCAGGTTTGACATTGTATTGCGGGTTGTCAAAGCAACTGTCGTCGCGACGCTTATCTTGATGGCGATGACGTTTATCTTCAGGCGCGAGGAGTTTGATTATTCGCGCTTGGTTGTCGGCATCGGCCTCGGTATCGTCATAGTAATCGTGAATGTCTTTAGGTGTATTCTTGACCGTGTTGAGAGGCACCGCCTTAAAAGGATGGGGGAGAGGATAAAGATGCTTCTTCTGGGTATCAATCGTGAGAGCCGGTACATAATCGAAAACACACGCAAAAACGCGCGCCGCGAAGTTATAGTCGAAGGCATTCTGTCGGAAACGCCCATAAAAAGAGGATCGCACCTTTTGGGCGCGCCTATACTCGGAACACTCCGCGATTACGAGCGGGTACTTAAGGAAAAGGACATCGATGACGTGGTGGTTACGATACCTCATCTCGACCGGAAACAGGTGGAGGAGCTTATGCTCGTCGCGGAGAGCCACCTTGCCGACTTCAAGGTTATCGGAGACTTATACGGAATGGTCACAAGATGTGTCGGTGTGAGTTACCTTGGAAATGTCCCGTTCATAGGCCTGAGGGAGCTTCCGCTTGAGCGCGCCTGGAACCGCCTTATTAAAAGGGTTATGGACACGATTATTTCCTCTTTCGCGATTATCATCTCACTTCCGCTTATACTGCCCATAGCGGTTGCGATTTGGCTTGAGGACGGCGGTCCCGTATTCTTCACCCAGGAGCGCGTTGGGCGCGACGACCATAAGTTCAGGCTGATTAAGTTTCGCACAATGAGGCCCGACGCGGAAAAACGTACCGGCCCTGTTTGGGCGAAAGAAAACGACGATCGCTGCACAAGGCTCGGGAGGGTTCTCCGCAGGCTCAATTTGGATGAGGTGCCTCAGTTGTGGAACGTTCTCGTCGGCGATATGAGCCTTGTCGGCCCAAGGCCCGAGCGCCCGCACTTTGTCGAGAAATTCAAGGGCGAGATTCCGCGCTATATGTCGCGCCATAAGATAAAGTCCGGGATAACGGGATGGGCACAAGTCAACGGCCTTCGCGGCGACACCTCTCTTGCCGAGAGGATTAAATACGACATCTACTATATGGAGAGCTGGTCGATTGCTTTCGATATAAAAATTTTGTTTCTTACTTTTTTCGCGTTCCGTAACGCGTATTAGCCCTCCTTTGCCTATGTGGGGCGGACCTGTGAAGCGGGCTACGGAGGGTGGGAGAGGGTAGAGAGAAAGACAAAAAACAAATGAAATTTTGGATCGAAAAAATCAAAACCTTTATACCAAAGGCGCACGAATTTGCCCTTACAGCTTTTATTATAAGCGTCCCGCTCTCGAAAGCCGTTGCCGAATGCCTGCTTATACTTTCTATAGTTCTTTGGGCGGCAAGAAAGATTATTTTGGGGGAGCCCTGGTTTAGGGAGACGGGCTACAGTCTGATCCTACTCGCTTTTTTAGTCAGCTCGTCTTTTTCGCTATTCGGCTCAGAGAATCTTTTTGAAAGCATGAGGGGTATGCTGAAACTTCTCCGGCACCTCCTTATATTTTTCATGGTCGTGGACACGTTCAGGACCGAAGAAGGGATCGCGCGGCTCGTTAAGTTAATTATAGCCGGATGGCTTATCGTCCTTCTCGACGGTGTGTGGCAATACCACTACGGTTTTGATCTCATTCGCCGTGCGCCGATTGACTTTTCGTCTGTGCACATACGAATAGGTTCCTCTCTTAAGAATTTCGGTATATTCGCTGCGTTTATTCTTTTTTACATCCCTCTTTTTATAAGCATTGCCTTAACTAAAAGCCTGAAAAAAACGGAACGCGTTCTCGGCCTTATTCTTCTCGTGTTGAGTTTAGTGTGCCTTTACCACACGCATTCAAGGGGGGCATGGATTGCGTCAGCCCTTGCGATTCTTTTCTTCGGCGTTATCAGCGGCCGCAAAATAATAATTTTTCTTGTCGTCGCGGCATCGCTTACGGCAGTCCTTCTCATGCCGCGCTCGGTATTGATTCATTTGGATATAGAAAACAAGGAGCAGTCGGTGGTGGAGCGTTTCGTCTTATGGCAGCGTGCCCTCGATGTGATCGCCGCGCGTCCTTTATTCGGCATAGGCATCAACACCTATAGCATTTCCCACAAAAAGTATGACAAGCACCAAAGCTACCGTGTCAGGGGATATTACGCCCACAACGGTTACCTGCAGATGGCGGCAGAGACAGGCCTTGTGACGCTCGGGATATTTTTGTTTTTCATAGCGCGGCTTTTTCTTTCATTTATAAAATCGCTGAGGTGTCCTGTAAGCGAGCCAAAACGCGTGCTTTTGTTTTGGCTTGCCTCGGGCCTTTTTGGTTTTCTCGCTTACGCTTGTGCCGATACGATTTTGCATAACAAACCGACTTTGTACCTATTTTGGTTTATGTGCGGCTTGGCAGTGGCGGTAATGCGGCTTTCGGCCATCAGTCCTCAGCCGTCAGCAAAAGAAAATTCAAAAACTTTAAGCTGAAAGCTAAATACACGGAGGTCCTGTGAACGAACCTAAAATTTCGGCCGTTGTTCTTGTCAAGAACGAAGAGAGAAATATAAGAGATTGCCTTACGAGCCTTAAGTGGACCGACGAAATCGTTTTGCTCGACGATGAAAGCACGGACGGTACGCTCAAGATCGCGGAAACATTCGGCGCCAAAGTTTTCAAACGCCGCATGGATATCGAGGGCCGCCACCGGAATTACGCTTACTCCAAGGCCTCGAACGACTGGGTGATCAGTATCGACGCGGATTAGCGCGTGACACCCGAGCTGGCGGACGAGACCAGGAAAACTCTTGGGGAGGACGGCAATAAGTTCGCCGCCTACGCCTTAAATATCCGCACATACGTGGGCGATAAGTGGCTTAAGGGGGCGGGCTATTACCCCGCGCCGCGCCTCAGGCTTTTTCTGCGTGACCGCTTTCGCTATGAAGAGGCCTGTATCCATCCGCGCGCCTTTTTGGAGGGAGAAACAGGTCCCCTTTTAAAAAACGACGTCCTCCATTATCCCTGGAAGGATTTTTCGGAGCTTATCCGCAAGATGAACAGGGAGACCACGCTCGAGGCCGAGAAGTGGATCGAGGACGGCCGGAAGGTTACATTGGCGAAGACGCTGCGGAAGGCCTTCCACCGTTTCCTGAAATATTATTTCCAAAGAGGAGGATGGCGCGAGGGGCATATGGGTTTTATAATGTGCGCTTTCCACAGCCTTTATCAGTTTCTCACTTACATAAAGTATTGGGAGGCAACCGAGCGTAAAGATGGAGCCGGGCGAAGATAAAAACTGCGAGAGGTGCATGTCTTCTAGCAGGAAATTGCTCTACCGCGATCTTCAAAACGTCTTTTCCTGCGGCGAATGCGGCTATATTTTTGTTGACAACCGTTCCGTTTCGGATAAGGCGGGGCTTAACGATAAGTTTTACCCCAGGCCTTCGCAATCGGCGGCCACGGGATATAAAGGCTACCTCAAGGATGAGGCCAATATTAAACTTACCTTCGCAAGCAGGTTCCGCCAGTTTATAGAGCCGCTCGGAACGCCCGCAAAGAGGATACTCGATATAGGATGCGGGGCCGGTTTCTTTTTAGATATCGCGAAACTTTACGGCTGGGACGCGGAGGGAATAGAGCCGTGCGACATCCCGCCGGCTAAAGGACATAAGGTTTTTAAAGGCAGCCTGAAGGATTTTTGCCGCACCGCGCGCGCGGAATACGATGTCCTTACGATGTGGGATTTTCTCGAATGTACGGATTCCGTTCGCGAGGACCTGTTTTACGCCAACCATCTTATCAAGAAAGACGGTTATCTGCTCTTTACGTCGCCGGCGCCGGACAGCCCTCTGCGGTATTTACTGGGCTCAGACTGGAGCGGTTTTAAGAAGTTCTCATGCCGGCGGTATTTCAGGCCGGATGATTTAAGGACGCTGCTCGAGGATTATGGTTTTTTTATCGAGAAGGCGCTTTACGCGGGAAAATATATTTCTTTTGGGAAACTAAACGTCTACCTCAACAGTTTTGATATAAGGCTCGTCGTCGCGAAGAAAAGATGCGATGTTTCGTAGCAGAGTGGTTAAAATGGCAAAAAAGAAGGTTGTCTTTATCGATCGGGACGGCGTTATCAATCACGACCTCATAGGCGACTACATAAAACATTGGGGGGAGTTCTCGTTTATGCCTGGCGTCCTAGAGGCGCTCAAAGAGCTAACCGATAGCGGCTTCGAGATTATTATAGTTTCGAATCAGGCGGGGATTGGGGACGGCGTCTACACGAAAGAGGCCCTTGATGACATCACCTCCAAAATGCTTGCCGAAATAAAACTCTACGGAAGTCGGATACATTCGGTTTTATATTGCTTGCACGGAAAATCGGCCGGTTGCGATTGTCGCAAACCTAAGACGGGGCTTTTCCATCAGGCTGCCGCGAAGATAAATTTTAATAAATCGAACACCTTTTTTATCGGAGACAAACTTTCCGATATTCAGGCAGGGCGGGATTTCGGCTTGAAGACTATTCTTGTCCTCACGGGTTACGGCGAGCGGGAGAATAAAAGGCTCGAGGAAACTGGCGTCCATCCCGACTATGTCGTGAAAAATCTCGGTGAAGCGGTGGTTATAGTAAAGGGTCAAGCAAATAAATAAGAAAGGCCCTTGCGTACCTGGTACCGGTCCCATTAATCCGGTACCAGGTACGCAAGGGGGTATACTAAAATGAAAATACTTATTCTTTATGCGTCCGCGGGGCTGGGACACAAGAAGGCGGCGGAGGCCGTCTCTGAGGGCATTCTTAACAGCGGCTTAAGAAAAGAGGATGTAACGGTACTCGATTCCCTTGACCTTACGAATCCTTTCTTTAAATCTTCCTATAGCAGTATTTATTTCTATCTCGCGAAGTACCTTCCCTGGGTCTGGGGGTTCTTTTATGACCTTCTCGATGTGAAACCCGTCTGCAGGTTTTTAAATCCCTTTCGCCATGTCTTTAACTGGTTCCACTCTTTTGGGCTCAGGGCCTACGTTATAAAGGAGCAGTTCGATGTTATTTGCTCCACTCATTTCTTCTCACCCGAAGTGCTCGGGCATCTCAAGCTAAAAGGAAAGATCCGCTCGAAGCTGGTTACCGTTGTTACCGATTTTTCCCTGCACGCTTATTGGGTGAACGCCGGAACGGATATCTACGCCGTTATGGCCCCAAGCACAAAAGAAGAGATTGAGGCGTGGGGAGTGCCGCCCGCGTCAATATTTGTGACCGGCATACCGGTAATGAGTAAATTTCTTAAGCCCTTGGATCGAAATTTCGTTCTCAACAAATACGGCCTTCTGGATAATGTCTTTACCATACTAATGACAAGCGGCAGTTTCGGCATCGGCCCCACGATTGATATATTAGAGAAGCTCGAGGGCTTCCGGGGTAAAGTCCAATGTGTTGTCGTCTGCGGCAACAACAGCGAGCTCTTCAAGGATTTGAGCTCGCGCAGCTTCGCGATAAATGTGAAAGTCCTCGGGTTTGTGAACACGATGGAAGAGCTTATGTCCGTCGCGGATGTGATGATCGCGAAGCCGGGAGGCATTACAACCTGCGAGAGCCTGATAAAAGGCGTGGTTATGATCGTCTCCTGCCCCATACCGGGACAGGAGTCCCGCAACGCGAATTTCCTGAAGCGCCGCAACGCGTCCTATGAGATAAATCACCCGGAAGAAACCGTCGAGCTTGTTAAGAAAATTATCGAGGCCCCAGAGATCTTAAATTCAACAAAAGAATCGATACGGCTCATAGCAAAACCAAACGCCTCCCGGGATGTTGTAAGGCTCGTCTTAGGAACTCCATAGTTAATGACCCCAGGAAAGAAAATAATAGAACTCGCCCGAAAAACAAAGGGGTATCTAAAGCGCCTTGAAGAGGAGGGCGTAAAACAGATTCCCGCCGCAGGGCGCACGCATCTTGAAGGCTCACCGAAGCCAATGCCTGATGGAGCGAAGGGACTGACGCCCCGCGAGAGATTAATCGAGTTGAAGAACGAGGTGGAGCAGTGTGTCCGCTGCGAGGAGCTCGCAAAAACGCGGCATTCCGTCGTCTTCGGCGCAGGGCATGCCGAAGCTAAACTGTGTTTTGTGGGCGAAGCCCCCGGTTATGATGAAGACCAACAAGGCCTGCCGTTTGTGGGCCGCGCGGGGCAGCTCTTAACTAAAATCATAGAATCCATAGGCTTAAGCCGCAAGCAGGTATTTATCTGCAATGTCTTAAAGTGCAGGCCGCCCCAGAACCGGAATCCCTTGCCGGATGAGATCCTGAACTGCGAGCCCTACCTTGTGAAACAGCTTGAGATTATAAAGCCACGCGTAATCTGCGCCTTGGGCAATTTCGCGGCACAGACACTTTTAAAGACAGGCAAACCCGTATCGCAGTTGCGCGGTAATTTCCACGACTACCACGGCATTCCCGTCATGGTCACGTTTCACCCGGCGTACCTCCTCAGGAATCCGGACGAAAAACGCAAGGTATGGGAAGATATGAAACGAATTAAGAGCGAGCTTAATCGGCTCAAGCCATGAGCGAGAATAGCCCCGGTTACGTTCAGGTAAGCCTTCCTATACCGCTCCACGATTATTTCACTTATAGTCTCGATCTAAAACTTATGGCCGAAGCCAAATGCGGGATGCGTGTGCTTGTCCCGTTCCGCTCAAAAGAAATTGTCGGCTATATAACCGGTTTCTCTAAGGAGGCGGGGCATGGCGCTATAAAACCCGTGGCAAAAATACTCGATAAAGAACCCGTATTAGACCGTCCGTTGCTTGAACTCGCGAAGTGGATGAGCCGCTATTATTTATGCTCTCTGGGCGAAGCGGTAGACAACATGGTTCCTTCTTATCTGAAGCGCGAGGTTAAACCGCAGGGCGAAACCGAGGCCACTGAACGAGAGGAAGAGACAGCGAAGCCGCGCTTATTTAAACTTACCGACGAGCAGCAGGCCGCGCTCGAACGCATAAGAGTACCACTTAGGGATAAGCGTTTCGCGGAATTTCTGATACACGGGGTGACCGCAAGCGGAAAAACGGAGATCTACATCCGCGCCATTCAGGAGACCTTAAGTCTAGGCCGCAGCGCGATATGCCTTGTGCCTGAAATCGCCCTGACAGAACAGATAGAACATTTCTTTCACCGGCACTTTCGCGGCAATATCGAGATTATCCACAGCCGCTTGACCGACAAAGAGCGTTACCTAGCGTGGGAGCGCATAAGGAAGGGGAAGCGGAACATAGTTCTCGGCCCTCGCTCGGCCCTTTTCGCGCCGCTTGCCTCAGTCGGTCTTATCGTAATTGACGAGGAGCAGGAGCCGTCGTATAAGCAAACCGAAGTCCCGCGCTACCACGCCCGCGATGTTGCCCGCCGCCGCGCGGAACTTTCGCAGGCCGTGCTCGTTATGGGAAGTGCGACCCCGTCTCTTGAGGCGATGCAGTACGCGAACGAGAAAAAGGCCGAGCGCCTTATAATCCTCACAAAACGTGTTACCGAGAGGCCTTTGCCCGAGGTTGAAATTGTCGATATGCGCAGACAGATTGAAAGCGCAAAGAGACACCTCGTATTTTCAAGGCCTCTAATCGATGGAATAACACAAGCCCTCGAGAAGAAATCCCACGTCCTGTTACTTTTAAACAGGCGCGGCTTTTCGAGGCAGGTAAGCTGTCTCACGTGCGGCTTTATTCTGACTTGTCCCGCCTGCCAGATCGCGATGACCTATCACATGGCCGAGAGGCAAGCGGTTTGCCACTACTGTAATAAGCGCATAGAGCCGCCTGTCCAATGCCCCGACTGCGGTAGCTACCACATTAAATATACCGGAGTGGGTACCGAGAAGATCGAAAGCGAAGTGGCGCGGTTTTTCCCCGCCGCACGCATCGCGAGACTTGACACGGACGTTACCCGCCAAAAGGGAAGCCACGAGCGCATAATCAAGGCCTTCCGTGAAGGGAAGACCGACATCTTGATCGGCACTCAGATGATTGCCAAGGGATTTGATTTTCCTCACGTGACTCTTGTGGGTGTCATCCTTGCCGAGACGACACTCGCCCTACCGGATTTTCGCTCGGGGGAAAGGACACTCCAGCTCTTAACACAGTTTGCCGGCCGTGCCGGCCGCGGAGAAAAAGAAGGCAAGGTGATTATCCAGACTTTTTCGCCCCATCACCACAGTATCGTTTGCGCGAAAGAACATGATTACCTTGCGTTTTTCGAGAGGGAAATCGCCAAGCGAGAGGAACTCGGCTACCCGCCGTTCTCCCACTTTGTTAATATAATAATGCGCGCCCGCGACGAGAAAAAAGTTTACAGAACCTCACTCTCGCTCAAAGAAATACTTGAATCGAGAATCGCGAAGGGAATGGAAATAATAGGGCCGGCCCCGCTTCCGTTTTTCAAACTGCGCGGTTACTATAGGTGGCACATAATGATAAAAGGGTCCGATGTAATGTCGATAAATCCGGTTATCCGCGAATCGCTCACGGCACTTAAAAAAACCTACGGCGTGCAAATCGCAGTGGATGTCGATCCTATTCATGTGCTTTAGTGCGCCTTTGTGTACCTGGCAGCGGTTTCATAAGTATCTGCAAATGCCTTTGGGGGTAACTTTATGTACCTGGTACCGTATTCGCGGAACCGGTACCAGGTACATAAAGGTGTGCAAGTACTTATGAAACCAGTTCCTGGTGCCGGATTAATGGGACCGGCACCATGTACACAAAGGCACAGTACGCTGTACGAATTATGTTACAGGTTGAATTTTGATGTTCGTATGCTAAAATACGGCAAAGGCTTAAGAGAAAAGAGATAAGCATGGCTGTCCTAAAATTAAGCGTATATCCCGCCTCGGTGTTAGCCCAAACCGCTAAAGAGGTTACGGAAATAACCGAGGTCGAGGAGAGACTGATTGAGGATATGATTGAAACTATGTATGCCGCCAGAGGCGTAGGCCTCGCCGCACCGCAGGTGGGTATTTCCAAGAAGATCATAGTATGCTCGCCGGAAACGAAAAAGGGTAGTGAATACGTCTTTATTAATCCTGAAATCATCTCAGTCGAAGGGGAAGAAAGGGATTATGAGGGATGTCTCAGCCTGCCCGGCGCCGCGGGGAATATTAAACGGGCAAAGAAAGTGACCTTTCGGGCAAGGGACAGAAATATGAAACCGGTCAAGATGACGGTCTCGGGACTGTTTGCCCGCATCATACAGCATGAGCTTGATCACCTTGACGGGCGCCTCATATTAGACCGTGCCGGATTCAGCGAGCGCCAGTCGATGATAGATTCCTTCCGGCAAGGTAAGTGAGCCCGATGAAGATTGTCTTTTTCGGTTCCTCCGAGTTTTCGGTTCCTATTCTCGAGTGCCTGATCAATTTAGGGCACGACCTTTTGGTTGTCACAACTCCGGATGAGAGAAAAAGGCGCGGGCAGAAGCTGCTGCCGACTGTGGTAAAAGAGCTTGCCGTCTCGCACGGCCTTGAATGTATGACGCCCGCAAGGCTTGATGAAACGCCGGTAGGGGAAAAGATAAAATCTTTCGGCGCCGATTTATTTGTGGTCGCTTCTTACGGAAAGATTCTTCCGGGTTTTATTTTGTCTTGCCCCAAGCTTATGCCGTTAAATGTTCATCCGTCGCTTTTGCCCAAATACCGCGGGGCGGCCCCGATAGCCTGGCAGTTCCTTAAAGATGAAAAGGAGAGCGGAATCAGTTTTATTAAAATGGAGGAACGCGTGGACTCGGGCGGTATCGTTTTCCAGGAAAAACTCCCGATTGAAGAAGCTGATGACGCCGAGACTTTATCCCAAAAGCTGGTGGGTGTAGCCTGTAATAAGCTCGGAGAAGTCATCGAACTTGTAGAGCGCGGGAGTTTCACATTAAAACCTCAAGACGAGGCCCGGGTTTCCTACGCTCCCAAACTGAAGAAAGACGACGTCCTTATCCGCTGGGAAGACGAGGTCCGGGCAATCCGTAACAGGATCCGTGCTTTCGTTCCGTGGCCCGCCGCCTTTAGCTTCTTTAAGGGTGAACGCGTGAAAATCCTTAAATCCGCGGGATATAA
>JAQTRP010000041.1 GCA_028711765.1 Candidatus Omnitrophota bacterium | reverse complement strand
TATAACGGTGAGACTTCTAAAGAGAAATCGAGTGCGGGGGCAGAATGAGTGAGGGCGCCGATTGATATGCGCTCAACTCCCGATGAGGCAATGCGGCGCACGTTTTCAAGGGTAACACCGCCCGAGACCTCGATCTGCGGCCGAGGCGAGCGCGACCTTACGATGCGTATTGCCTTGCGCAGGTTTTTTAGAGAGAAGTTATCGAGAAGAACGATATGAGGGCGGACTTCAAGCACCTTCCTGAGCCTTGCCAAAGAATCCGCTTCTATCTCCAATTTTATCTTTTTCGCGGCGCGAATAAGCCTCTTGTGACACGCGTCTTTTTCACCGTATTTAACCGCCGCTATATGATTATCCTTGACCAGAATGAAGCTATCGAGCCCGAAACGATGATTCACTCCCCCGCCTGAGCGGACAGCGTATTTCTCAAGTGAACGCAGTAAAGGAGTTGTTTTGCGGGTGTCCAATATTTTGACGCGATAGGGCTTCGCTTTATCGACAAACTTTCTCGTCAGCGTGGCGATACCTGAAAGGTGGCAGAGAAAATTAAGCGCGGTTCGCTCGGCGGCGAGAACGCTGTGGATCTCACCCTCTCCTTTCGCGACCACCATACCCTTTTTCACCCTTGAGCCGTCACGCTTTAAAGTACGGAACGACACACGGCCGGAGAGGCTGAAAACCTCGCGCGCGATGGGAAGCCCCGCCACAACGCCATCCTGACATGCACGGATTGCGAAAGAAATTTTCCGTACCTTCGGAAAAAGCACACGCGTTGTGATATCGCCCCGTCCGATATCCCGGCGCAGCTCTTCTTTAATAATTTTACGTATTTTGGTATCTATCATACACTATTCCCCAACAACTATTCCCTAACGACTATTCCCTATTCCCTATTCCCTAACGACTGGGTTTACTATTCTCACCCTCCGTCATATCAGGTATAGGAAAAAGCTGCACGGCCTTGGCCGCAACCTCCAGCCCATACTCCGGATACTTAGTCGAAAATTCCCCCATCGCCTTAACGTATCTTTCTCCTCCCGATGTCGCCAACGGCTCGGATATTTCCTTTAGTTTCGCTTCTTCGCTTTTCGTAAAGGCCTTACGCTCCTCAAGCGACATAGATTTGGTTTTCTCCGCCAAGACATACATCTCTTTAAAAAAATCCTTCATCCCCGAGCGAATCTGCGCAACCTTATCCTTATTGACCTGATAATAGCTTTCCACCTCGCTTAAACAAACCTTCGGATTATCCACATTCCGCTCGATAATATCCGCAAGCCCCGCGTAGAACTCGTCCGTAAGTTTGGTTAAAGGCTCAAATTTTTTATAGTCCTCGGCCGCGTAAGCAATACCCGCGACAAAGATAAAAAGATACAATAACGCAAAAACTCTAAACGGTCTTTTCATAGTTTACCTTGCCTCTCGCCCCTGTCCTATTCAAGCTCGAGCTGTTCGCCGCACTCGGGACAGCGGAAAATGCCCTGCTTTTTATCGAGCCACTCCACTTCCTCATCACCTTTAATCACGCGGCTGCAGTGAGAGCACTCGAAGCTCTTAAACTCCTCATCGGGGAATAACTCACCGTATCCCCCTTCGCTTTCAAATTCAAAAAGCTCGTCATCTTCCATTTTTAGGACAGTTGGTTGTGAAGGTCGAGCAGACGGTCAAGCTCCCAATCGATATTCTCAAGCTTCGCGCGGTCTTCTTCTATAACGTCCGCAGGGGCGTTTTCGAGGAAACTCCGGTTCTTGAGCTTCTTCTCGACCATCTCTTTTATCGAACGTTTCTCCTGAATCTTCGCGCGAAGGCGTTTGCGCGCCTCCTCTATATCGACAAGTCCTCCGACATCGATCCAAACCTCCCCCTTGAGGCTGCCGGCCACAAGCGGACGGCTCACCCACTGTCCTTCTCGCGGCCTTGCGAAAGAAGGGACGACCTCGAGTTTTTCCAGCCTCCCAAGCTGCATAAAGTCATTCCGCGCCGAATTAATTTCCTTCCTCGCGGGCTCATCCGAAACGACCAAGACCGCGCCGAGAAGCTTCTGGAGGGGAATATTCAGTCCCGCGCGGTAATCGCGGATTCCGGCGACGGCCTGCTGAATAAAACTCACGGTCGTGTCGGCAGACTCGTTGCGGAAATTCTCCTCGGGATAAGGCCACGTGGCGAGTGAAATCGAAGCCTCCGGTTTTTCGGCGGTGTACCCGGCAAGGAGCTGCCAGATTTCCTCCGTTATAAAAGGCATAAGGGGATGCAGCAGTCTAAGCGTTTTATCGAGAACAAAGAAAAGTACTTTTTTTGTCTCGGTCTTTGTCTTCGAATCTCCCTCGGCGTAAAGAACGGGCTTAATAAGCTCAAGATACCAGTCGCAGAAATTGCCCCAGACAAAACGGTAAATTTCATTCGCCGCCTCGTTGAAACGGTATTGCCCCAGGGACTTCTCGACCGCCCGCACCGCCTGATAGAGCCGATCCAGTATCCAGCGGTTCACAAGCGAAAGCTTCGAGGGATCCATGCCAAGCTCCCAAGAACCTTCCTTAAAACCCTCAAGCTGGGTAAACGAAAACCGCGCTGCGTTCCAGATCTTGTTCGTAAAATTGCGGCCGAGGTCGAACTTCTGCTGTGAGAGAAAAACATCCTGCCCCGTCGCGGTGATTAAAATAATGCTGAAGCGCAGGGCGTCGGCGCCTATCTTGTCGATTATCTCAAGGGGATCGATGATATTGCCCAAGGACTTCGACATCTTCTGGCCTGTGTCCGTCCTGACGGTGCCGTGGATATAAACCGCGCGGAAAGGAATATCGCCCATAAACTCGCAGCCCGCCATTATCATGCGTGCGACCCAGAAGAAAATAATCTCGGGCGCAGTCACAAGGTCGGAGGTCGGATAAAAATAAGCGAGATCCTCCGTTTTCTCGGGCCAGCCGAGCGTGGAGAAAGGCCAAAGCCAGGAGGAAAACCACGTATCAAGCACGTCTTCATCCTGCTTCAGGGCTTTAGAGCCGCATTTTTTGCATTCCGAAGGAGTTGTGCGGGATACGATTATCTCGCCGCAGTTTTTACAATACCATACCGGAATCTGATGCCCCCACCATATCTGGCGCGAGATGCACCAGTCACGGATGTTTTCCATCCAGTTAAGGTAAACTTTCGTCCAACGGTCGGGATAAAACTTAAGCCTCCCGTCTTTCACCGCCTTAACGGCGGGCTCGGCCAAAGGTTTCATCCTGACAAACCACTGCTCCGAAAGATAAGGCTCCACGACCGTATGACAACGGTAGCAATGCCCCACCGCGTGGAGATGAGAGACCACCTTCACGAGGAGGCCCTGTTCCTTAAGATCCTCGACTATTTTCTTGCGCGCCTCAAAACGGTCCAACCCTTTGTACTGTTTCCCGTTTTCGTTTACGCGGCCGTCGGGCGTAAGGATATTGATCTCCGCGAGCTTGTGACGCTTTCCGATCTCGAAATCATTGGGATCGTGGGCGGGCGTAATCTTGACGACACCGCTTCCGAATTCCGGATCGACCCAGGCGTCCTCGATAACCGAAAGCTCTCTTTCGATAAGCGGGAGTATAACTTTTTCTTTAAGGAGCGACCGGTACCGCTTGTCGTGAGGGTTAACCGCGACCGCCGTATCGCCCAGCATCGTCTCGGGGCGCGTCGTAGCCACCGTGACATGCTCGCCTTTCTTCCCCTTGATGGGATATTTGATGTAGTAGAGCATCCCTTCGAGGTCTTTGTGCGGGGCCTCCTCATCGCTTAAGGCGGTCTTGCAGCGCGGGCACCAGTTTATGATGTAACTGCCGCGGTAGATCAGGCCTTTCTCGTAGAGCCTTACAAACGCCTCCCTGACGGCGTTCGAAAGTCCCGAGTCCATCGTGAAGCGCTCGCGAGTCCAGTCGCAGGAGGCACCTAGCCGGCGGAGCTGTTTTACGATAGTGGAGCCGTGTTCCTCCTTCCACGCCCAGACTTCTTTAATAAATCGCTCGCGGCCGAGGTCGTCGCGCGTCTTTTTGCCGTCTTTCGCTAATCTTCTCTCAACGACATTCTGCGTGGCGATGCCGGCGTGGTCGGTGCCGGGGATCCAAAGGCTTATATCGCCCTTCATCCTGTGCCACCGGATGAGGATATCCTGAATGGTGTTATTTAGGGCATGCCCCATGTGGAGTATGCCTGTGACATTGGGCGGCGGGATAACAATGGTGTAAGGCTTAGCGTTCTCTTCAGGCTTGGGAGTAAAAAGCTTATTCTTCTCCCACGCGGCGTACCACTTGCCTTCAATATCCTTAGGGGAATATGTTTTGGAGAGTTCTTGCATAGGTTGAACCGAAGCAGCGAGCAACGAAAAAGTGTAAAGTTATAAAATCAAAGCGCAAAGCCACAGTTTAAAACGTAAAATTTAAGGCACACACATTAGATGCGAGACTGTTACTCCGATTTTGAATTTCAAACTTTGGTTTTACGATTTGCGCTTTAAGTTTTGACTTTCCCGCTGCCTGCTACTTATCTTTTAACAGCTTGTATTCTATCGCCTCGACAAGGGCCTGCCAGCTAGCGTCGATAATATTCTCGGACACCCCTACCGTCTGCCAGCTTGTCTTATCGTCGCGGAACTGGATGAAGACGCGGACCTTGGCGGCAGTACCGGCCTCGGAGTTAATCACCCTGACTTTATAATCCACAAGATGGATTTTCTCGACCACAGGATAAAATTTCTTAAGGGCTTTCCTTAAGGCGTTGTCGAGGGCGTTGACGGGGCCGTCGCCTGAAGCCGCCGTATGTTCCTCGATACCGTTCACATTGAGCTTAACCGTCGCCTCAGAAACCATCTGCTTGTTTTCCGCCTTCTCATCCACCACCTTAAATTCCTTGAGAGAGAAAAACTTCTTGCGGCGGCCCATCATCCTCTTCACAAGAAGCTCAAAAGACGCCTCGGCAGCCTCAAATTGGTATCCTTCGTTTTCCAGATCTCTGACTTTCTTCAAAATCTCGTGCGTAAGAGGCGAATCTTTATCGAGTTTTAAGTTGAGCTCCTTTGCCTTGGCAAGAACGTTTGTCTTGCCGCTTAACTCGGATATGAGAAAACGGCGCTTGTTGCCGACAAGGGCAGGATCAAGATGCTCGTAAGTCTTCGCGTTCTTAATCATCGCGTTGACATGGACCCCCGCCTTATGCGCGAAAGCGGATTCGCCCACAAAGGGCTGGCGGGCCTCAAACGGCATATTGCAGATTTCGGCCGCGTAACGGCTGAGCTCCGTAAGCTCTTTCATTTTCTCATCCGAGAAGGATTTCATCCCGAGCTTAAACTGGAGCACCGGCATTATGGACATAAGGTCCGCGTTGCCGCACCGTTCACCGTAGCCGTTCATCGTCCCTTGGACAAGGGTGCATCCCTCCTCTACTGCCGCGACGGAATTCGCGACGGCAAGGCCACTGTCATTGTGGCAGTGTATTCCGAGCCGCACCGCCGACACATCGCGAGCCGCCCTAACGGCCTCCCTGACTTTCAAGGAAGTCATGCCTCCGTTCGTATCGCAGAGACTGACACAATCGGCCCCGGCGCGGATTGCCTCCTTAATCGTCTCTAGGGCGTAGTCCGGATTCGCGAAATAGCCGTCGAAGAAGTGCTCCGCGTCATAAATGACCTCAAGCCCGCGGGATTTTAAATAATGAACCGTCTCGTGAATCATCGCGAGGTTTTCCTTAAGCGATGTGCCGAACACTTCTGTCACGTGGAAATCCCAGCTCTTCCCGAATATCGCGACTGCCTTGGTCTTGGCGTTCAGAAGCCCTTTGACGTTATCATCTTGGGTAACCTTGGTGCGGGCGCGGCGTGTCGAACCGAACGCGACGAGGCGCGACTGCTTCAAAGGGCTTTTCGCCAGCGCCTTGAAAAAATTAAGGTCCTTAGGATTGGAGCCCGGCCATCCGCCTTCGACATAGTGAATACCGAAGCGATCAAGCCTGCGCGCAATCTTAAGCTTGTCGTCAAGAGAGAGGCTGATTCCCTCCATCTGCATCCCGTCTCTTAAAGTCGTATCGTAATATAATATTTTCTTCATCTTGCCTTTTTCCGCCCTAATTTAAACGCCTTGTGTATCGCCCGAACGGCCTTGCGGCCGTTCTTTTCATCGACAACGCACGAAATCTTAATCTCGGAGGTAGAAATCATTTCGATATTGACCTTTGCTTTTGCCAGGGCGCCGAACACCGCCGATGCAACGCCTGAGTGAGAACGCATGCCGACCCCCACGATGCTCACCTTGGCGATATGCCTGTCGATATCAACTTCCTTTGACCCTACCGCCCGCGCCGCCCGCTGGACAACTGTCAGGGCGCGGCTGAGATCCTTTTTCATCACCGTGAAAGAAATATCGGTCCTCGCCGTCTCTGTCTTATTCTGAATGATCATATCCACGTTGATATTGTTGTCCGCGAGTATCTTGAAAATTTTCGCGGCAACACCGGGACGGTCGGGCACGCCAAAAATGGTCACCTTTGCCTCGTTTTCGTTGAGGGCTACTCCGCTCACAAGAACTTCTTCCATTTTCTTTGTCTCCTTTGTAATAAGCGTTCCGGGCTTCGTGTTAAAACTGCTCCGCACGTAAATAGGAATATCGAATTTCTTACCCACCTCGATAGAGCGCGACTGCATCACCTGCGCGCCCAAAGAAGCGAGCTCTAAAATCTCTTCATAGCTTATCGTATCAAGCTTCCTGGCATCCGGCACAATACGGGGATCGGCCGTGAAGATTCCGTCCACGTCCGTATATATTTCGCAGGCCTTCGCGCGGAGAACCTTGGCAAGGGCAACGGCCGTAAGGTCCGAGCCGCCGCGGCCGAGTGTCGTAATCTCATCCGCGGTCGTCTTGCCCTGAAAACCCGCCACAATAACCACATTGCCTTCACGAAGGGCTCGCTTCACGCGGTCTGTGCTGATGTCGATAATGCGGGCGCGCGTATGAAACCGGTCGGTCATAATGCCCACCTGATAGCCTGTAAGCGATACGGCCTTGACGCCGAGCTCCTGAATTGCCATCGCGAGTAAAGCGACAGAAATCTGCTCGCCGGTCGAAAGAAGCATATCCATCTCGCGCTCACTTGGGGCTTTTGTAACACCTTCAGCCAGCGCAATCAACTCGTCGGTCGTGTCCCCTAAGGCGGAGACGACGACGACGAGCTGGTGCCCTTTGCGCTTCGCCTCGACCACGCGCTTAGCGACATTTTTAATCCGCTCGACATTTGCTACCGAAGAACCGCCGTATTTTTGAACTATCAAACTCATCCTAAAACCTCTTAGTCACCAAGCAGAAAAATTCAAAGCTTAAAGCGCAAAACCACAATTCAAAATTCAAAACTGGAGTAACGGCCTTGCATTCTAACGCGCGCCTTAAATTTTGCGTTTTAAACTTTGGTTTTGCACTTTGACTTTCTAACTTTACGCTTTCTTCTATTTCCCAAAAACAAAGAAGCCCATCAGCTTATGGCCTTCGTTGAATTTCAGCTTTGAGTATCTGGCCGTGGTCTCGGAATATTTCTCAATTTCATCGGGGACAATATTTTTTCCAGAGATGATAAAAGGCACTGGGTCCCGCGCGTGATCCCTCATCTTACAGGGCGTCGCGTGATCCGGCACGATCAGGACGCGGGTATCGCTGTTTTTCTCAAAATATTTCCGTATGGCGCCGACCACGTAATGGTCAAAATCCTCAATCGCCGTCATCTTGAGCTTTATCTTGCCCTCATGCGATGCCTCGTCGGTCGCCTCAACGTGCACAAAAACAAAATCCTTATTCTCGAGCGACTGAACCGCATAACGTCCTTTAGCCTCGTAATCGGTATCGACGTAGCCCGTGGCACCCGGCACATTTATCACATCAAGTCCGATCAGGCGGCCCATCCCCTTCACAAGGTCGACAGCCGAGATAACGGAACCCTTAAGACCGTAGCGCTTCTCGAAAGAATCAAGGTTCGGCGTAACGCCTTGCCCCCAGAACCACACAAGATTCGCCGGATTCTCCTTGAGGTCAATTCTCACACGGTTGATCTCATGATCCTGCAGCAGCATGCGGGCGTCAAACATCAATTTCTTAAGGAGCTCGTCTCCCGGCCCCTTTGGGAGATGCCTCTCGATCGGCTCGCCTACAATTTCATGCGGCGGTGTACAGCGTGCCGATAAGGCGGTGAAACCGTGGGAATCTTTTATGACCGCGAGATGGCGGTAGCCCACGCCTGGATAAAATCTCACAAAATCACTCGAAAGCTTCTTCGCGAGATATTCGACAAGGATGCGCGCTTCCTTCGTGCTTATGTGGCCCGCGCTGTAGTCGGCGAGGATTCCCTCCGACTCCGTGACCAAATTCATCCGGAAGGCCACCTCGTTCTTCGCGAGGGTGACGCCCATATTTGCCGCCTCAAGCGGTCCGCGGCCGGTGTAATATTTACGGGGGTCGTAGCCGAATATCGAGAGATTCGCCACATCGGAGGCCGGTTCCATCCGCGGGGGGACGTTGCGCGTCATGCCTACGCGGCCCATCTTCGCGAAAAAATTCATGTTTGGGGTCTTGCTCGCCTCAAGGGGAGTTTTTCCCTCAATCTCCTCGCAGGGGTGATCGGCCAAACCATCGGGAACCAAAACAACATATTTCATCTTTAACTCCTGCCTTCTTTAAAACCCTTATACGTACCTGGAGCTGGTTTCATAAGTACCTGTGAATGCACCTTCACATACCTGGTACCGGATTAACAGAACGCGGTACCAGGTACGTATAAGGTATTGGAATTTGGATTTTGGATTTACCCGCGCACCAGAAAGCCACGGGTGTAAAGCCGTGGAGCTTCACTTTTCGATTCCGATCAGGCGGACTATCGACTTAACGTCAGGCTCGACTATCTCGGCCTTGTCGTCGAAGCTGAGTGCGAAATCCGGATCTTTGAGGCCGGCGCCGGTGAGCGTGCACACAATAACCGTGTCCTTCTCAAAATAACCTCGTTCGGCAAGCTTGCGCACCCCTGCCACTGCCGCGGCGGAAGCGGGCTCGGCGAACACCCCTTCGTGCTCGGCTATAAAACGGTACGCCCAGGTGATTTCCTCGTCGGTCACGGCGTCGATCAGGCCGCCTGATTCATCCCGCGCCTCTATCGCGCCCTTCCAACTCGCGGGGTTTCCGATCTTAATCGCGGTCGCGATAGTCTCGGGCTTCTCAATCGGATGCCCTTTCACGATCGGCGCGGCCCCTGCCGCCTGAAACCCGAGCATCTTGGGAAGCGTCTCCGATCTCCCCGCTTCTTTGTACTGTTTATATCCACGCCAGTACGCCGTTATGTTGCCGGCGTTGCCGACTGGTATGACATGATAGTCCGGCGCGTCTCCCAGATCGTCGCAAATTTCAAAAGCGGCGGTCTTCTGCCCTTCGATCCTGAACGGGTTGAGTGAATTCACAAGCGTTATGGAATATTTCGAAGTAATTTCCTTCACGATATTCAGGGCGTCGTCAAAATTGCCGCGGACCATAAGGACGCGCGCGCCGTAGCGGTAGGCCTGAAGGAGTTTGCCCTTGGCGATGTTACCGTGCGGGACAAGGACAAAACATTTCACCTTGCAGCGCGAGGCGTAAGCCGCCGCCGATGCCGAGGTATTGCCGGTCGAGGCGCACATAATCGCCCGCGAGCCTTCCTCTAAGGCCTTCGATACGGCAAGTGTCATCCCACGGTCTTTAAATGAGCCCGTCGGATTAAGCCCCTCAAATTTAAAATAGATCCGGACGTACTTAAGCCCCAAAACCTTGGGCAGTTCCTCCGCCAGAATAAGCGGTGTATTCCCCTCGTTAAGGGAAATAATAGGGGTCCTGTCCGTAACAGGAAGAAACTCCTGATAACGCTCAACCACTCCTATTTTCCTCTCGGGTACTTTGCGCATGTGAAATTCAGTTTTAAGTTTTAGGTTATAAGTTTTAAGTTCCGGCGCGCTCTTTCAATTTTTTAACTTATGACTTACAACTTAAAACTTAAAACTGCCTTTTCAGTCTCCAATTCTCAAAACTTGCGGACTGCGTCCTACAATCCGCAGGCGATCGATAAGGCCGAGCGCCTTCATTACATTATCTTCCATTGCCTCGTGGGTAATCATAATGAGCGGCACAAAGTTGCCTTCGCGGCGCTCGATCTGGATGACGTCGGAAATACTGACCTTGTGGCGGCCGAGGATCCCGGAAATTGCCGATAAGACTCCCGGCTTATCAATCACGGAAAACCTCAAATAGTAACGCGAACTTAGAGTGCCGATAGGCTTAACGCGGAGTTTCTCTCTGAGCAGGACTAGCGAATCTTTCTTATTGGCGCAATCGATAAGATCGCTTACAACGGCGCTCGCCGTAGGCAACGAACCCGCGCCCCGCCCGTAAAGAAGCTGTTCGCCGGCTTCGTCCGAGCGGAAAAGAAAACCGTTAAACGAACCGTCCACCTTAGCGAGGATATGGTACTCAGGCAAGAGCGTGGGATGAACGCGCGCCTCTATCCCCTCATCTGTGCGCTTCGCTATAGCGAGCGGCTTAATCACATAACCAAACTCGCGCGCGAAGGCGATATCGCTCGCGGTAATATTGTTAATCCCCTGACGATAAACATCTCTGAAGCGTACTTCGCCGCCGAAGGCGAGCATTGCGAGTATCGTCAGCTTGTGAGCGGCGTCTATCCCTTCGATATCCAGCGCGGGATTTGCCTCCGCATAACCCATTTTTTTGGCCAAAGAAAGTGCCTCGCCGAAATCAAGCCCCTCTTGGCTCATCTTCGTAAGGATATAGTTCGACGTGCCGTTAACGATACCGGAGATGGACAGGACGCGGTTGCCGATCAGGCTCTCGCGCAGGGTTTTTATAACCGGTACCGCGCCACCGACGCTTGCCTCAAAGAATATCTTCCTATTGCACTCCGCCGCGGTCCGGAAAAGCTCGGTCCCGCACTCGGCAAGAAGGGCCTTGTTGGCGGTAATGACATTCTTGCCACGCCTGAGGGCCTCGATTATGTATTCTTTGGCAGGATGGATTCCGCCGATAAGCTCTATGACAACATCGATTGAGACATCCTGAAAAATATCCTTTGTGTTCCGCGTAAACTGACGGGTGGAAACCTTTAGCGCCCTCCTCCGGCCAGAATCACGGTCACAAACCTTAACAAGGTTAAGCGACACACCGCTCCTTTCGCGGAGAATAGACTTTTTCCTTTTCAGTAAACTATAGACTCCGCCACCGACCGTGCCTAAGCCAATCAGCCCTATGTCGAGCTTTATCATAACTTTACGTCCTTATGAATATTAACCGTATTGGGCGATAGTATAACGTAAATAGCGGAAAAATCAAGCTGTAGTAAACAGCTGTAAGCTATAAGCTTTAAGCTATAAGCAAGATTCGTAAATCCGTATGTAGTTTTGTTAAATCCATTGTCTTTCTCTGAAATCATTTTTTCGGGATTTTCATTTTTTGCACTTTGATTTTTGTTTTACTTACAGCTTACAGCTTATAGCCTACAGCTGAATTTTAGCGTTTCTTGCCGATGGGCATGAGGTAGACGGGCGTACCGGTGACACCGAGGATTTCGGCTACGCGCTCCTCAGAAAAGGCGCCTACCGCGACGGTGCCGAGCCCGAGTGATTCCGCCTCGAGGTGGATGTTTTCACCGATGTGGCCGGCGTCGATAAAAATATATTGCATGCCGCGCTCGCCGTAACGGTTAGTTGTGCGGGAAGTAGTGGAAATGAGAACGATTACTGCCGGGGCTTCCATAACACATTTCTGCCCCCTCGACGCCTCGCTGAGCTGGCCTCTTACGTCTCCTTTGCGCAAGACTTCGAGCGCGTGCTGATCGCGAAGATAACGATAAACTCCGGGCTCAAGGCCTTCGACATTGCCTGCTACAAGATAAAGCTCGATTGAATAGGTCGCGCCGGCCGACGGTGCCGTCCGCGTGGCGCCTGATACACCGTCGAAGTTCACACCGCAGGCTGCCCACAAAATCTGGCCGGCTTCCTTAAGCGAGAGAGGGTCTACGGAATAACTCCTGACGGAGCAGCGGAGATACAAGGCCTCCTCAACCGAGAGTTTCCCTTTATATTCAGGTTGAGGCAGCTTGATCAAAGTCTCCGCGGCAGACACCGGTCGCGGCGAGAAACAACCTACGCACAAAAGAAAAACACTGATCACAAAAAATCGGTAGACAATAAGTCTCATTTGCGTTTTCTTGTTTTCCGTTCTTCTTTTTCCTCAAGCTTCGCAACGCGTTTCGATGTCTCCTCCGCCATTTCTCTTGATTCTTTTATAGTGCAGCGGATTTCTTTCACAATCCGGTCGAGCCCTCCGGTGGGCTTTTTCTTCTTGGCCTGAAACGCCTCTTCTTTGACGATCACCGCATCGGGACCGATTGACTTGATAATATCAGGCCACAAAATGGAGGTGCCGTGCAGCGCGCGGTCGATAATTCCTCCGGAAACGCTTAGGAAAAGGATTTCTCCTGTAATACCGTTAAAGCTAAAATCCTCAACCTCGCCCAGTTCTTCGCCTTCAAGCGTAATTATTTTCTTTCCGACGAGAGACCCTTCTTTTCCGTGCCGCTTGAGCAGCTCTTCGGAATTGGGAAGCGGCTTCGCGCTTGATACTTTTTTAACCATAAGCGCCGCGAGGCCGAAGCTATGAACGCTCTTGAGGTGAATCACACTTCCTTTTTTGAAAGTACCGGCGCGTAAGATAACGCCTTCGACTTCGTTTTTGGAAACGTTAACGATCAGATCCTCTACGGCGCCCAAACGGAAACCGTTTTCGACATCAATTACCGGAAGTCCAACCATGTGATTGTGGGTTATAATCATAGCCAAGCTCCTTTCATTAATTTATTAATTTCCAATTATGCCCTATTCCCGCCTCAAAAATCAACACATAATCCTACAATGTGTACCTGGTACTGCTTGGATGCGGTACCAGGTACCTGTAAATTGGATTTGTATTCGGCGCTTGCAATGTGTACCAGGTACCGAACACGTGAATCCGGTACCTGGTACCTATAAATATATATTAATATGTATATGAATTTAGATGCGTAAGTACCTACAACGCAACAGCTTACATATCTAACAAAATATCGCACGGGCTTGAAAAAATCCAAAACGTAGGGTATAGTTAGATTAGAGGGAAAAAAGAGAAGACTGTGTGTCTGTTCTTTTAAAGGCAAAACATTCGAAAGGATGTTGCTCCCGCAGACCGGGACTCCTTGTCTCCCTCAACAAGGATGGCAAAACTAGAGGGCCTAAATCCGCCGAAGTGCTGCGGACATGGCAGCCAGTTGCCGAGTCTAAGGTTTGGTGCGCGAAGGTGGGCTCGTTAAAACCTGAAGATTCAAGTGCGCGGCGTCTGTGGAGTAGAGGTAGTGCCCGGCTTGGACCTCCAGGCGGAAAATTCCACCCTGCACCACGTTAGGTACAGGGTTTCCATATTTGGAGTAGAGCCCCGCCAAAGATTTTTGGCGGGGCTGTTTTTTACCCTCCTTCGCAGAAAGCAACGAGCTGTGGATGAATGCGAAGGAGGGTACTGCTGCGAAGCCAAGCACGCCTGCGCCTCTCCGAAGCTCGAAGAGCGTAGGAGGGAAAGTTGCTTGGCAAAGCAGAGTTATTGCTTCGGAGCGGTTCCGCCCCGCAAAGCGTAAGTCAAGGAACCGCGGGGCTCCATACCGGCACCTTACTTACGAGCTATGCGCTTAAGAAGCGGGAAATCGACGGTTGTTGTTCCGCCGACCGTAACTGTAGCTTCCTTACCGAGATCAAAATAACCTTCTCTCCAGCACATCAGATGGTGGTCGCCGGGCGTTACACCCTCCATCCGGAAACGGCCATCGAGACCCGTCCTTACCTGTTGGACACCTTCATCGAGCACCACGTTAGCGTCGGCAAGAAACGAGCCTTCTTCGTGATAGACAACACCTTCAATAACACCTTCGGTGGAGCTGGCGGAATCATCGTCCGCCGCAGAAGCAACACCACCTAAAATAAGAACAAGCGACACGGCCAGAATCAAACTGCGCTTTATCATCTTAATCTCCCGATTATTTCTTAACCCATTTACCGTTATCCTGCTGGATATAAGTACCACTAACAGCGCGGTCGCTCTGCACCTTGCCGAATACCATCCGCACAGTTTTAATGGCATCCGCCGGCAGTTTATTCTGCTCGACAATAGCGGAATAGATTACCTCGCGGTCGCGGTTCTCATCATTTACAATCGTATCAATCTCAGGCCCGCCGCCGAGTTTAGCAACATGACCGTCGATTCCCTCTCCGATCGACCCTTGAGACATATAATAGGCAAGATCCCTGAAGCGAGCGCGGCGGTTATTGAGCGCGCGCTCGGTTTCGGGCGTGGGATAGCGAAGGTCATAACTTGTCTCCGCGTGCGCCTCGGAAGGCCCGAGCGGATTTGTTATCTTCTCCTTCGGCGGCGGCAGAGGAAGGTCCTTGCTCACGCCCTCTCCGACCATATCCTCGATCTTCGACGCGGTACCTTCCAACCCCCGGATATCGAGCGTGATATGCGCTTCGATTACAATCGGCCTCTTGGCATCCCCGACTGTCTCCACCTTACAAGCGGGCAAAACACCCATGACAAATACAACCGCGATAACAGCCACCAACAAATTGGTAATGCTCCGTTTCATATACACCTCCCTCAATGAGCGCGTCATTCACCAAACGCTAAGTTATGGCTTCATTTGACCAGCGATCTTCTTCTCCATTAGCCCTTTAACCCGAAAGAGCGCTTTTACATCGTTAACCGGGATATTTACATCCAATTTCAATTCTATCGTATCGCCGATGAGGTCAAGATTTATATCGTAACGGTTCTTTTGAGTATCCATCACAAAACCAAGCGAGCCCTCCACAAAATAAAAAAGATCGCCCTGCTTAAGAGCCTCTTCCACTTTCGCGCGCGCCTCATTCTCGGGCACATAGTCCAATACCGGCCTCAAAAATGACGCGTGCAGCCTCCCGCCCGGCTTCCTCGAGATAAAATTCCCCTCCGCACGAATGACTTCGCCCCCCTCGCCCCTCCAGCTAAAAACACCCTCGATCATTCCCTGAGAACCTTCCATGGGACCGCCTACATCGTGCGCCAGAAACTCGAGAGACACACCCTTAACTACGCCCTTGCCGAGATGAATCCATTTCCCGTCCTTCGGAACCAACTCGACCTCGCCCTCGCAGGCACCGTTGTAACAGGAAAATTTAATGTTGGAAAAACCATACACATCATCACCGTAACGAACATCCGCTGATACATTGTCCGCGCTGTAAGGCGGCCACAACAGTTTTTCCGCGAAAATACTCCCTTTCTCCAAAGAGCTTACAAAGCTAAGCGAGTTGACAGTAAAAGGAACGGCAAATTTGCCTGTACAGGCGGAGATGGAAAATTTTGGGGAGGTAACGCCCGCCTTATCAAGCTCAAGTGAAAGCCACGCGGCCGGCGGATTAGCGAAATCGGTATCAAGCACAAAATAGAATTTGCTGCGGCCTGAATACCCCATAGACCGCAGCTCGGAATTTACGGGCTTAAGGAAGCTGTCCGCAAACTGTCTGAGATCAAACCACGGGGATACAATTTCGAGCCTAAAAGATTTACTACCCGCTGTTTTATTCCGGCAAAATACCGCCGCAAAAGAAATCCCGCCGCCGGAGCATTCTCCCTCCCATTTCTTATTCAGAAAGCCGCTCCACAAATTCTTAATTACGACGTTATCAATATGAACCGCTTTCGCGCCGGGAAAGTTGGGAAATACATCAACGCCTTCAAAAGAAAGTCCGTCCAGCGATACAAAATGAACCTTCTTTAAGATAACACCTCTTATAAGCGGGCTGCCTTTTATGGCCTGATTAATGACGAACTCTGCCGCAAGCTGTGGTAGAAAAAGATTCGCGACATATACTCCCGCCGCGAGAACAAGAACAACAGCGACAATGGTAATAAAAACCCTCATAAGTGAACTTTAGCCCTTGTCTTTTTACTTTTTACTTTTGACTTTTGACTTCTGACTTCTGACTTTCTATCAATGTCTGCAAAAAATCTTGTAATTAGACCGCGTGCCGAAACTGTCGATCTTGGCGTTCATAATTGTGACCGACTGGCTGTCGGGAGAAAAGGCAGCGCCTGTGCCCCCGCCGATCGTCCCGTAGACGGCGCCGGATCCTATGCCGTATACCTGTGTCGTGCCGCCGTCACCCCCTAAGCGCACGCCGACCTTGCCATCGGGTGAGACTGCGTCCTGCGCGCACACAGTCGAAACTGTGAGGGCGAGAAAGAAACAAAGAAACACGATTCCGCATAATATTTTTGCGTTCATCTTACACCTCCGATTTAATGGATGGTTTCAAAAATACTTTAGCATTTTAGCAGATAAAATTTGATAAATAAATCCTTTTCGCTCCCTTGACTTTTTGGATTATAAATGTTAGACATTAGCCCATGAAAGCGCCGATTTTCAAAGTGTTGGTTTCCTTATATACGTGGTTTGTCATCGCCGGTGCCACCGTACTCACCACAATCTCGATAGCCGTATCCCGCCTGCTGTTCGGCCTCCTCGACCACGACGTAAGGATCGGCCACGCGATCGGTTATCTCTGGGGGGATACGATAGTGGCCTCCAATCCATTCTGGAAGATGCATATCCACGGCGCGAAAAATATCAAGAGAAACAGACCTTATGTCCTCGTCTCGAACCACGCGAGCATGGCAGATATCGTCGTAATCTACAAACTGCACCGCCAGTTCAAGTGGGTAGCCCGCGACGACCTTTTCAGGGTACCCTTCCTCGGATGGAGCATGTGGCTATTAAAATATATCCAGCTTGAAAGGGGCCGGCACGGCAGTATAAAAAAGAGTTTCACCGAAGCGAGAAACTGGATCGATAAGGGTATGTCGGTGTTATTTTTCCCGGAGGGCACGCGCTCAAGGAATAACGAACTGGGGCCTTTTAAGAACGGCGCGTTTAAGCTCG
>JAQTRP010000040.1 GCA_028711765.1 Candidatus Omnitrophota bacterium | reverse complement strand
TGGTGCAGGTTCTTTATTTGGTGTGCCCCGTTTGGCATTAAGGAATCACAGATTGGCACAGACAGGGCTACACAGATGATCACAGATAGGCAAGTCCCGAACCACATTAGGTTCGGGACTTAGCAAGAGACAGAGATAAAAAGTGAAAAGTTCAGTTATAGAGATAATCGCGCTGGGATCGGAGCTGCTTCGCGGAGAAGTAAGTGACTCGACGGCCGCTTTAATTTCAGAGCGTCTTACTCGTATGGGACTCGCGCCGTCCTATCATACGACGGTGCGCGATGAGGAGCGGGCGATAAAAGAGGCTATGCTTCAGGCCTTATCGCGCGCAAGCGTTGTTATCCTTATCGGCGGTCTCGGTCCGACTTTTGATGATATTACGCGCGAGACCGTTGCCTCGTTCCTTTCGCTTCCCCTTGTGGATCTCCCTCATGTTAAAGACGGGATCAGGCGCTATTTTAAAAAGGTCAATCGAAAACTGCTTCCATCATGCCTCGGCGTTGCGCGGATTCCAAAGGCTTCCAGAATAATCAGGAATCGCATCGGTTTTGCTCCGGGTTTTATCGTGCAAACAGGAGGGAGGTATATATTAGCCCTTCCCGGCGTTCCGCTGGAGGCCGTGACTATGTTTGATGAGGAGGTACGGCCCGCGCTGGCGAAATTGGGTATGGCAAAATCTTACGCTAAGTCGCTTTTATTTAAGGTGGCGGGTCTTTCCGAAACTGAGTTGTTGGATAAAGTGAAAAGTGTTTTCGATACGTGCGATCTGCGTTTCGATTGCGGTATTTATCCGAAGTATGGAGAGGTGCATTTTAGGGTTTCTTTACGTGCTCCCGCGAAGAAAGGGCAACTCTCAAGTTTTAAGCGTCTTGGGAAAGCGATAGAGAGTCGCCTGGGGCCGTTCCTTTTTTCGCGCGAGGATATCCCGCTTGAGGAAGCGGTGGGCCGGTCTCTCAGGAAGCAGCGCAAAACTATTGCCGTCGCGGAGAGTTGTACAGGGGGACTTGTCGGGAAGCGGTTTACCGATATACCTCAGGCAAGCGATTACTTTTTAGGTGGTGTTGTGGCTTACTCAAATAAGTCCAAGGAGAGGATCCTCAGCGTTCCTCGAGAGGTTATTAGACGCGAGGGGGCGGTTTCGAAAACTGTTGCGGGGATAATGGCAAATTCCGTAAGGCGCGTCTTCGGCGCGGATATCGGCGCGGCCATTACCGGCATCGCCGGCCCTACGGGAGGCTCGTCTCGTAAACCTGTGGGTACGGTTTGGATCGCCATTTCTACAAAAGCTAAGACTATAACCAAAAAGTTTTTATTTCCGAATGAACGCTCGATTGTCCGCCAGAAGGCCTCGCAGGCCTTACTTGATCTTATCCGGCGGCAATTATTGCGTTGAGGTATTATCGGGCCGGTCGGTGACCGGCCCCTACATTCTATGTCCGAGAAAATCCGAACATTCTTGGCCGTTCCTTTCGGTTCATTTTATAAGTCCGAGCTTTCCAAAGTGGTGAGTGAGCTTAAGGCAAAGCAGATCGATGCCAAGTGGGTGAGGGTCGAGGACGTTCATCTTACGCTGCAGTTCTTCGGATATTTAGCCGGTGAGAAAATCGGGGAAATTAAGAACGCCCTTGCACCGGGCGTGGAAAAATTAAGAGCTTTTGAACTTTGGCTTGAAGGTTTCGGCGGATTTCCGGGTTTAAGGAATCCGCGCGTCCTTTGGATCGGGTTTGGCGGCGAAGCCGGGAAACTAATACAGCTTAAGGCACTGACGGATGAGTGCCTTAAGAAAATCAAAGTTCCTACGGAAGACAGGGAATTCAAGCCGCACCTTACTCTCGCCCGGCTAAAATCACCGCTTGGCGAGGACGGTAATATTCTGCTTCGGGATTATGGCAGTTTTAAATGCGAGAGAAAGTTTCGGGTTGCCGAGGTCGTGCTTTTTAAGAGTGACCTGACTCCCGAGGGACCTCTTTATACAAGGCTTCACACGTTTTCGCTCAATGGACAGGCGTGACAAGTTGCTTGGGATCTACTCCGCTTTGCTCAAGGCATTCGGCCATCAGGGCTGGTGGCCCGCCTCGTCGCGTTTTGAGGTTATGGTCGGGGCGATACTAACACAAAATACGGCGTGGACTAATGTAGAAAAGGCAATTGCCAATTTGAGGCGCGAGGGGTTGTTAAATTTGAAGCGCTTCGATAAGATTTCTCACCGCCGTCTGGCTAAGCTGATTCGGCCCGCCGGTTATTTCAACGTTAAGGCGAAAAGGCTTAAGTCCTTTATTCATTTCCTTAAAGAGTCTTCGCGGGGAAATCTCGATCGCCTCTTCCATGCCCCTCTCGATCGCCTCAGGCGTCGCCTCTTAGCGGTGCACGGGGTAGGCCCCGAGACGGCGGATTCGATTCTCCTTTATGCCGGCGGCAAGCCTATTTTCGTTATTGATGCCTACACCAAACGTTTTCTCATAAGACATAAGCTTGCGAGAGGCAACCCCTCGTATGACGAAATGCAGGACTTGTTTATGAAAAGCCTTCCCCGTAGCGTCGAACTCTTTAAAGATTATCATGCCCAGATTGTGCAGTTGGGTAAAACTTATTGCCGTAAGACGCCGCGCTGTATGGCTTGTCCATTACGTGATTTTAAGCCACAGGGTTCCTTTTCTAGTATATAATGACATTAATATATAATTTAAAGCCGTATGCATAAGTGTCGATAAATTGAGGAGAAAGGTTAAAAAGATGGAAGAGCTATCCAAACGTAAGCGTATCGGAGAAATTCTTATTGAACACGGCGCTTTGACCGAAGAAAAACTTCAGAAGGCGCTTGAAGCGCAAAAGCGGGAAGGCGGTCTAATTGGGGAGATTTTGATAAGGATGGGGTTTGTCCGGGAGGAGGATGTCGTGGTTGCCCTTGCCGCCCAATTCGGATGTCCCTATCTGCCGATTCAGAATTTTAAGGTGAATCCCTTTGCCGTAAAATGCATTCCGGCTGAAATCGCCCTGAAACACTGTCTGATTCCGGTCGATAAGGTTCATAATGTCCTCACGATTGTTATGGCGGATCCAACGAACGAGAGGGCAAAAGAGGAGGCAGCCAAGGTAAGCGACTGTCACATTCAGGTTTACGTCTCTATGGCGACCGAAATCCAAAAGGCAATATATAGGGAGTATCGCCTCTCGCCCGGAGGCGCCAGCCAGAACAAAAAAGAGGGTTGATTATGGCGGATGAGCTATTAACCGATCAAGCACTCGCTGAGATGGGCAAGAAGGGCCTTCTTAAACAGAAGGATATCGAGGAGGCTAAGCGCTCGAGGAGCGACCGCGGTGTCCGCTACATCGATTTTCTTCTCTCGACGGCGAGGATAACCCCGCAAGCCTTGTTGAGTTTTATAGGCAGTTACTTCAATATTCCGGTAGTGGATCCCAACACATACATAATCCACAAGGAAGTGTTAGACCTTGTGCCGCAGAAATTTGCCGAAAAGCACCGTTTGGTTCCTCTGGTATTATTTGGCGGTACCCTTACCGTTGCTACCTCTAATCCCCTTAATGTTATTGTCTTGGATGATCTCAGGGCGGTATGCAATCTTGAGATGAAGGCTGCGTTTGCGTTGCCGGAGGCGATTGATAGGGCAATTGAAAAGCTATATGTGAAGGGCGAGGTACAGCCTGAAAAAGAGGAGGACTTTGAGGAATTAGTGAAGGAAGTTCAAGATGCGAAGACCGTAAAAAAGGATACGGAGATCCAGGTCGACGATCTTGCGCGGCTCGCGCAGGAGACGCCGGTGATTAAAGTGACGAGCCTTCTCATTATGGAGGCGATTAAACGGCGGGCAAGCGACCTTTACGTGGAGCCTTCCGAGAATACGCTGCGTTGCCGGGTGCGCGTCGACGGTCTCCTTGAAGAGATCAAGTCTCCGCCAAAGTCGATGGCGCCGGCAATTATCTCGCGTATAAAAGTTATGAGCATGCTCGATATAGCCGAGCGAAGGTTGCCGCAGGACGGACGCTTCAGGATAAGGGTACAGAACCGCGATGTGGATTTCCGTGTCTCCGTCGTACCCGTAAGTTTCGGCGAGAAGGTGAGCTTACGGCTTCTTGATAAGCAGACCCAGGTATCCGAACTCGATAAGATAGGCTACTACGAAGACGATCTTGTCAAGATTAAGCACAGCGCCGATAAGCCCCACGGCATGATTCTTGCGACCGGCCCCACGGGCTGCGGTAAGACGAGCACACTCTATGCGATACTCAATTATCTCCATACGCCGGAGAAGAACATCACAACCGTTGAAGATCCGGTCGAGTATCAGGTTGACGGTGTTAATCAGGTAGCGATTAAAGAGAACATAGGCCTTACGTTCGCGGCGTGCCTCCGCTCAATCCTGAGGCAGGACCCCGACATTATAATGGTCGGCGAGATACGCGATTTTGAGACAATCGATATAGCGATCAAGGCGGCACTCACGGGCCACCTTGTCCTGAGCACAATCCACACGAACGACGCCTGTGGTTCGATTACCCGTATGATAAATATGGGAGTCGAGCCTTTTCTCATTTCATCTTCGGTTCTCGCGATTATATCTCAGAGGCTTGTGAGGAGATTGTGTCCGAACTGCAAGGAGCCGTTTAAGCCGGAAGCGTCTATGCTCAAGGAAATCGGTCTCAAGGATTTACCTAAGGGAGATGGTTTTTTTAAAGCCGTCGGTTGTGACAATTGTCGCAACACGGGATATTCGGGCCGCACCGCGATAGAGGAAATTTTGGTTTTGGATATCGCGCTCCGCGATGCGATTATGCGCAACGTAACGGCGGAGGAACTTAAGCGCCTCGCGAGAAAAAGCGGCATGCGTTCCCTGAGGGAATGCGGCGTTAAAAAGGCCTTAGGCGGCGAAACCTCTTTGGATGAGGTGCTGCGTATTACGGCGCCGGATGAGGAGGAAAAACCCGCAAAGGGCTGATCTTATGAATTCGAATCAGTTAAAGAAGCTACTACTTGATAATAAGCTTGTTACCGAGACCAATCTTGCGAAGGCCATCAAGATACAGGCGGAGGTAGGCGGTAGCCTCTCTAAGATTTTGGTTCAAGAGGGGATGATAAACGAAGTCGATCTCACCATGTCATTAAGCGAGGCGCTGGGTGTCCCGACACTTCACCTTGCACTTATGCAGGTTCAGCCCGAGGTGGTCGGCCTCATCCCGAAAAAGATCGCTTACAGGTACGAAGTGATCCCGATATCGAAGATCGGGAATGTCCTTACGGTGGCGATGAGCGATCCGCTGAACCTGTTCGCGATCGATGATTTGAAGCTTCTTACCGGTTGCTTTGTTAACGTTGTGATAACCGGCTCTAAGGAGATACAGGCCGCTCTTGACGCCAATTACGGCGAGGGGAAGAAACTCGATGAAATAATAGATGAAATGGGCGAGGACTGGGATATCGAGCTCGTAGGTACGGCAGAAGAAAAGAAAGGAGCGAAAAAGCTAGAGCGGGTTGAGGACGCGCCCATGATTAAAATGGTGAGCCTCATAATTCAGCAGGCCATCCGCCAGCGCGCCTCCGATATTCACTTCGAGATATACGAAAAGCGCTTTCGCGTCCGATACCGCGTTGATGGCATATGCCAAGAGGTTTTCTGGCCGCCGCGCGAAATGCATCCCTCGATCGTCGCCCGCATAAAGATTCTCTCCGAGCTTGACATCGCGGAAAAACGGCTTCCGCAGGACGGGCGTTTTAAGATACGGCTTGAAAAGAGAGAAATCGATTTCCGCGTATCAATTCTCCCGACCAGCTTCGGCGAGAAGGTCGTCCTTCGTATTTTGGATAAGGGTTCGATCAAGGTAGACTTGCAAAAACTCGGTTTCCTACCCGAGACATTCGAGACCTTTAAGCGGGTTATACAGAAGCCGTACGGCATGATTTTGATTACCGGCCCGACGGGGAGCGGAAAGTCGACCACGCTTTATTCCGTTCTCAGCATCCTCAACACTCCGGACCGTAACGTCATGACAATCGAGGATCCGGTTGAATATCAAATCGAAGGGATTTCCCAGACGCAGGTCAATTCCGAGATCGGGCTTACTTTCGCGGCCGGTCTCAGGTCTCTACTCAGGCAAAATCCCGACGTGATACTGGTGGGCGAGATTCGCGACAGGGATACTGCTGATATCGCCGTCAAGGCTTCTCTTACGGGCCATCTTGTTTTCAGCACCCTGCACACGAACAGCGCCTGCGGCGCGGTGACGCGCCTCATTGATATGGGAGTCGAACCTTTTCTGATCGCGTCTTCGACGGTTATGGTCGGTGCCCAGCGGCTGTGCCGTCGGATTTGTGAAAATTGTAAAGAGCCTTGCGAAATTCCGGATGAAGTCATCGCACGTTTAAAAGTTGACAAAAGCGTACTAAAGGGTGTAACTGCTTATCGCGGCAAGGGTTGCAGTAACTGCCGCGGTACTGGATATTACGGAAGGATGGCGACGATGGAAATTCTTGAAGTTGACGAGGAGATCCGCAAAATGATTGTCGCGCGCAGGCCATCCGATGAGATCGAGCGCGTCGCAAGATCTAAAGGGATGAAAACTCTTTTCGAGAACGCCATTGCTGATTTTAAAATGGGAGCGACTACCCTGGAAGAGGTATTGAGGATTACATCGGAGGAAGAACAGTAAAAAAGTTATAAGTTTTAAGTGGTAAGTTATAAGCAGGAAATGGGATTTTGCATGCAGTGTTTCAACTTAAAACTTATGACTTAAAACTTGATTCAGGAGGATTAAAATGCCGAAATTTGAATATTTAGTTAAGGATCAAGAAGGTAAGGATATAAAGGGTGTCCAAGAGGCGACGGATGTCGGAAATCTCATTTCCGTTCTGCGCTCAAAGGGATATACGATTGTCCGCGTGAAAGAATCCCATCACAAGACGTTGTTCGCGGGGCGCAGAACTGGCAAGAAAAGGCGTATTACACAAGATGACCTTGTCGTTTTCTCGCGCCAGATCGCCACTATGGTAGGGGCAGGTGTTACGCTGATGCAGGCGTTGGATGTTTTGGGGGAACAGATGGACAATGCCAAGTTTCAATCGATAATCTATAGCATGAAACATGACGTCGAAGGCGGTAAAAGCTTCTCCGAGGCGCTAATGAGATATAAGAACGTTTTTTCATCCCTTTACATTAATATGGTCAGGGCCGGAGAGCAGTCGGGAGAGCTCGATGAAATTCTTAATCGTTTAGCTACCTATCTTGAAAAGTCAAACGCCCTGAGGAAAAAGGTGCAGTCGGCAATGATTTATCCCGTTGTCGTCAGCTTGTTCGCGCTTATTATTACCGTTGGTATGTTGACGTTTGTCATTCCTAAGTTTGCCGAGATCTTCTCGGGGCTCGGCGCCAAATTGCCCGCGCCCACTCAGGTTCTGATTAACATCAGCAATGTCTTAAGGCAGCAGTTCATCGCGGTTGTAATCGTATTAGTTATCATAATAGTCTGCGTGCGGGTGTTTCTTTCAACGAAAGGCGGCCGGTACAGTTTTGACAAGGGCATACTCAGGCTGCCCGTTTTCGGTACTTTGCTCCTTAAGGTCGCGATCTCAAAATTTGCGCGCACCTTCGCGACGCTTACGCGTAGCGGTGTCCCGGTGTTGTCCGCGCTCGATATCGTCGGTAAGACATCAGGCAACACATATATAGAGCGTCTCGTCGAGGGTGTTAGGGAATCTGTGAAGGAGGGTGAAAGCTTGTCTGGGCCGCTCGCCAAGGAAAAGATATTTCCGCCTATGGTGGTGCGTATGATTGCGGTCGGCGAAGAGACGGGAGAGCTTGAGGCGATGCTTTCAAAGATTGCCGAATTTTATGACGATCAGGTTGATACCGCCATAAGCGGCCTGACGTCGCTGATTGAGCCGCTTGTTATTGCGTTTCTCGGAATTGTCATCGGAGGCATCGTTATCTGCATGTTTCTGCCGATCTTTTCTTTAACGCAGGCCCTTAAGTAGAAAACTATGCGCGCTTATTCCCTGACCCTTGCGATTAAGTTGAAGCGCCTGATTTTTGCCCGTCTTTTAGTCGCTACCGTCTTCCTTGCGCTCGCGATCTTGACAACGCAGTTTGACCGTGAACTCCTCTACGGCTCTATTTTCTCGATTTGCTTCTTGAGCTTGATATACGCAATCTGGCTTTCGCGCCGTCGCGGCCTCGTCTGGCTTGGCATTGTCCAAATCGTGCTTGATCTTCTTATGGAGACTTTTCTTGTCCGTCTCACCGGCGGCCCTGAAAGCGGTTTTGCGATGCTCTATGTTTTGACTATTATCGCCGCGGGCATCATTCTTTCTCCCCAGGCGAGTTTCTATATATCCATCGCGGCAAGCCTTCTGCTGCTTTGCGCTACAGTCGCGTATGTTACGGTGTTTGAATTTATTCCCGTTAAGCCATGGGTAAGCTGGCAAAGCGTGTCACTTGCGAGGCCCGAGAATTGGCTTTATCCGGGCTACATATTTTATGTCGAGGTCACCATTTTTGTGCTTGTGGGTTTTCTTGTCCGGAACCTGCTTCTCAGGATGGGCGAGATGGAGGAGCGTATTAAGACACAGGAGAAACTATCTTTTCTCGGCGAGGCGGTAACGAGTATTGCCCACGAAATACGTAACCCGCTCGGTTTCATAAGCGGCGCGGTTGAGCTTTTAGAGCGCGAACTTAGGGATAAGTTTGATGAAAAGCAGCGCGAGACGGTACGGACTATTGTTTCGGAATCCGAGCGCTTGGGCAGGGTTTTTAACCAGATCCTGAATTATTCCCGTGTCGACGAACTGCAATTGCGGCGTTTCTCGCTTGGGAAACTTGTCGATGAGGTGCTGCTGCTTTTTGAGCAGGATGTAAAGTTTAAGGAGAAGGTCACGGTTAAAAAGGATTATCAGAGTTTATCGATTAAAATTATGGCGGATCGGGATAAACTGAAACAGGTATTTATGAATATAATTGTTAATGCCTTTCAGGCGATGTCCTCAGGCGGCACCTTAAACATAGAGGCGGAAGAAAAAAGGGGGATAGCCGAAATCCGTTTCCGGGACACGGGTATCGGCATTAGCCAGGATATGCAGAGGAAACTATTTATACCTTTCCGTTCGAGTAAAGTCCAGGGCGGCGGCGTAGGGCTCGCCACGGCCTACAAGATTGTCTTGGCGCACGAAGGAACGCTCGAAGTTAAGAGCAAGTCCGGCAAAGGTACGGTGGTTGTTGTGCGTCTGCCGGTTTATTGAGACTAGTGAGTGGCAAGTAGCCTGCCTACCGGCAGGCAGGCGAGTAGCGAGAAAAGCTAGAAATTTAAGGCGTAAAGTGCAAAATCACAGTTTAAAACTCAGAAATAGAACATGCAATTTTGTATCCTAGACCATACGCTTTGGTTTTGAATTTTAAATTTCAATTTTGCATTTTTCGCTTTGATGTTTGATTTTCCCGTTGCTCGTCACTCTCTACTTGCTACTTTAAAAATGGAGTGAATAATGACTTTAAAGAAGAAGGTATTCATAATCGATGATGAGGCGCCTATGCGGCGTCTCATAAAGGATGCGTTAGATAAAAAGGGTTTTGAGACCTTTGCCTTCGCGAGTCCTCTCGAGGCACTCGATAAGCTTGCGAAGGAAGAACCTCCTATCGTGATTTCCGATATACGCATGCCTGAGATGGACGGCATAGAGTTTCTTAAACGCGTCAAGAATTACAATCCCGAGATAAACGTCATTTTGATTACAGGCTATGGTTCTCTCGACACCGCAGTAAGGGCAATCCGCGGGGGGGCGCTTGATTATATCCTAAAACCTTTCCGTATTGAGGCCTTGGAGAACGCGATTGAGAAGGCACTTCATGAGCATAAGCTCACGGCGCCGGATAAAAAGGTGCGCGAGAAACTGCGCAAGCGCTATGAGATGAATAATATCATCGGCGGGAGCAAACCCATGCAGGAGGTCTTTGACCTTATAGAGAAGGTCGCGAGACAAGAGAGCACGGTTTTGATTACGGGTGAGAGCGGAACAGGGAAGGAGCTTGTTGCCCGCGCTATCCATTACAAGTCAAGGAGGCATGACAAGCCTTTTGTCAGTATTAACTGCGCCGCGATGCCCCATGAGCTTTTAGAGAGCGAGCTTTTTGGCCACGAGAAGGGGTCCTTCACAGGAGCGGTCGCGACGAAAATAGGTCTTATGGAGCTGGCCGAAGGCGGTACCTTCTTCCTTGATGAGGTAGGCGAGACGAGCCCGGGTGTCCAGGTTAAGCTTCTCAGGGTGCTTCAGGAGCGCGAGATAAAGCGCGTCGGCGGTCTTGAGGATATTCCGGTTGATATCAGGATTATTGCCGCGACAAGCAAGAATTTGATCGATGAGATTGGAAACAACCGGTTCCGCGAGGATTTCTTCTACCGCTTAAACGTTATTCCGATATATCTCCCGCCCTTAAGGGAACGTCCGGAAGACGTGCCCTTCCTAATTGAGCATTTCAGAAAAATTTATACCTCAAAAGCCGGCCTTAAGATTGATCCAAAATTCACGCAGGAAGGCATACGTTACCTTAAGGATTATTCATGGCCCGGCAATGTCAGGGAACTTGAGAATATTGTGGAGCGCGTTATTATGCTTACCGATTCGGCCTCATTGGGGCGCGGGGAGATTGAGAAAGCTTTGGGTTGTTTGCTTGAGGCACATCGGCCCAAGAAGGGTTCATCGGCCATTTCCTTAGGCACTCTGAAGGAAGGGACAGAGGAGCTCGAGAAGAAATTAATCCTTAAAGCCCTCGAGGAGTCCAAGTGGAATAAGCAAGAAGCGGCAAAAAAGCTCCAGCTTTCGCGCCGGGCGCTGTATTATAAGCTCGAGAAGTATGGTCTGTGATAGTTCCGTCGTGCGTCGTGTGTATTGCGTATTGCGAAAGAAAAGATAAAGGCAAGAAAGATAATGGGAATAAAGACGTATAGAGATTTATAAATTTGGAGAAAGGGCATTGAAGTGGTTAAAGAAGCGTATGAAATAAGTGTATGAAATAACAGAAACATTTCCCAAACAGGAAATTTATGGTTTGTCCAGCCAAATGCGCCGTTCTGCAATTTCAATACCTTCAAATGCGGCAGAAGGTTTTAGGAGATATCACAACAAGGAATATAAACAGTTCTTGTATATTCTTTTGGGAAGCAGCGCTGAACTTGAGACTCAAATTACTATAGCAAAAGAACTTGGGTATTTAACCCCAAGCAAGGAAACAAAACTACTTGAGATGACGGATCATATCTCGCGAATGACTACTAATCTCATTAAGAAACTTAACGCAATACGCGATACGCACTACGCAATACGAAGTCCAAAAACTTCCTCAAGTAATCCCCGCCTCTGTCGATAAAACTCACGATATATTTACGTAAACCGTTTAAGCTGTTAAAGATGCTATGTGCAAAAGTTGTTACAAAGTGTGAAGGTTTAGTTGCTCTAGTGGGGTAAGGTAAGCAGAGCATGGTTTTTTCGAAGAACGTAAGTGTTTGCAGAACATGGGAATAGAGTAGAGATTGACTTTAGGTAAAAGTTGGCACTGAAATTGCTTTTATTAAAGCAAGAACAATGTTAAAAAACGGGAGGAGGTGAAAAATCATGTTAGCAATTAGATCGAGAAAGGGTTTTACCCTCGTGGAAATTATGATCGTTGTTGCCATTATCGGTCTGCTTGCAGCCATCGCTATTCCGAACCTGCTTCGCGCCCGCGTAAACGCAAACGAAGCGGCGGCAAAGGCAAGTTTGAGGACGATCAGTACGGCGTGCGAAAGTTTTCGCTCCGTACAGGATCCTCCGGCTTACCCTGGAAACTTAGCTGCATTGGCGGCCGCTAATCCACCTTATATTGATGCTAATTTGGCGGGCGGTACAAAGCAGGGGTACACGTTCACTTATGCCGCAGCAGCCGGCGGATATACCTGTACCGCAGCACCAACCACGGCGAATATAACCGGCGTCAACACATATTTTGTTGACCAGAGCGGTGTTATTCGTTTCACCAGCGCGGCTGGCAACCCGATCGAGGGTTAATGTTTGGAAAAGCCCGGAGGAAAGAAGTGCTGATATTTACGCTTCATTCTCCGGGTTTTCCTTTTAAAAACACATACAGCGTATTGTGTATTGCGTACTGCGTAAAGCTTTAGAAATATTTTTAACGCAATACGCAATACCTGCCTTGCCCGCCTCGCTGTCGCTTCGTCGAAGCGGGCAGGCAGGCGCACGACGCAATACATTTATGATTGCCGATAGAAAATCATTTACCATCGTAGAGCTAATAATTGTAATGGGCATTATCGGATTGTTGGTAGCTATTACAATTCCATATCTTCTCCGCGTCCGCTTAAATGCGAATGAGGGCGCGGCTAAAGCCGCCATCAGAACAATTAGGACGGTAGTTGAGACTTATCGCGCGAATCAAAACCCTCCGACCTATCCGCCAAACCTTCAGGCTCTTGCAAGCGCCAATCCGCCGTATATTGACAACCGTTTAGGCAGCGGCACTTGCCAGGGCTACAGTTATAATTACGTCTTAACCAATGCCACCCAATACAACTGCACAGCTACTCCTGTCACGCCCGGCATTACCGGTAATAATGCCTATTATGTCGATGAAACAGGGGTAATCCGCTATACCAGTTCTGCCGGCCAACCTATCGAGTAATTAATTGTTAGCCAGTTAGCGGGTAAGCCAGTTAACGGGTTAACCGGCAAACCGGCTCACTGGCAAACCGGCTAACACATTTGCTTTACGGGCCTTGATTTGCTTTTAACCTAAATTACTGGTAAGCTTATAGTTGGAGGGATAAAGAGGGTATAAATAGAAATATAAAGCGCGTAATCTGTTGAAACGATAATAGCAAACTATCCGAAAGGATAGGACGCCATGCACCGCGTAGGGTGCATGGCCGTGAACCCGACGTGGTTCATGGCAAAGCTCCAGAGCCTAAATTCGCCGGAATATATGGCGGACAGGGCAGTCAGTTGCCGAATTTCAACACATAAATAATGTGTTTGGAGCCTGCGGCCTATTTTTCGATAGGCCGTTTTTGTTGTATATGGAGACAAAGGGGCGTATAAGGAAAAAGAGGTGAGGATAATGAGATTAGGGTTACGGGGTTTCGCCCCGTTAGACAATGAGCAAAAATGTAGTATGGGGAAAAGCATTAGAAATTACTGTAATCAAAATGCGACCGGCCCCATACGTAGAAATAAACGCTGTCTAACGGGGTTCACATTAATCGAGGCTGTGATTGCAATCGGGGTAGTGGGGTTTATTTTGCTTGCGATTGTCGGGCTTGTGCTCCAGAACATTTTGCTGACGGATTTCGCAAGAATGGAAACGATAGCCTTAAGCCATGCGAATGCGGTGCTGGAAGAAATGCGAACCCGCTCTTATACCTCGCTAAATTCCATTACCTCCCAAGATTGGGGGACGTGGGCCGCTAACAACGGTTACAATACGCTCGAGCAAGAGACGGTTAATGTGGCCTATGGTGGATCGACCAATCCTCTCGAGATTGATGCCACGGTGCGTTGGCAGCTTAAAACGAGAAGCCAGTATGTTCGGCTTTCGACCGTTATGACCGATAGAGGAGATTTATGAAATGAAGCACACATCGAAAAATACAATCAGGTCTAAGACGGCATGGACACTGATAGAGTTGTTAGTGGCTATGGTGGTGTTTTCAATTCTTTCGATAGCGCTTTTTATGACTTATAAGGTCGGGGTAGATGTCTGGCAGCGCAGGAGCGTATATGCGACAATCCAGGCGGATGCTAGGCGCGCAATGGAACGGATGAGCCGCGAGATTCATCAGGCGGGCGATATCGTTGCCTTTAGCGGCAGCACGCTTAGCTTTAATATTTTGAAGCCGGACAATAGTTGGGTTAGTATTCGTTATTATCTCGGCGGTACCGACGGTAGAACATTGCTCCGGCAGGAGGGTGGCAATGTTGAGGTTCTTGCTAATAACATTTCTCAACTCACTTTCAATCAGGTATCTCAGAGGGTTGTTGATATTGATATGAGAGTTGAGAAGAATGATCTTTTGGGGCAAAGGGCACGCGTCCAGATAGAATCACAAGTCAATATGCGCAATAAGAGAGTATAGAAGAAAAAAGAAAAAAAAAGGGGGGGTGGAGATAATGGTCAGGTTACTGAGAGAAGAAAAAGGCGTGATGATTGCATCGATTTATGTATTTGTGGCGGTACTTGTCACAATTATGGCGGTCTTTTTCTGGATTACATACACCGAGGTTAGCACATCGGGGAGGCTCGTAAGCGATACTCAAGCGTTATGCTCGGCGGAGGCCGGTGTTGATTGCACCATTCATCACTTGATAAGGGACGGGCGGGGCACAGTGCCCGCGAACCTCAGCGGCAGGCCGTACACGGTGAGATTAGACAGTTCTAATAACCGGATTATTGTCAGTAATGCCGCCGCCACATTTGAGGCGTGGTATCCCGTGACTCCAACTCCGGGTACCGGCGAGACGGCGGATCAACTGACGATAACAAGCGCCGGAACGGCGCAGTATAAAGGCGCTAATATAACGAGAGTAATCACCGCCGCAGCGCAGAGCAGTATCGATCTTAAATATGTTACGGCGGCTGTCAGGGCGGATGGAGACGTCAGGACCTTGGGGAATTTTACCGCAGACGGCAGAGATCATGACGCAAACGGTAATCTTACGGGAACGCCGGGGCTTCCCGGTATATCGACCACCGGCGATGTAGATTGCGACGGGAGCTCTCAGGTAGGAGGCAGAGGATTTGCGCCTGTCGAAGGTTTTGCAGGCGGCCAGCCGCCTTACTCACAGCCGCATAATGGGGAGCCCTTGCCGCCTACGCCAGAAGAGATTTTAGGTGTTGACGCGCACCATTTTGACGGCGTGACAAAGGTTAATGATCCAGCCCATTTTCCGGTTCCCGGTGACGCGAATTATGTGGCCGGTGTTTACTATCTTACTTCTTCAGCGGCTGAGATTAATTTGGATGCGCTTCAACAGCCGGCGATTTTGATCGCACACAGCAGCGACCCCGCTAATCCGGCGGTTTTGTTTAATCCTAAAGGTACGTTTAAGGGTATTATTGTAGCCGATGAGATTCGCCAAATTACGGGCCAGACCACTATTATCGGTGCTGTAGTGAGTAAGTTTTCGGAGCACACCTTAGGTATGGGGATTGCCAAGATTTTGTATTCAAGCGAGGTGATTAAAGATTTGAGCCGTTTGCCGAGGAGATGGAAAGTTACTACATGGAAGGACGCGAGAAATGTTTAGGGCTAGCAGGGGGTTTAGCGGTCTGACAATATTGAGCTTGGTTTTTCTCAACCTTGCCTTGCCGATAAGTGTTTTTCCCGCCGATAGCGAAAAGCCGTCAGTAAACCTGGAAGAGGCCGCGCCGCTTAATAAATTCCGTTCCGTGGAAAATCGCCTGTCGGATTTAGAAAAGCTCGCCCGAACAAATAAAGCTAAAGGCGAAGAAGTGGCGATGTTTATTCTACGTGATGACGGAGATAACGCAGCAATGCGCATGAGGGCCGGGGAGTTCTTTGCCCAAAACGGGGAACAAAATCTAGAAAAGCTCAGAGAGTTTTTCTACTCTCGAACGGAATCAAATCTGACCCGGACGTATATTTTTTACGCTTTAGAAGGGTCCAATGGTATTTCTCTTGACGAGACCAAGTCACTCGCGCTCGATTTTAACGAGGATATCGCGATAAGGAGCAAGGCTCTTTTATTGTTTGATAAAATATCGGGCGAGGGCGGAATAGATGTTTTGGCAAAGTTCGCCTCCTCCAAAGCCCAGCCCCCGGATCTTAGACTTTCAGCTATAGGGTGCTTGGGAAAATACAGCGGTAACGACAGAGTCAACAGGGCGATTGCAAAGATTGTGAGAGACAGAACCGAAGAGCCTGACATCAAAACGTTTGCTATAGCCGTAGCCTTGAGCTTAGGGCTCACGGACCTTGTGCCGGATTTACTTAAGATTACAGCTGATGGTTTTGAGGTGCAAAACGTCCGTCTTGCGGCGTTGACCGCAATTGAAAATATGGGCAACAGCTCGATCATCCCTCAGCTTGAGGCAATAGCGAACAATTGTTCTGACAGCGAAGTATTTCTTCGTAAAAGCGTATGTGGTACAATTGCAAGGTTAAGGGAAGGGAAGGAGAGCTAAAAGTGTTTGCGCGTAAAAGATTAAACAAAACCCGTGGTTTTACCCCGTTAGACAACGGGCAAGAATATAGCATGGGGAAAAACATTGGAAATTGTGGTAATCAAAATGTGCCCGGTGTCATATGTAGGAATAAGCGCTGTCTAACGGGGTTTACTTTGATTGAGGCGGTAATTGCTATTGGCGTCGTAGGTTTTGTTGTGCTGGCGCTTATGGGTCTTGCGATTCAATGCTTGTATCTTACGGAAATTTCGCGGTCCAAAACGATAGCGACCAATCACGCCTCAGCGATACTGGAGGAGATGAGAAACCGTTCCTATACTTCCTTGAGTTCGATTGCTTCGCAGGACTGGGAGACATGGGCTAATGCTAATGGTTGTGATACGCTTGAGCAAGAATTGGTGACGACGGAATACCGTGATATAAACGGTAATTTGCTTACGGCTCAACAGGCAACCTCGGCCGATCCTTTAAAGATTGCCGTTACTGTGAGCTGGGCTATAAAGGTGAGAGCGTATTCAATACGTCTCTCAACGGTTATGACACGGAGGTAGCTATGCATAGGATGTCGATAAAATCCATAGGGGGTTGGACCTTAATCGAGTTGATGGTGGTAATGGTCATCCTTATGGTTTTGTCCATTGCTCTTTTTGCTACCTATACTGCCGGCGTGGACACATGGAACAGGCGCGGTGTTTATGCGACTATTCAGGCAGATGTGCGGCGGGCGCTGGAGAATATGACCCGCGAAATTCATCAGGCAAGCTTCAATTCCCCATATGGTATCAATGCCAACGGCAGCAGCTTGGAGTTTGAAGTGTTAGAGTCCGATGATTCATGGTCTCACATAAGGTATTATCTTGGTGGGACAAACGGGACAACCCTTATGCGCGAGCAGGG
>JAQTRP010000039.1 GCA_028711765.1 Candidatus Omnitrophota bacterium | reverse complement strand
AACGGCCTCGCTTAAGTCCGTTCCCGCGGCGTCTAAATTTTCATTCTCGTAGAAGCTTTCTTTAAAAGTATCGTCGAGCCGCTCAAGATCGTCGAATTTCTCCTTAAATTCAAGCTCGGAAGATTCTCTATCCGGCGCCTCAGCCGTTTCTTCGGCCTCCCGGGGTTCTTCCTCGGCCGTATTTTTGTCTTCTTCGAGTGTGGGGTTTTCCTCAAGCGCTTGTTCCAGAGCGGTTTTCATCTCAAGGAGCGGCAGCTCGAGTAACCTCAGGTAGAGCCTCATCTCGGGCGAGAGGATGAGCTTTTGGGTCTGAATTTGTCTTAGGTGCTGTTCGAATGCCATAGTTATACTCCTTTTAGAAAAATAGCACTTCTGCCCGTTAAAGTCAATACTTCGACTCACCGTGTTCATTCGGCGCAGACACTTCGATTACACTCAGGAGTAGGTCTTTTGAGCGGATAGCGTATAGCGGTTAGCGGATAGAAAAATTATGCACAACCCGAACGTTTCAGATTTCATGATTTATGACGCCAAATCAGCACACAGGTGCTTGGTTCCGATTCAGGGTGTTAAATCTTTTCACTTTTCTATACGCTATACGCTAAACGCTATACGCTATTAGCTTGGTTTTTGCTATTGCAAATGGGGCGGTAATTTAATATAATCCTCAAGCTCGTTTTTTCGTAACTTATTGCCACAAATAAACCTAAAACAAAGTTCATCCCTAACCATCCCGGCGAGGAACGATGCCCCTTTTTAAGCGAGACGAGTCTAGTCCGCCACGTAGCGAGTGGTCGCGCAGAAAAAACATACCGTCCGGCCTATGGACTAAGTGCCCCGATTGCCAGCACATCATTTTCAATAAGACCCTCAAGGATAACCTCTCGGTTTGCCCTAAGTGCCAGTTCCATTTCATCATAAGCGCATATGACCGGGTAGAACAACTTTTAGATCCGAAGAGTTTTAAAGAATCATATGCCGATATGCGCCCGCTCGACCCTTTGGGTTTTAAAGGGCCCAAGACGTATATCGAGAAGATCGCGCAGGATAGAAAAAGGACCGGCCTTAACGAGGCCTGTCTTGTGGGCGAGGCAAAGATCGAGGGTGTGCGCGTGGCTTTCGGCGTTACCGATTCACGGTTTATAATGGGGTCTATGGGATCTGTTGTGGGTGAGAAGATAGCGCGCCTCACTGAGACGGCGCGCGATAAGGAACTGCCGCTCGTGATTGTCTCCGGCTCAGGCGGCGGCGCGAGAATGTACGAAGGTGTTCTAAGCCTTATGCAGATGGCGAAGACTTCGGCGGCGATCGCGCTTTTTCACAAGACGAGGCTGCCGTTTATCTCCGTCCTGACGAATCCCACGATGGGCGGCGTCATGGCGAGTTTTTCATCTTTGGGTGACGTGATTATCGCGGAGCCGAAGGCGCTCTTGGGTTTTGCGGGGCCCCGCGTGATTGAACAGACAATCAGACAGAAACTTCCCGACGGCTTTCAAACAGCGGAGTTTTTGCTGGAACATGGCATGTTAGATATGGTCGTCGAGCGCAAAGACCTGAAGCGCGTTATTCATAATATTTTAACTTATTTCATATGAGTGGAGTTATCCGCCTTCGCCTAACTTGTGGATAGGCGGGACATTCTTGTCCCGCAACTTTGCGGGGTCAGGAGACCCCGCCTATCCTGGCTACGGCGGATTAAATTCGCTCAGCAAACTTACGTTCGCTGCGCTCCCTGCCTTGCCGGCAGGCAGGCGTAAGTTTGGAGCTCATTTAAGGAGGGTAAAGTCTTGGCTAGGGTTGCTCTAAAAAACGTTTCGAAAGTTTTCGCGTCTCAAATTATCGCGGTTGACCGCATATCCCTGGATGTTGAGGATAAAGAATTTGTCGTGCTCGTAGGGCCTTCCGGCTGCGGGAAGTCCACGACCCTCAGGATGGTCGCAGGCCTTGAAGAGGCCACCGAAGGCGAAATCTATATCGACGATGTCCTTGTAAACGATGTGCCCGCGAAGAACCGCGACATCGCGATGGTTTTCCAGAATTACGCGCTCTATCCGCATATGTCGGTTTATAACAATTTGGCATTCGGCCTGAAATTAAGGAGATATCCCAAGAAGGAGATCGACCGGCGCGTAAGGGAGGCGGCCGAGATTTTGGGTATAGGAGAGCTCCTCCAGCGTAAGCCGAAGGCGCTTTCGGGCGGCCAGCGCCAGCGCGTCGCCGTGGGACGGGCCATTGTGCGGAAGCCGAAGGTGTTTCTATTCGACGAACCGCTCTCCAACCTCGATGCCAAACTGAGAGTCCAGATGCGCACAGAGATCCAGAAGCTCCACAACCGCCTCCAGACGACGATGATTTATGTCACCCATGATCAGGTCGAGGCCTTGACGATGGGCGACCGCATAGTCGTCATGAAAGACGGTATCATTCAGCAGGTAGACGCGCCCCTCGAGCTTTATGAGAAGCCGAAAAATAAGTTTGTCGCCGGTTTTATCGGTTCTCCGCCGATGAATTTTATCGACGGCATTATCGTCAAGCAAAACGGCGCGCTTCATTTTATGGACAAGAGTTTTCGCCTTAAGGTCCTCGAAAATACCACCGCGGTATTGGCTCCCTATACCGGCAAACCGGTTGTTCTGGGAATCCGCCCGGAGGACATATACGACAAGCTGTTTGCTCAGCACGCATCGGATGAGTTCACGATTGTGGCTACGGTGGAAGTGGCCGAACCGATGGGCTCCGAGGTTTATCTTTACCTTACGGCGGGAGGCAACTCCTTTGTCGCCCGTGTCAACGCCCACGATACCGCGGCCGAAAACCAAGACCTCCAGGTCGTATTCGATATGACCAAGGCCCACTTCTTCGACCCCGAAGACGAGCAGACTATTGTTTGACGAAAGCTTGGCCAAATATTTTTTCTTCCTGTGATAATTCCGGGGGCTTGAATACGTGATTCGCTTATCGTATTTAAAACAGGTTTTTGTATTCGCGGCGATTCTCGTTTTTGTCACGTTTGCCTATCTGGAGATAGCGATACTTGGCTCCTCCGAAATAAGAGTTTCCTCCTATAAGCTCGCGCTGGTTTCGCTCTTCCAGTTTATCCTTCCTTTCTCGGCTCTCTTGGCGTGGCTCGGCTGGAACTCGCTTACCGCGATTGTTTTTCTGGGGCTTGCGGTCCTGATGTCACTTTTGGCCACCGCCGCCTTAGACGGTTTTCCGCTGTGGGTATTCGCGTTTTTCTACGTCTCGATTTTCCTTACGATCCTTTTTTATGAGAGCCTGAGCCGCAACCGGCTTCGCGTATACAGCGTCGATATCGAGAAGAACGCTGAAGCGCAAAATGAGTTGAGGCTGCGGATTGAAGCCGAATCAAGGCTCGCGGACGCCTTCCTCAAAAGGTATACCCGCTATTATGGTTTGCGTGAGGTGTGCGAACGCTTCGCTACGACTCTCTCACTCGATAAGCTCAGCTCTATGATTGTCGAGACGGCGCTTGATTTTGTGGGGCGCGGCGAGCTTTGCCTTTTATACCTTGCCGATCCTCAGGAAAGTAAGCTCTCTCTTATTTCTTCGAAGACGACGAGGGACGAGGAGCATGTGAAACTTAAGGAGGGCGATGTCTTTGACCGATGGGTCTTAAAGAACGGCCAGCGCCTTTTGGTCCAGGATGTCGACAACGACTTCCGCTTCGACACGAGAATGCTGGATAAAGATTCACCGGTTAAGAGCCTTATTATAGCGCCGCTTGTGCACGAAGGCAGAGTTGTCGGAACCTTACGTATCAACTCAAACGAGCCCGACCGCTTCTCGACGGAGGAACTGCGCATACTGGATCTCATCGCGGGCCTTGCCTCATCAGCCTTAGGTAACACCCTCCTTTACGCGAAGACGGAGGAGCTTGCGATCCGCGATTCTTTGACGGGGCTTTTTGTCCAGCGTTATTTTCGCTCACGGCTTAAGGAGGAGCATCGCCGCTCACTTCTTAAGCAGACGCCGCTTTCGCTCCTAATGCTCGATCTCGATTTCTTTAAGGCCTACAACGACCGTTATGGCCACGGCGCCGGCGATATAGTTCTTTTTCAGGCAGCCGGCCTTATGAAGGAAATCGTGGGCGAGCTCGGTATCGTCTCAAGGTATGGCGGCGAAGAATTTGCCATAATCCTGCCGAATACGGATCTTGACAGCGCGGCTTCCGTAGCGGAAGCTATCCGCCGGAGAGTAAAGGGAACGTCGATCGAGATAAGGCGCGAGCCGACGAAGATTACCATTTCAGTCGGCGTCGCCAATTTTCCGGCCGACACCCTGGACTGCGAAGAACTAATCGGACGCGCGGATCAATTTCTCTATCAGGCAAAAAAGGCGGGGAGGGATCGGGTATGCTCAAGCGCTTTGTAATCTTCGCGGCCCTTGTCGCGCTGCTTCTTTTCGCCCTGCGTTTCGAGAGACATGTTTTCTTCCTTGTGCTGTTCGGTTCGTTTACCCTTATCCCCGTGTATCACTCTATTTTCCAGCGGGAGTGGTTTGTCTCGATACTCTCGATCGCGCTTGTCTTTCTTCTATTTTTGTTTCACGAGATCAGGGCTTTTTCCTGGGTCTGGCTTGGCTGGGGAATTTCTTACGCAGGCTTTGTCGGGTTCGCGGTTTTTTTCGAGCTTATCTGGAAAGCCGATACACGCTCGGTGGAGGAGGAGAAGGGGTTGTCCGACGGCGGTATACGGAAACTACAGTCGATGCACGACATTGAAAAACTGCGCTGCCACGACCTCGATGCCCAGTTAAACGACATCATAGGCCTTTATGAGCTGGCAAAGGACCTGAATTACTGCATGAGTTTCGAGGAACTTATTCAGGCGTTAAGGAAGCGGATACTCGAGGACATTTCTTTTAGGCGTTTGCGGATCATAATCAGGGAAGGCGACGGCGTCTCGAGCGTTTACGAGATTGACAGCGAACGGGAATCGGCCGTGAGTGTCGGGCCGGGCGATTTTAAGTGGGAGACGGCGATCTTAAGACGTCTTGAGCGCACACCCGTTGTTCTGAGGCTCGGCGAGAGTATCGGTACTAACGATATTGAACTGAATAGTGAGAAGCTCTCGAGCCCCGCGTGGTTTTTCCCTCTGGTGGTTGAGGGCAAGCTCATAGCCGCGTTCATCGTTGAAGGGGCGAACCTCAAGGATTTTCATAAGTTCGAGATTGTATCGGCCCAGCTGGCGCTGCAGGTTAAGAAAATCAATCTCTATTTTAAGGTAAGGGAACTTTCTATTGTTGACGGTCTGACGCTTGTTTTTGTCAGGCGTCATTTTCTCGAGCGCTTTGAAGAGGAGCTCAAACGTTCCATCCGTCACGGGTTTCAGTTGACGTGCCTTATGTTGGATATAGACCATTTCAAAACCTATAACGACAGCTTCGGCCATCTTGTGGGCGACGTTACCCTGCGTGCTGTGGCCGAGATCATCCACGCGAACGTAAGGCAGGTCGACATCGTCTGTCGCTATGGCGGGGAGGAATTCGCGATAGTGCTGCCTGAGGCAGGCCTGGAAGAAGGCCTGGAGGTTGCCGAGCGTATCCGCTCCTCAATAGCGAAGAAGCATTTCAAGCTTTATGATGAAGAGACAAAAGTTACGGCGAGCATAGGGGTCTCAAATTTTCCAGCCGATTTAAATGCTTCGGGGACCTTCAACAAGGAATTGATACTCGAGCTTCTGAGACGCGCCGATCACGCTTTGTATCAGGCGAAGGAAGAGGGCCGCAATAGGGTAGTGGCTTATAAGTAAAGGGTCAAGTAACAGGGGTCAAGGGTCAAGGTTAACAAAAATCTACAGCCTTGCTACTTGACCCTTGCTCCTTAACCCTCTAACTAACACGGAGGTCGATTATGAAATTTTTTTTGGACACGGCGAATGTTAACGAAATAAAGGACGCGGCGAGCTGGGGAGTTCTGGACGGAGTGACGACGAATCCTACTCTCATAGCGCGCGAAGGAAGGGGTTTCATCGAAATCCTGAAGGAGATTTGCTCGATTGTCGACGGGCCCGTGAGCGCCGAGGTAATCAGTCAGGATACGGAGGGCATGGTTAAAGAATCAAGAGAGCTCGCGCACCTCCACAAGAACATTGTGATAAAAATTCCCCTTACGGTACCGGGCCTAAAGGCGGTCAAGGCTCTTAAGCGTGACGGGATACGCTCTAACGTTACCCTGTGTTTTTCCGCGACCCAGGCGCTGCTTGCCGCGAAGGCGGGGGCGGCCTTCATAAGTCCGTTCGTGGGGAGGCTGGACGACATCTCGCACGTCGGTATGGATCTCATCCGGGATATAAAAGCAATCTACAAAAATTACGGTATCAAAACCGAAATTATTGTTGCGAGCATACGGCACCCGCTTCACGTTCAGGACGCGGCCCTGATGGGCGCGGATATCGCGACGATGCCTTACAGCGTAATCACGGCTTTGATCAAGCATCCCTTGACGAGTATCGGGATCGAGCGTTTTCTTAAGGACTGGGAGAAAGTTCCCAAATAGCTATAATACATATACATATATCTAAAAAGCTTGTTATCAGTTTTAAACTGTGTTACAATTCTCAATTAATTTGGCAGTCGTAAATCTTTTGCAGCGTATAGGATAGATGAATTATGAAGAAGTTTATCAGCCTAACCGCAATCTTAGGTTTCCTTGTCTTTTTTGCCGCCGTTAGCTTTGCGGAAACGGAGCAAAAACCGGAAGAATCCAAACAGACTGAGGTAAAGGCCTCTCCCGAGGCGAAGATCGTTAAGGGCGCGCCGTCTTTGGAAAAACTGCCGGGTTCTCTCGAGGCCGTTGCCGACAAATTGGAATATTCCCGCGAAGACCACAAGATTACAGGTATCGGCAATGTCGTTGTAACCTATAAGAACACCAAACTTACCGCGGACAAGGTTGAAGTTTACAGCGATACGAAGAAGGCTTATGCGGAAGGGCACGTCAAGATTTACCACGGGGAAGCTATTCTCACCGGCGATAAGGCATATTACGATTTCCAGACCAATAAGGGGTCTCTCCCCGGAGGCCGCGCGATTTACCCGCCGTGGTACGCCTACGGTGATCAGATCGAACAGGTATCGGCAGACGAGATTAAGGTTTATAACGGTTGGGTCAGCACCTGCGATTACACTCGTCCGCACTGGGCCGTACAGGCGCAGCGGGCGACGATTTATCCCGGAGATAAGATAATCGCCCAGAACGTTACCTTGAGAGTTCTTGGCGCACCCATCGCGTGGCTGCCGTTCTTGACAGTCCCCCTTGACAGCGATGACTCGCCTATAGATGTTGAGCCGGGTTATTCCAAAGACTTTGGTTTTTATGTCCTGACTTCCGCCGCCGTTAGTCTCAACAAAAATATTAAGGTAACGGGGCACGTTGACTGGTATCAGAACCGCGGAGTGGGCGGAGGGGTGGATGTCAAATATAGATTTGAGCATTTGGGTAGGGGTGTTTCAAACACCTATATTATTCAGGACAACAAGAAACCGAATGTCAACGAGGCCAACCCGTTTGATAACCGCAGCGAGTCATGGCGTTATCGCGCGAGCTGGAAGCATCTCGCCCCGATCGACCCTCAGACCTACGCCTTTCTGCAGGTTAATAAATTCAGCGACGAATACTTTATGCAGGAATATTTCGAGGACGAATATGACAGGGAAATTCATCCGAGAACCTCCTTTTCACTTACGCACGATACGGATCTTTACGGTTTTTATGTTGACGTCTGGAAACGGCTGAACAGTTTCTATGATGAAATCGAGAAGTTGCCCGAGGTGCGTTTTCACATGAACCGTCAGGAGGTAAGGAGCACCAACCTGTACTATGAAAGCGATTCGAGCATGACTAATTTTAACCGTCTTTATGCCCGCTCGCCGGTGAGTGAAAGCGTAAAGAGGTTTGACACGGCCCACGAGTTGTCGTATCCGTTGCGCTGGAACCAGATCAATTTTGTTCCTTACGGTAACGTTCATGAGACGTTTTACTCGCGGCAGGTTGACAGTGGCAACCCGCGTATGCGCACTATATTGGGATCCGGTATCGAGTCAAACACGCGCTTTTTCAAAACGTGGGATAAGGAAGGCGATATCCTGGGAATCAAGTGGAATAAGATCCGCCATATTGTAGAGCCCAGCGTTGTCTATGACGGCATACGGGAATGTACCGTAAGCCACCAGGATATTTTTGAAATGGACGCAATCGACCGGCTCGACGACATCGACATCGTTGTCTTTGGGATCGAGAACAGGCTTCAGACAAAAAGGCTCGAAAAGGGCAAATGGACCAGGGTTGATATTGTAAGCGTCAATACGTATCTCGCCTACGAGTTTCATAGCGAGGAATACGGAGGGAACCGTTTTACGCGGACAAATGCCGAGGTAATTCTGCGTCCCTACGATTGGCTTCAGTTCAAGTTCGATACGGAATATAACATTGTCAGGCAGCAGTTCGAAAACGCGAACCTTGACATAGTTGTCGGTAGCGACAGGGTAACGATGCTTTTGAGCTGGCGCTTCCTTAAGCGCGTGGAGGTAGGCGACGTCAGATATCTCATTACGGAAGGTGTTGTTCCGGATTCTGGCAATAAACTCCTTACCTTCGATGTGTCCTACAAAATTAATAAACTCTGGACGATCGGCGGGTATATCCGCACCGAGTTTTACAACCAAATAATCCAGGAATGGGAGCTGCGCGCAACGCGCGACCTTCACGACTGGCTTCTGCATTTCGGTTTTAACTGCCGTGATTCCGATATTAACAAGACGAATCTCACGGCATTTTTTGAACTCACCCTCAAGGCGTTTCCCGGAATCAATCTCAAGGCCGGCCACAGGGCTTCTTTCTCATCGCCCCGTATCGGACGCGAGATATCCGGCTCAAGCATTACTCCTATAACAAGTCGTGTCGGTTCGGGAGGTTTGGTGTAGAAAAAGGTTCAGGAGGTTATATGAAGCTTTGTATAGTCGGTTCCGGACACGTTGGGCTGGTTACCGGCGTCTGTTTCGCGGACTTGGGTAACCGTGTCATCTGCGTTGACAGTGATAAAAAAAAGATAGAACTTCTACGAAGAGGCAAAGCGCCTTTTTTCGAGCCAGGTCTTGAAGAAATGATCCGGAAAAACAGTAGTTCCGGAAGGCTTTCGTTCACGACTTCCATCGCGGAAGGCGTCCGCGATGCCGATGTGACATTTATTTCCGTAAGCACTCCTTCTAAACCGAGCGGCGAGACCGATCTCTCCTATGTTGAGGAAGTTACTATCGAGATTGCGAGAAGCCTGAGGCGGTCGTATCACCTGATTGTCGATAAGAGTACGGTGCCGGTTGAAACGGGGGAGCGGATCTACGAGACAATTCACGACCTTAACCGCAGAGGCGTTAAATTTGAGGTAGCGTCCAATCCGGAGTTCCTGCGCGAGGGGTGCGCCGTGCATGACTTCCTCGAGCCGGATAGAATCGTTATAGGTGTCGCGAGCAAGCGGGCGGAAAAAATACTCCGCGAGCTTTACAAGCCGATCGACGCACCTCTTATCGTTACCGACATCAAAAGCTCCGAGGTTATTAAACACGCCTCGAACTCTTTTTTAGCGACCAAGATTTCCTTTATCAACATGGTGTCGCGTTTGTGCGACCACGTGGGGGCGGACGTTACGAAGGTGGCCGAAGGAATGGGGATGGATGGGCGCATCGGAAAACACTTTCTCCAGGCTGGGGTTGGATTCGGCGGATCTTGTTTTCCGAAGGACCTTGCCGGTTTTATCCATATCGCGCGGAAAAATAGCATCGATTTCAAGATTCTTAGAGCGGTTACGGAGGTAAATGAGGAACAGAAGGACTGGTTTATCAAGAAGGTCGAAGACGCCCTCTGGAATTTGAACCGCAAAGTGGTTTGCGTGCTTGGTCTTGCTTTCAAGCCGGATACGGACGATATGCGCTCGGCCCCTTCTGTTGACATAATAGAGCGGCTGATCAACGAAGGCGTCAAAGTCCAAGCCTATGATCCGCAAGCAACTCATGAGGCGCGTAAAGTTCTTAAGACGGGTGCCGTTAAATTCGCCAAAGACGCGTACGAGGCAGTGCGCGGCGCGGACGCGATCTTACTTCTTACGGAATGGAACGAGTTCAAAGAGCTTGACTTCAAACGCGTAAAAAGGCTTATGAGGAAGGCCGTTATCGTTGACGGCAGAAACCTGTACGATCCAGGCGAGATGAAGGCTCTCGGCTTTAAGTATATTTCTATGGGGAGGGGATAGACATGATAAGCGGCGTAAAGGTTAAGACTCTTAAGGTAATACCGGATGAACGCGGGCGGCTTATGGAGATTTTGCGCTCGGACGATAAGATATTCGAGAATTTCGGGCAGGTTTATTATACGACCGCTTATCCGGGGGTTGTCAAGGCGTGGCACTATCACAAAAAGCAGGCCGATTTCTTTACCTGTATTTCAGGTATGGTGAAATTGGTTTTGTATGACGGCCGTCCAAAATCAAAGACTTATAAGAAGATTCAGGAATTTTTCATGGGGGTTCATAATCCGGTTCTTGTCAGGATTCCCCCCAACGTGTATCACGGTTTTAAATGTATCGGTAAAAAAGAAGAGGCCATTATGCTGAACATCCCGACACGGCCTTTCTCGCATAAAAACCCCGATGAATATAGAATTGATGTCCACACCAGCAGCATACCCTACGATTGGGGAAGGAAGGACAGATGAAGGGCGTAGTCTTGGCAGGTGGCCTTGGGACAAGGCTTTTCCCTCTTACTAAGGTAACCAATAAGCACCTCCTGCCTGTTTACAACAAACCGATGGTTTATTATCCTATCCAGACGCTTGTAAGCGCCGGGGTTCGCGAGATTCTTCTTGTCACTGGCGGTAACAATGCCGGAGATTTCCTGAAATTAATAGGCAACGGCCGCGATTTCGGCCTGAGGGAAATTGACTATACGTATCAGGAGGGTGAGGGCGGCATCGCGGCGGCGCTTTCCTTAGCCGAGGATTTCGCTAAGGGCGACCGGATTGTCGTTATTCTGGGCGATAACATTATCGAGGATGACATAACGCCTTATGTCGGGGAGTTCGCAAAACAGTCATCCGGCGCGCGCATACTACTCAAGAAAGTAGACGATCCGGAGCGGTTTGGGGTACCGCTCCTCCGCGGCAAGAAAATCGCGATGATCGAGGAGAAACCGAAGGCCCCGAAGAGCTCCTACGCGGTGACGGGCGTTTATATGTATGACCCGCAGGTTTTTTCCATCGTAAAGGATCTTAAGCCGTCGCGGCGCGGCGAGCTCGAGATAACAGACGTGAACAATTATTATATAAAGCACGATCTGATGGAATATGACATCCTTAAGGGGTTCTGGACCGATGCCGGCACGTTTGACTCGCTACTCAGGGCGAACGAGCTTGTCGCCAAAAACTTAAAGGCGAAAGCGCGATGAAACGCATCCTCGTTACGGGCGGTCTCGGATTTATCGGCAGCAATTTTATCAGGTTCTTTCTCGCCAATAACCAGGCCGATTCGGTTATCAACCTGGACAAGATTACCTATTGCGGAAACCCTGAGAACCTCAAGGATATCGAGCAAGACAGCCGTTACCGTTTTGTGAAGGGCGATATATGCGATGCCCCTTTGGTTGATAAGCTTTTAAAGGAGATTGATGCGGTTATAAACTTTGCGGCTGAAACCCACGTCGACCGCTCGATTGAGGGGGCCAAGGTCTTCATCGAGACAAACGTTATCGGGACACAAACCCTGCTTGAGACGGCGCGCAGGCGCGGGATTAAACGGTTTCTCCATATTTCTACCGATGAAGTTTACGGCTCTATCGAAAGGGGTTCTTTCAAAGAGACCGACCCCTTGAGCCCGAACAGTCCTTACGCGGCCTCCAAAGCGGCGACAGACCTTCTTATTCGCGCGTATGAAAAGACCTATGGTTATCAGGTTATAGTAGTGCGCAGCACGAATAATTTCGGGCCGTACCAGTATCCCGAGAAGGTAATCCCGCTTTTTATAACAAATCTTATCGAGGGCAAAAAAGTTCCGCTCTACAGCCGCGGGGAAAATATGCGCGACTGGATTTACGTGGAGGATAACTGCCGGGCGATAGATTTGGTTTTTCGAACCGGGGAGCCCGGAACGATTTACAATATCGGGACAGGGAGCGAAATCACCAATATCGAGCTTACGAGGAGGATCCTTAAGATTTTCTCGAAGACCGAGGATTGTATCGAATACGTGACCGACAGGCCCGGCCATGATTTTCGTTACAGTCTCGATACCTCGCGCGTGTGCTCTCTCGGATTTAAGCCGCGCTACTCCTTTGATAAGGCGCTTGCCGAGACCGTAAATTGGTATAAGTCCCACGAGTCGTGGTGGCGATCTTTGAAAAAAGATAAGTTCACAGTTAAGTTATGAAAGTTTTTATAACAGGATCGAACGGCATACTGGGACACGCGTTAGTGCGTGGTCTCGGCGGCGGGACCGATATAACCGGTTTTGATTACGCGCCGAATAGTATCGCCGGCCTTGATTTTATCCGCGGCGATATTTCATCTGAGCGTGATATTCAAAGTGCCGTCGAGAAGGTAGTGCCCGATTTTGTTATCCACTGCGCCGCGTTTACGGATGTCGACGGATGCGAAGATGCGCGCGAGCGCGCGTTTCAAGTAAACGCCGAAGGTACCAAGAATACCCTTGTCGCGGCATCAAAGGCGCGCTCTTTTTTTATATTTGTCAGCACGGATTATGTTTTTGACGGTAAGAAGGCCGGCGCCTATACCGAACAAGACAGCCCCAATCCGATAAGCGTTTATGGCGCGAGTAAGCTTCGCGGCGAAGAATACTTGAAGGCCGGAACGACGCCCTATCTTATCGTAAGGACGTCGTGGCTCTTCGGTCTCCACGGGAAGAATTTTGTGGAAAGCGTTCTCCGCCAGGCCGAGGCAGGCAAGCCCCTGAGCGTTGTGGGTGATCAGACGGGGAGGCCTACCTACGCCAAGGACCTGGCGTGTGCGCTCACAATGATTGTAGCTAAGAAATCTAAGGGCGAGTTGCCAAGGTCGTGGGAGAATTCGGCTATTCATGTTGCAAATAAAAATGAAGTTTCATGGTTTGAGTTTGCGGAAGAAATCGTTAGGTTAGGCGGGTACAATAGCATTAAATTGAATAAGGTGGATTCCTTGATCCTTAAGCGCAAGGCGCCGCGGCCTAAGAATTCGGTTTTGAGCACCGAAAAGTTTGAAGGCGTTTTTAAAGATGTTCTGAGGCCGTGGCAGGACGCGTTAGCCGAGTATATGAAGGAGAGGAGTTTGGTCCGCAATGAAAGCTAAAGGGGTTTACGAGGGTCTTAAACGTAAGATTTTATCGAAGAAGGCGATGGTGTCTATCGTAGGGCAGGGCTATGTCGGCCTTCCTTTGGCGTGCGAGTTTGCCCGAGCGGGTTTCAAGACAGCGGGTATCGATCTCAGCTCGCGGAAAGTGGAGATGATTAACCGCGGCCGCTCTCCCGTTCTCGATGTCAAGGACGAGGAGATAGCCGAGCTCGTCCTTAAGAAAAAGCGCCTCCACGCCTCGACCGGCTATGACAGCCTTAGGGATTCGGACGTCATTATTATCTGTGTCCCGACCCCGCTGAATAAGGCGAGGGACCCCGATATTTCTTTTATCGTTTCGGCGACGAAAGAGGTCGCAAAGCGGATCCGGAGGGGGCAGCTTGTCGTTCTTGAATCCACAACTTACCCCGGTACGACGGAAGAGCTTATTTTGCCCGAGCTTTCCAGGAAATCGTTTAAGGCCGGCCGGGATTTCTTCCTCTGTTTTTCTCCGGAGCGCATAGACCCCGGCAACAGGAAATACCGTGTCGCGAATATTCCGAAAGTCGTTGGTGGTGTCACAAAAAACTGCACGGAGCTCGGCTGTCTTTTTTACGGGGCTATTATCGAAGAGGTCATACCCGTCTCATCAACCCGCGTCGCGGAGATGTCAAAGCTCCTCGAGAATACATTCAGGATTGTGAATATAGGCCTGATCAACGAGCTCGCGATTGTGGCGAGCCGCCTCGGTGTGAATATCTGGGAGGCAGTTCGAGCTGCGGCGACAAAGCCTTTCGGATATATGCCGTTTTATCCGGGCCCCGGCATAGGCGGGCATTGCATCGGCGTCGATCCTTTGTATCTCTCGTGGAAGGCGAGGGTTTTGGGCGCCGAAATCCGGTTCATAGAACTCGCGAACCGGATGAACGTGGAAATGCCGAGTTATGTTGTTGAGCGCTCGACCTACGCCCTGAACAGTGTCGGCAAGTCTATCAACGGCGCGAAGGTACTTGTCTTGGGGGTTGCTTATAAGCGCGACGTGGATGACATACGCGAGTCGCCGGCCTTGGAGATAATTAGCGGGCTAAAGAAACTGGGGGCGCACGTTTATTATCACGATCCCCATGTTCCGGAACTTCGTATTAACGGGACGGGACTGCATTCGGTCGCCCTCAGCCCAAGCCACCTGAGAGGGTATGATCTTGTCTTGATCGTAACCGATCATTCATCGGTGGATTACAAGGTGGTGTTCCGGTCTTCGCGTCTTATACTGGACACACGAAACGCCTTGGGCGACATCAAGGGTTCCAGGAAGAAGATTGTAACGCTATAGAGAAAAGAAGTAGCGAGTAGAAAGTAGAGAGAAAATCAAAGATTAAAATGCAAGGCGCAAAACTAAAGTTTAGAATTCAAATTTGTTCAGTTTTTGGATTTCAAATTTCAATTTTATATTTTTCGATTTAAACTTTGATTTTCCGTCGTTTTTCGCTACTCGTGTCTCGCTACTTTAAACAAAAAAAGGGGCAAATATGGCTTTATATCTTGTGACAGGGGGAGCGGGTTTTATAGGTTCGAATATTGTCGAGGAGCTCCTCGGGCGCGGCGAGAAGGTCCGTGTCTTGGATAATTTCTCCACGGGCCTTAGGAGAAATATAGAACCTTTCTTATCGAAGATAGAGCTCGTTGAAGGTGATTTGCGCGATGAGGCCGCTTGCATGCGCGCCGTTCAAGGCGTGGATTACGTCCTTCATCAGGCCGCGCTTCGCGCGGTACTCCGCTCGGTGGATGATCCTGTTGAGACCAACGAAATCAACGTGCGCGGGACCCTTAATCTCTTAATCGCGGCTAAAAACTCGGGCGTAAAGCGCTTCGTGAATGCCTCCTCATCGTCGATTTACGGCGATACGGATAAGTTTCCGTCTAAAGAGACGGACAAACCGTCTCCAGAGTCTCCTTACGCGGCCTCCAAGATTATGGGTGAATATTACTGCAGGATTTTTACGAAGCTCTACGGCCTCGATACCGTGAGCCTGAGGTATTTCAACGTTTTCGGGCCGAGGCAGAACCCCGAGTCGAAGTATTCGGCCGTCATTCCTATTTTTCTCGACTGCCTCTTGAGGGATAAAGGCCCCGAAGTTCATTGGGACGGAAAACAATCCAGGGATTTTACCTATGTCGACAACGTCGTTGAGGCAAATCTGCTCGCGGCGACCGCTCCGGGTGTAGCGGGCGGGGTTTTTAATATAGCCACGCATGAAGAGTATTCGGTTCTCGATGTTTTGAACGGTCTTAAAAAGATTCTCAAAAAGAAACACATTAAGCCGGTTTTTGCGCCCAAGCGCTCGGGGGACGTGAGGCGCACCTATGCGGATATAAGTTTATCAAAGAAGAAACTTGGTTTTAAGACAAAGACGCGGTTCAGCGAGGGCTTAAAGAAAACGGTGGATTGGTTTATTTCAAGCGGGGCATTAAAATGAAAACCATTGTAGTTACCGGCGGAGCGGGTTTTATCGGTTCGCATCTTTGTGAGAGATTTCTGGGTGAGGACAACAAGGTTATCTGCGTCGATAATTTCATTACGGGCGCCGAGAATAACATAAGTCACCTTTTAAAGGATAAACGTTTTATTCTCATCCGGTCCGATGTGTCACGGTATATCGATATCCCGGGGCCCGTTGACGCGGTGCTCCATTTCGCTTCTCCCGCGAGCCCTTTCGATTATCATAAATATCCGATACAGACCTTAAAAGTGGGCGCGCTCGGCACTCATAACGTCCTTGGGCTCGCGAAGGATAAGGGATCGCGGTTTCTGCTTGCCTCTTCATCCGAAGTCTACGGTGATCCGCTTAAGCATCCGCAGCCTGAGAGCTATTGGGGAAACGTCAATCCCGTGGGGCCGCGGGGTGTTTATGACGAGGCAAAGCGCTTCGGCGAGGCGATGGCGCTCGCCTATAACAGGACGCACAACGTGGACACCAAGATTGTGCGCATATTTAACACCTTCGGGCCGCGTATGCGCGAGCGCGACGGGCGGGCGATACCGGAGTTTATTTCACAGGCCCTCGCGGGGGAGGATATTCCGGTATTCGGCAGCGGCAAGCAGACGCGCAGCTTTTGTTTTGTAGAGGACGAGGTCGATGGTATCTTCAGGCTGCTTGGCAGCGATTTCATCGGTCCTATGAATATAGGAAACCCTCACGAAATGAGTATTATGGACTTGGCCAAACTCATCATCAAGCTTTCCGGGAGCAATAGCAAGATTATTCACAAAGAGCTGCCGGTCGATGACCCTAAGGTAAGGCAGCCCGATATCACTCTGGCAAAGAAGATCCTTAAGTGGGAACCGCGTGTCTCTGTCGAAGAGGGCTTGAGGCGGACAATTGAGTGGTGGAAGACAAGGCCGCATGCCCGGTAGCACAGTTTAATCCGTATTTTTCCTTTCTCTAACAATCCAATGTATCTGTCAATAGTGATACCTGCTTATAACGAGGCCGGCCGCATCGGAGAGTCGCTCGATAAGCTCGTCCGTTACTTGAGGACTAGGCCTTATGGTTATGAGATCGTTGTTGTCGATGACGGCAGCACTGACGCGACACGCGAGATTGTATTCGAGAAGTTAAAGGGTCTTCCTTTCAGCTTGATTGCGAATAGCCGCAATATGGGCAAGGGCTATTCAGTCAGGCGTGGAATGCTTGAGGCGAAAGGCGAGAGGCTTCTTTTTACCGATGCCGATTTCTCCGCCCCCATTGAGGAACTCGATAAACTTCTCGGCGCGATTGAGGCCGGATGCGATATTGCCATAGGGTCCCGCGCCCTTAAAGACTCACAGGTCATTGTACGTCAGACCTGGATCCGGGAACACATGGGCAAGACCTTTAATTTTATCGCCCGGTTTCTTACGTTTAAGGGGATAATGGACTCGCAGTGCGGATTCAAGTGCTTCCGCCATCCC
>JAQTRP010000123.1 GCA_028711765.1 Candidatus Omnitrophota bacterium | reverse complement strand
CTCTCTCTTCAATTCCCGATGGTGTGCCGGAAACAATGTTACGGACAACCCGTTCTATGGAATCCAGAACTGATTTCTTCTCTCCTTCTTTTAGTGCGATTTTCTTAGCGTGACCTTTAAGGATATAAACGTCTTGCCCGTAAAGCTGTTTTAGGTAACCATCTCGACCTATACTCCGCAAATAATTCATCAAATAATCTTGATGGATCCGCCCCTGCAAAGAGAGAATAAGGAAGAATTGATCAAGCGAAAGGGTTACATAGCTCTTCTTGCCATCCTTACTAATCGAGTCCCAATATCCGGCCGGGCCTTTTGGTTCGGATATGGATTTCTCGGCTAAGAAAAAACGGTTGATTACGCGGGAAGGATCATCAATAAAACCAAAAGCGACAGCATGAGGCGTACTAACCGCATCAAATGCAACTTTATCATGACCGTACTTTTCTTCATCCTGCTTTAATGCCGCAAACGGCAGGCCGAATTCATCATAATCTACCTGGTGGTATACACCGGCCTTCTGAGCCGCATCAAGTTCCTCTTCACTATAAACACCGGCGGGAACCGTGGCAGCTGATAAATAATAAGGAAGCCCGTTTCTTGCGGCATAATCCTCCATTGTGTCGGAAGAGTTACGATGGACTTGCGCCAAGAAATTAGGAGAAAGCTCGTCTTCTGGTATGAAAAGTCGTGGAAGCTTCCTTTGGAATTCGCCGCCATGACCTGATGCTAGCATTTGAATAGTGGTCCCGTCCTGGGCTTTATACTCAACAAAGTTTCTATCGAGCATCTGCCAGGCATTCTCCGGAATGCCATGTGTTGCCTGTCCTTTAAGACCGTTGTGAGCCAGTGCCCAAACAACGCCTAACCGCCATTCATCGAATATATTGTTAACAAACTCTATTTTACCGTTCTTATCATTTGCTATGGGTTTACCAGTGTTAGTATCAACGGCGAGATAAAACTGCTTCTTACCGGCGTCGAAAAGCTTACTCCAATCCGCTTGGCCGATAATTCGCTGTGCTGTCTCAACTATGGATTTCTTAGTGTCATAATAAGCATCCTTGCGTTTGCCCGCCTCGTGATCTTTCACGTCCTGGATAAATGCTCCGATAACACAACCGACGGAGTTGAAGAAATTGGCGTTATCCGGCTGGGAAATTATTAAACACCCGAGATGATCTTTAGCCTTGATTAGTTTACCGTTTCGAATTTCATACCAATAATAAAGACCGTTCCACTTCTGATCTTGAGGTAACGAAACATAGGTTTTTAACTTCTTAAGAATCGCATTGAGTACATCCGCTTCCGTAGCAGGTTTTCTATCTTTTGTAAGTGTCGCATTTTGAATATGGCCTTTAGCTATATCTGCCAAATACAGCAAGTGAAGGCCTTCATTTGTAGGAGAAGTGTATTCTCCGAGGCCTTCGACTCGCCCATCTGCTTTCACATAACCCCTGTCATAGACACTGCCCGTTGTAGGATCAACCAAACAACCCTCGACCAGGGCAAAGCTGTTTTCTCTGACAATATCCTTGCGCTTGGCCTCCTGCGCGGGAGTTAATTTTCCATGGTCTTCCGAAATGAGGGGATTTAATGTAACGGTAAGATCCTTTACGAGCTCGGCAAGCTTTGGCTCAATATCTTTCACACCTAGCTTTTGAAGCTCGGAGCACAAGATATCGCGCACGCCGTTTACGATATCTTCCTGCGTTTTGGCCGAATCAATAATACCTTTAGCTTCATTCCTGAATTTAGCCCAGTCAATCTCCGAAAGGACTTCCTCTTTCTTGGCCTTTGCTTCCGCTTCGGCTTTAGCTTTTTCTGCCTTTGCTTTAGCCTCGGCAAGCTTCGCCGCTTCAACCTTCTTCGTCTCTTCTGCCAATCTTACCCGCTCGGCATCCTGCTTGGCCTTTGCTTCTGCTTCAGCCTTTGCCTTTTCGGCAGCAACCTTAGCTGCTTCAGCCCTTGCCTTTTCGGCCTCAATTTTGGCTGTCGCAGTCTCCTCGACTTTTGCCGGCGCAACAGGTTTCTTTGCTTCTTGTTCCTTCCAGATCTTATCGAATATATTCGCGATTTCCTGTCCGGCTTCGGTCAATCCGCTCAAACAAACCTCGGGCATCTCAAATTTAACACCCCTAATTAATCCAAGCCGTTGTAACGTCTCGGTTTGTTCCCTGGCTTCTTGGTGCATATACGTAGTGGTTACAGCACAAGGTATAGCCATGCTCGCGCTGGTAAAGAACTGCGAAAGGGCTACCCAGTTCTTTCCTTCTTTGGCATCGTAAAGGAGTCTTGATAGAGGAGTAGAGACGAGATTAAGGTTTCTGAAAAGTTTAAGAATTGCGGCTTCGTAGTAGCGGTGCTTGTCCGCGGGAGGATTTACTATGGAGAGGGCGTCTTGGATCATATACTTGACCTGAGCCTCTGTGTAACGTCCGCCTTTAGGAGAAGCTCGCGAAGAATTGGCTGAAGCAAGAATCTGGCTGATAAGCTGAGCGAAGGTATATTCGTTGATACCATCGACAATAACTGCGCCGCTTATAAGATTTATGGCAGTGCCATATGTCTTATCCTTGGAAGAAAATCCGTCGAAGCGTTTCGTCATCTCCGTTACTAAGCTTGCAAGCTCTTTCCCTTCGTCGCCGAGGTGCCTGATGGAAGCCTTATACGCAACATTATCCATTACGTTTTTAAGCACTCTTGTTAATGCGTATATAATAACTATAGGAAGGGCAACCGCCGCCATTCCCCCAACCAAAACACCCAATACAGCAAACGTACCCGCAAAACCTGTTCCCCATATCGATAAACCAAAAGCAATAACACCAACTACCGCCTGAATAGCAGCCATTGATCTTAGAATGTTATGCCTATATACGAAATCTACGATAAATGAGGAACGCTCCACTTTGTTGCCTGCCAATGCTTCAGATTTAATCGCCGACTTCACAAGTTTCCATTGCCCGACTATGTTGACAAAACCGCTTATAGCAAAAAGGAGCGAAGAAACCAAACCGGTGGCCCCCCATATTTTCATCATTAGCCCCGCGCCGGCCGGTACAAAACTCAAGCCAAAAACATAAGCAAGAATTGCCAAGGCAACGGCAACGCCAAAAAATAGAGGTATCGCTATAATGCTGCCGGCCAAAATAGCCTTTTTATTCTTGATGGTTTCCGTAAGCTTCCCGCCGATCGAATCGGCGATGTTCCTGCCGAAACGTACCGCAAGTAAAAGCCCAACGATGGGCAGGGCAAGCAAAAGCCCTGTCCCTGTAAGCTGAAGAAGCGCCAGAACGCTCGAGGCGGAAACAAGCATTTCTGCCGCAGCCTGCCTACCCCTCTGAAAAGGAGTAACCTCGGGCGCGACACCGTCTCTGAGCGCGTCACGGTAGATTCTAATCGTAGCAAATCTTGAGATAAGAGAAATAATGCTTAATGCCGCGACCCCGCCAAGAAGCACTACGGGCATTGCCGTAAAATGCAAACCTACCAAGGCCAAGGTGCCGAGCGCAGCTATTGCAACTATAGTCGTACCGGCAAAAATCAGCGGAAAACTGTTCGCTATGTTGAGGACCTGATTGAAGGCGAAGCCCGCGATTAATCGGCCAAAGAATGTTTTATATCCCGCCTGAGCCGTGCTCAAATCACGCATAATCTTTTCGTTCTCGGCCTGTATCTTCTTTATGTGGTCATTCCAAGACATCGAAAGTCCAAGACTTACTACAGCTACAAGGGCGATGAGCGCGATTGCCAGTGGATTAGTGCCGAGAACAAGCGCTATGCCGCTCCCTTTCACCAAACCAATCAAAAACATGGCAGCTTTTGTAATTATAGAACCGCACGCAACTATACTGAGCGTCAGCGGTAGTTGCGACGGCTTATTTGTCCAAAGAGGATAAAACACGGCGAGCGCGAGAAAGAAAGCTGTAATAACCCCGAAAAGACCTATAAAACCGAGAAACCAAGAAGCGCCGGCGATAGCCGCAACGAGCAAGGAAAGCTCAACCGCGAGACGCTTGTTGCGGGCTGCCATAACGCTAGCCGGGGGAGTTTTTACCTCAGGTTGAATAACCGCCGCCGTTGCCTTCTTTTCAAGCCTTGCGT
>JAQTRP010000038.1 GCA_028711765.1 Candidatus Omnitrophota bacterium | reverse complement strand
TAGAGAAGAATTTGAAGGCAAATAAGCTCATTAAGGAAAGTGGCAAAACGCACTTCACAAACCATTCCTTCACAACTGGTACGGAGAGTTTACCGCTCAAAACACCCATCAATACCAAACTGTAGACAATAGCAAAAGGACCGTATGCCATTAAGGGGAGCTTAGACATCATCGCCAGTAATAAAGTAATATGACTAAAGAATAGTGCTCCGGTATAACCTTTCTCCGGAGAATCAGAGATTCCCTTGTGCATAAGCCACATAGAAAGCACAAGGAAGAATGTACCCATACTGTCATGTACCGCCATAATACCCGTATAAACGGCGCTGTTTGAAACACCAAATAAAATGGCCGCTACAACAGGCCCCCAACGCAACAAACTCTTATCAGAGGCGCTGGTTTCCCCTCCCCTAAATACGGTTTTAAAAAATTGCGATGCAAACTTATACACAAAGAAAGCACTGCCCACGCTGAAAGAAAGCGAGAGAAACCGAACACCTAAAAGCGGACTAAAGAACGGCCTCGACAACAATGTCACCGCTGCAGAGAGAAAACCCCACGTGTAAGGAATTTCTGCTCCAAAAAATTCACAATTGCCGGTCTCGATCCACCTTAACGCATTCACGGTATGACAAAACTCGTCCATCCACGGGTAACGTCCGATAGGAACAATCCGCATGAGCGCCACACCGAAAAGAACCAAAGGCATCACATACTTAGGGCTTTTCAGCTGGGTACGGAACTCTTTTCCCGAAATAGAGTAAATAAACCCGCCTATTCCCAACGTGGCAAATATGGCTGATACCACGCCGATAAAATGGGGTAAATTGGTAAGTTGAAACATTGCCCAAATCATTACAAGCGTGCTCGCTAAAAACGTCAACGCTGACAATACGGCAGCCGGCAGCAAACGTTCTGTGCTGTTTGTTTCGGAAACTTTATTTTCCACCCCTATACCGACTACGGGTTTTTCAATTGTTGCCTTCTTTTCATCGCCTACTCGCCCCAGAGACTTGCCGAGCTGATTCGAAACAAGCGCATGCCCGTCAAAAACATTCGATCTGTGCCCTGCGTAAATACCTTCCGGCCTTGTAGCTGAGATTGCGGGTGAAAGAAGATATGGCTTTTCGAAATCGTAATATTTACCGTTCATAAGGAATTCATAGCGTTCCTCGTGCTTTGTGTCTTCCTTTGTAATTCTTGGCGATATTGCGATAAAACTTATATTCTGCGAACGGAGTTTCTGCTTGATGCCGTTTGAGTGGAAACCGCCCATTACGAGGACTACCGGGCTGCGTCTTGCGTCTTGCATCGTGCGTCGTGCGTCACCGTCATTGCGAGGCAGCAACCCAAACGATGCCGAAGCAATCTCATTTCTCACGACTTTCTGCACGACAGTGGTTTCGCGGTCTTGGGCGATTTCGTAAAAGTCCACGTTCTTGAGCAGAAGCTTCTCCCATTCTTTATAGAGGAGTACCGGGCGCTTGAGGTAAGGGCTTATGAATCGCGCGATCTCCTCGGTCTGGAGAGCGGATTTGATACGCTCTTGGTAAAGTCCATACTCCTCCTCGGTAAGCTGGAGGTGATTTAATTTATAGAGGATTGCGAGGTCTTCCTCATATTGGAGAAGCTGGCGCAAGGATTGCCCTGTGGTAGGGGCCGGCCCCTGTGCCGGCCCGTTGTCCAGTGGGCAGACACAGGGATCTGCCCCTACATTGAGGTAAATATCCTTTATTTCATTTTCGAACTGACTTAACTCTTTAAAAAAGTCCTTAGGATTTAGGTTAGAAAAAACCTTTTGGAATTTCTCTTGGTCTTCTTTTGTTATTCTGCGTTTATTTGTGTATTCGTGAATTAAGGAAATGAATTTGTATTTGGTGGACAGGTATTGTGTGACAAGGCTATCGGGTGAGCCGGTGAGCGGGTTAGCGGGTGAATCAATCTGTGTGTTACTCCCCCTCACCTTAATCCTCTCCCCGTTGGGGAGAGGAAAATTGTCTATGCCTTCTTTCCTTGCCCCTTGACCCCTGACCCTTGACCCTTCTGCATAAAGCTTTGCCAACCTTAAAAGATAATCCAGCAGAGACAGCTCTCTCCTATTAAACTTACCTTTAAGCTTCTTATATTCCTTTATTCCCTTCGGATATTGGGCCTCACCTATTTGGCTAAGGGTTTTGGACAAGGTGCTTAATTGTTTGTCTATGAGTACTTGGTCTTTGGACGAAAGCTTGTACTGCTCAAGGTCTTTTACGTAGAGTTTAAAGTCTTCCGCGCCTATGAGGTCGAAGTCCTCTTCCCTGTTGATGTGGGCGTATTCGGCGCCCGAGAGCCTTAAATGATCAAGGAAGAAATAAGATACCTTCTCTTTTATAGCCTTATCCTTGATATTAAAAAGCTCATCCGAGGGCACTTCGCCTTCATAGCCTTCCTCATATACCGTCTTAACGCCGTATTCCTTGACCAGATGCTTAATAATAGAGGCTATATTAAGCTGGGCCTCAAGGGATGAGTGGCAGTCTTGGAGATAGATAACCAGTCGTTCGTCGTCAGTCGTCAGTCGTCCGTTGACTTCCGGAACAAAATATTCATCAATCGAACCAAGGTCTTGAGGGATGGAAACTGAGCATGTTGAAACCAGCGGGACAGGAATGTCCCGCCTATCCATAGTCTTATCTGCGCTAATCTGTGATACAGGGGCAGACCACGCTAACGTCGTAGTTGTAAATGCAAAGACTACGATAGCAGCAATTAGCTTAAGGAAGAAACCAAAGTCGCTTCCTTTTCGCCTTTTGCGTCCACTATTGACTATGGACTGTAAACTATGGACTACATTTTTAGCCCACATAGCGCGCGATCTCCTCTTTAGACTTCTCATCAAGCTGCCTGAAGGCCACACCTATTACTCTGTCCGATGCGTAAACAACTCTGCCCTTAACATTCAGCGGAACCTCGCCAGGCCCGTCGAGTGTAAATTTAAATTCGATAGGGTCGTTTATAAGAACACCGTTTGGGGCCGGAAGCTCAAAACGCAAACCGCCTGCGCTTATATCCTTGATCTCGCCCCCGCAGGCGGAGCCTCTCAGCGGCAATGTGATATTTGTTTTTATCTTCGTGTTTATCCGGGGGGATTTTCTGTTATCGGCGGATGTTTTGTTAACGCCGCGTACCTCAAAAAGACTCAAATCGCGGGGATCGCTAGAGGTTCCGTTCTTGCGGTAATCGTCTATATCTTCGAATCTGAAACATACCCTGCCGCCAAGCCTGTAACCCTTGATTACACTTTTTTTTGCAAGGCGGTAGAAAGTGCTGAGCGGCAGACAGAGATACTCCGCCGCCTCTTTTGCCGAAAGCACTTTTTTGTTTTTACCGTTCCCGATTCCCGTTTTTCTCATCATTTTATCAGTTTGTTCTCAATTTTCTCAAATCCGGATAAACAAAAAGCCGGTTACGATTTGGTTCGCAACCGGCTATCATAGCCCTTCGGGCCTTAGATCCTTTGGCTTTGCGTCCCCGCCTTTCGGCGAGTTTGCTCATACGGCTTAGTTATTTAAAGAACTATAATAAGTCTACCACATACTACCCAAATTACAAGCCATAGGCATCATTTTATAGATTTGATGTGGCGGAAGGATACAGACTTATAAGCTATTGGTAATACACAAGATAGGTATGAGTAGAGTGTAGATCTTAATTGCCAGTTAGTCGGTTAACCGGCATACCCGCTAACTGACTCACCCGCTAACCGATTTACCCCAAACACCCTTCTTCCCCATCTTAGCTTTGTTCTCATAAAGCGAGAATTCCTTTTTGTACCTGAAGGGTGTATCTTGATCGACTCGAGCGAGTCCTTGTTCAAGCAGTTCTTTATTGAGCATCTTACCTTGCGATTTCATTTCAAGCCCGGCTGTGCGAAGCTCCGGCGGGATGTCATAAAAAATATAGGCAAGACCTTTTTCCTGAGTCTCGATGCGGGGGTCATACGCAATCAGTATTTCCTTATTCCCAACTTCTCTCCAAATAAAATTGAGCAACTCGCCGAAGATGGGTTTCGTCATATCGGCGAGAATAATTCCCGCGTACCCAATTTCATTCCCGTCGGTAAGCTTGAGATTGCCGTTAGGAAGAACAGCTTCGACGGTCTTTATTTTAAACTCCTCAGGCAACCTCAGAGGCGGAGCGTAAAAAACCGTAGGATCGAAAATACTCAGTACTTCCGGTGTCTCTTTCTTAAGCTTATCACCAGATTGACTTTTGCGCTCACACGATAGGTTACTTAGAAGAAAAGCCGCGGTAACTACACCAATAATCAATGCAACCACCGAAAACCTTTTCATAACAGTACGTCCTCTCGTTATGCTTTTATCATGTCAGTGCACCTGGTACTGCTTGGATACGGTACCAGGTGCACTGACATGATCGTTCCCTTTTGTCTTTCACGAACCACGAGACACGAGTCACGAATTACGACTTTTACCCCGTTGGAGATTAGTGGTAAGTACACAACGGCGGTATGTTGTATGGAAAAAGAGTGGTAAATTACATCCATATTTCTTGCAAGCTACTGAAGTGCCTACGGCACTTCCTATCTCCAACGGGGCTAGCCCGGCGGCCACGCAAAACGCCGTCCGGCCAAAAGATGAAGATGAATGTGCATCACCGCCTGGCCCGCGTTCGGCCCCGAATTAAAAACAGTGCGGAAACCGTCTTTTGCATACCCCTGTTGGACGGCGATTTTTTTGGCGAGAAGAACCATCTTGCCGACTATATCGGTATCACCTTCGGTCAAATCGGCAACCCGCTTGATATGCTCCTTCGGTATGATGAGGACATGAAGCGGCGCCTGCGGGTTGATGTCCCTTATCGCGATCAGTTCGTCATCCTCATACTCAAGTTTTGCCGGCACTTCCTTTGCTATAATTTTACAAAATAGACAATCGCTCATAGTTTATCTCAACCTCTCCAACGCCAACTTTAAACGCCGAACGACTTCTTCTTCGCCAAGCACGGCCATAATGTCAAAAAGGCCCGGGCTCACGTGTGTCCCCGTAAGGGCCACGCGCGTGGGATGAATGACTTCCGCAGCCTTGACGCCGAGCCGCGAAGCGCAATCTCGCGTAATGGCCTCGAAATCGGCCGCGGAACTCACTTTACTTGAGCTTTCTATCGCCTCCACAAGCGCTTTCAGTCGCCCGCCTACGCCCTCGGCCTTCCAGTGTTTCTCGACCGACTCCTCCTTAAAAGAGTATTCCCTCTTAAAAAGATACTCCCCTTCGACGGCGATATCCCCAAGGGTACGGACACGGTCTTTAAAAAGAGAGCAAATCTTCTCGAGGTGATCGTTACTGATTTCATCGGGCACGAGCTTCTCCGAGCGAAGATAATCAAGCGCCAAGCGAAGGTAGGCACGCTCATCCATCGTCTTAATGTGCTGCCCGTTCAGCCAACGGAGTTTGTCATTATCAAACATGGCGTTCGTATTGTTAATCCGATCCAATGAAAAACACTTTATGAGGTCCCCTTTCAGGAAAAATTCCTGGTTATCACCGGGGGCCCACCCCAAGAGCGCGAGATAGTTCAAAAGCCCTTCGGCAAGGAAACCTTCTTTTTTATAGGCCGACAGCGCCACCGCCCCGTGGCGCTTTGAAAGAGGCGCGCTGTCGCGCCCTACAATGAGGGGAAGATGGGCAAACCGCGGCAGTTTGAACCCAAGGGCCTCATAAAAAAGCATTTGCTTGGGGGTATTCGAAATATGATCATCGCCCCGGATAATGTGGGTAATACCCAGCGCCTCATCGTCTATAACACAAGCAAAATTATAAGTCGGAGTACCGTCGGATTTCACAATGACAAGGTCCTCCAATTCCTTAAGATTGATTTTAATTTCGCCATGGACAAGGTCGTCAAAACTTAAAGAATCACGGTCTTTCGGAATCCTGAAGCGAACTGCCTTCCTGCCGTCTTCCGTAACCTCGTATGCCACACCTTTCTTTATAAGCTCTTCGGCTCGTTCGCGGTAAAGCGAGAACCTATGCGATTGATAGAGCATCGGCTCATCCCATTCAAGACCGAGCCAACGGAGGCTGTTTAAGATTTCATCTTCAAATTCCTTGCGCGAACGCTCGCGGTCGGTGTCCTCTATGCGGAGGAAAAACTTACCGCCGTTCGAGCGGGCAAAGAGATAATTAAAGAGCGCTGTCCGGACTCCGCCTATATGGAGGTAACCGGTGGGAGAAGGGGCAAATCTGACTCTAACTTCTTCCTTCGACAAGTCTGGCTCCTTCCGAAAGTGCCTTTTCGTTTAATGGGATATACTTGTGGTGATAAGAAGGGAGAATATCGCGAAGCGCCTCGACTATTTTCTCTATCTTAAGGAAAGGACGGGCCTTAAGATACGCCCCCAAGGCAACCATGTTGGCGCCCCGGACATCGCCTATCTCGCTCGCTATCCGGTTAGCTGGAACGTAGTACGAACGGATATCGCTTCTTGTGGCGCGGGAATCAACAAGGGACGAATTCACAATCATAATGCCGCCCTTTCGGAGGAGCCGCTCAAATTTGTCCATCGAAAGTTTATTCATGACGATAAGCGAATTTGGAAAATCAACCAAGGGCGATGCTATCTCAAGATTCGAGACGCGCACCATGCAATGAGCCGTTCCGCCGCGCACCTCGGCGCCATACTTGGGAATCCACGTAACGTCGAGGCCCGAAAGCATGCCCGCCTGGGCGATAATCTTGCCCAAGAGCATGACGCCCTGGCCGCCGAATCCCGCGACGATAATCTGCTCATCAATTGTCTTTTGTTTGATTGCCATTGTCCCTGCCTCCCCACACTTCCGTGTGGGGTATCCATTACGTTTCAGCGAGCTCCGACTCAGGTTCTTTTATCCGACCCAGCGGATAATAAGGAACCATACGGTTTTTGATCCAGTCGAGCGACTCCTTTGGCGAGAGGCCCCAGCAAGTCGGGCACGCCGAAAGAATTTCTACCATAGAAAAACCGAGGCCCGCACGCTGGATTTTAAAAGCATCGCGGATAGCCTGTTTCGCCTTGGCTATCTCTTGGGGCGAATGTGTGGACTTGCGCGCCAGGAACTTCACGCCGGGAAGCGAGGCGAGCATCTCCGTTATTTTAAGGGGATAGCCGTCGCGCTCGGCGTCGCGTCCGAGCGGCGTCGTTTCCGTCTTCTGGCTAAGTAAAGTTGTCGGCGCCATCTGGCCGTTGGTCATACCATAGACGGCGTTATTGACGAAAATAACAGAAATTTTCTCGCCACGGTTAGCCGCGTGGATAATTTCGGCCGTCCCGATAGCGGCAAGGTCGCCGTCGCCCTGATAAGTAAAAACTAACCTATCCGGAAGAGTTCTCCTGATGCCTGTTGCTACGGCAGGCGCCCTGCCGTGGGCTGATTCCGTCATATCAAAGTTAAAATAATCATATGCCACGACGGCACAACCGACGGGCGCGACCGCAACGGTATTCTCCCTAAGTCCCATTTCGTCGATAACTTCCGCGATTATGCGGTGGATGATACCGTGCCCGCACCCCGCGCAATAGTGCGTCTCCGCCGGCTTTAGACTTTTTGGATAACTAAATATTTTCTTCATGCTACTTAACCTTTGACCTTGCTTTTTTTAATGCTTTCCGGACTTCCGCGAAAACGGCCTCTTCGCTTGGTATCCCACCGCCGCTACGGCCGTAAAAATAAACGGGCGCACGACCTTCAATGCTCAAACGCACATCCTCAACCATCTGGCCCGCGCTCATCTCGATAACGAGAAACGCCCGCTTAGGCTTGGCGAGTTTTCTCATAGCCTCTGTCGGAAAAGGCCACAATGTCATCGGCCTGAAAAACCCGATCTTAAGGCCTTTAACGCGGGCATCTCTCATAACCGCGCGGGCTATACGTGAGGATGAACCGTAAGCAACCAGTATAAGATCGGCGTCATTGGTATTGAGCTCCTCATAGCGCACGAGCTCGCGCTCAATCCGCCTGTACTTCGCCTGCAATTTATCGTTCAAGCGTTCGAGCATACCCTCTTCAAGGAAAAGAGACTGGATTACCCTCGGTTTCCTGCCTTTGCAACCATCGAGAATATAATCTTTCTTACGGGAAGGCTGCCGTGTCTTCGCGGGCTTCATCTCGAAACTTTCCATCATCTGGCCTAAAATGCCATCACCTAAGATCATAACGGGATTGCGATACCGGTCTGCTAAATCGAATGCCTCCTTCGTCATATCGAAAGCTTCCTGCACGGTAGCCGGGGCAAGGACAATTAAATGATAATCGCCATGCCCGCCGCCTTTCGTAGCCTGAAAATAGTCGGACTGGGCGGGCCAAACATTACCGAGACCGGGTCCTCCCCGCATCATATTGGAAATGACGGCGGGCAACTCACATGCCGCGATATACGAAATCCCTTCCTGCTTAAGGCTTATTCCGGGGCTTGACGAACTCGTCATCGCCCGCGCGCCGGCAACGGCAGCCCCGAAAACCATGTTAATCGCCGCGATTTCACTTTCTGACTGGATAAACGTGCCGCCTACCTCGGGCATATGCCGCGCCATATACTCGCAGAGCTCGTTTTGGGGCGTAATAGGGTAACCCGCGTAAAAACGGCAGCCCGCCTGGATAGCGCCTTCGGCGATAGCCTCGTTACCCGTCGTCAGCTTTCTTTCTATAGTGGTAGGTCTGGTCATAGCTCAAAAACCTCGATACAGACATCGGGGCAGACTTGGGCGCACAAAGTGCAGGCAACGCATTGGTCGTGACGGACAAACTCCGCCGGATAAACACCACGCTTGTTTATCGCCGTGGCAAAAGCGATGCACTTTCGAGGGCAGACATCGATACAAAAACTACAGCCCTTGCACCGATCCTTGGTGATTATAACCTTTCCTCGTTTCATGGGTTCATTTCCCACGCCTGACTGCCGTCAGGCAGGCGGAAGCGTGGGGTACCTTTCTTTCTACCTCTGCAGGCTTCCCTGCCTCGCCGGCAGGCAAGCGCCTACAGTATCCATTCTTTTTGCTCGCTTATTGTTTTTCACGTGGACATCCCAAATTTTTCTCTGAGAGTCTTAAGATAACTGCGCTTAGAACTCACGATCAGGGGAAAACTAACCGGTGAACGCTCGATAACAATCTCATCCTGCCCACTCACTTCAACGTTGCGCTGTCCGTCAACCGTAAGGACGGCCTTCTCTTTATCTTTCTCGGACGTGAGTCCGATGTTGATGATTTTATCCGCCGGCAGGACAATAGGGCGCATGAGCAACGCGTGGGCGCAGATGGGGGTGACAACGAAAGAATCAAGCGTGGGATAAAGAAGCGGCCCGCCCGCCGAAAGCGAATACGCCGTGGAGCCTGTGGGAGTCGAAAATATTACGCCGTCGCCGGAATAATCCATCAGCGGCTCACTGTCCGCGAGTATTTTAATTCTTAAATAACGCGTAAGGTTCTCGCGGTTGATTACAATATCATTCAAGGCCTGCATAACCTGCGGTTCGCCTTTGAGTTGTTGTTTTATCTTAACCCTCATCATAAGGCGTTTTTCAACCTGATATTTACCACCAAGCACAGAGGACAATTCATCGAGCGCTTCTTTTGCCTTAACCTCGGTAAGAAATCCGAGACTACCGACGTTGATGCCTAAAACAGGGACAGAGAACGACGTAAAAATACCCGCAACCCGCAGGATAGTGCCGTCGCCGCCGAGACAAACAAGGAGATCTTTGCCGCGGATCAACTCCTCAAGCGGCTTTGTGAGGCTATCTTCCACTTCCTTGCCTTTCGACTCGAGCAAAGAACGCAGAGAAGACACAAGCTCCAGCGCGTGGGGTTTGTTCTTGTTGACGACTATACCTATTTTTTGCACCGCTTGATATCTCCCTTTATGGCGGCGGCCAGCTTGTAGGGTGTAAAACCGTACTTGTCCAGCAAGAACGAACGGCTTCCCTGCTCAATAAAATCATTGGGAAGGGCAAAACGCTTAAGATGGACATTCTCGACTTTCTCTTCGTTTAAAAGAGAAAGTACACGCTCGCCCATGCCCCCCTCAAAAACGTGCTCTTCCAAAGTATAGAAAAACTTATGGTCTTTGGCAAGATTTAATATCAATGAGCGATCTAAGGGCTTGATAAATCTAAGGTTACATACAGTCGCATCAAAACCTTCTTTATCTAACAAATCCGCAACCTCGAGAGCCAATTTTACAAAGTCGCCGACAGCCAATATGGCAACCTCTTTCCCTTTCCTCGCAACCTCCGCTTCGCCTATCTGGAAAAATAGAGGGCTTGAAAAACTGGACTTTGGTATGACTCCCTTGGGATAGCGGATCGCGAAAACACCGTTATAGCCAATCCCTAATTTCAGCATCTGAAAAAGTTCATTCCCGTCACGCGGCTGGGCAATAACAGACCGCGGAATCGATGAGAGATAGGCGATATCGAAAACACCGTGATGGGTCGGCCCGTCTGACCCTACCAATCCCGCGTGATCGACACAAAAAACAACACCTGCATCCTGCAAAGCGACATCGTGCAGGAGCTGATCATACGAACGTTGGAGGAAGGTTGAATAAATAGCGCACACAGGCTTCAGGCCCTGCACGGCTAAAGCGCCGGCAAAGGTAACCGCGTGTTCCTCCGCGATACCGACATCAAAAAACCTGTCGGGAAAGCGCTTCTGAAACTCGGTCAGGCCGGCCCCTTCCGGCATAGCGGCAGAGACAGTGATAAGGCGCGAATCTTCCTCGGCAAGCCGCACGACGGCTCTTGAGAATGCCTCCGTATAGGTGGATTCGCCCTCCTTTTTATCGATGCCATTCTCCATGCCCTGCAACTTTTCCTGATTCGCGAGATCCCTCGGCTGAATACCGTGAAATTTCTCAGGGTGTTTCTCGGCCGGCTCATACCCTTTTCCCTTTTTCGTCAGGACATGGAGGATACAAGGCTGCGCGAAATCGATTATCTTTTTTATAGTTTCAATAAGGGCGCGGATGTCGTGCCCGTCCACGGGCCCGAAATAACGTATGCCTAATTCTTCGAATATAATACCCGGAACAAGAAAATGTTTAACGCTTTCGAGCGTTTGGCGCGCGAGCTTTCGGATGCGTGGAAAAGACCGGAGGCTGTTCTCGACCTCGTTGCGGAAGCGGTTATAAAGGGGATTGGTAATGATACGGTTCAGATAACGGCTCATCGCGCCGACGCTTCGCGAAATTGCCATTTCATTATCGTTAAGCACAATCAGGAAAGGCCGCCTGAGGTGTCCGGCGTTGTTCAGGGCCTCATAAGAAAGGCCTCCCGTAAGCGAGCCGTCGCCAATGACTGCCACGACTCTATTTTTCTTGCCGAGATAATCCCTTGCCACGGCAAGCCCCAGCGCCTGCGAAATCGCAGTGGAGGCGTGGCCCACTGTGAAAACATCATAAGGGCTTTCCTTGCGGTTCGGAAACCCGCTAATGCCTCCGGGCTGTCTAAGATTTTGCATCGACTCGCGCCTGCCCGTGAGGAGTTTATGAGTATAGGATTGATGCCCGACATCCCATACAATCTTGTCATCCGGTGAATTAAGGACGTAATGAAGCGCCACTGTAAGCTCGACTGTACCCAGACTCGCCGCAAGGTGCCCGCCGGTACGGGAGACTAGCTCTATTAGAAATGACCTTATCTCTTGGCAAAGCACGCCGAGCTCATCGATAGATAAGGATTTCAAATCCTGCGGTGAATTGATTTTCTCTAAAATCGACATCTTTACCTCAAATTCTAAATTCCTGTCTCGTCACCTGCCGGCAGAAAGGACAGGCGAAATCCTAGCCTTTATGTACCTGGTACCGGATTAATGGGTTCGGTACCAGGTACATAAAGGCCTTATTTCCTACGCTCTAAAATAAACTTGGCGATTTCCGCGAGACACCGGCCCCTCTTGCCAAAGTTTTCAGTCTCCGCCACGGCCTCAGCGATAAGGCGTTCGGCCAAGGCACGAGTTTCTTTACCGCCCATAATACGCCTATAGCCGTCTCCGTCAATCAAATCGTCGGTCACCTGAAACGCGAGGCCGATGCATTCTCCGTACTTTGCAATGTGCCGTTCTTTGGATTTGTCCGCGCCGGCTATAACGCATCCCGTCCAGCAGGCCGCTTTAATCAGGTGACCTGTTTTATGAATGCTGATGTAATCAAGAGCGGGAAGATTAACTTCCTTATTCTCATACAACTTATCCACTACCTGCCCGCCGATAACTCCCACCGAGCCTATGGCGTCGGCGATACCATCGATTAACCTCAAACCTACCTTATAGGGGCGGATGCGGCTAAGCGTGCGAAAGGCCAGCGCCAAAAGGGCCGACCCCGCTAAAATCGCGTTGGCCTCGCCGAATTTGCGGTGACAAGTGTAACGGCCCCGCCTAAAGTCATCGTTGTCCATCGCGGGCAGGTCGTCATGAATGAGCGTCCATGTGTGGATTAATTCGATTGCGCAGGCCGCACCGAGAGCCCGCTCCGGATCCTTTCCGCAAACCTCGTAGGATGCGATCGCGAGCACGGGACGCAGGCGCTTCCCGCCGCTAAAAACGCTATAGCGCATCGCCCGATGAATAGCGGAAGGGTAAGCATTTTCTCGCGGCAGAAGTTCATTAAGTTTGCCGTCGACTCGCGCAACCCACTTTTTAAAATACTGATTAAGCGTACTCATGGTTTACCGTCGTGGGCCATGCGTCGTGCCTGCCTACCGGCAAGGCAGGTGTCGTAAGTCAAAGCTTGAATTAAGCACAAGACTCAAGACACATAACACATGACGCAGCACCCTAAAAAAGCGTCTTTTCCCCTTCTGGCCGGTTATCTTCTTTCTTCCTCGACTTCTTCTTAATTTCTTTCGGAGATGGCTCGGTTTCTTCTTCGAGCTTAAAGGGCTCGGTCTTAAGCTCGCCTTCGAGGACCTTTGTGAGAACCTCGACTTTCTTCTCGGCCTGGGCAAGGCGCTCGGAACAAAGTCTCGAGAGCTTGACACCCTCTTCATATTTCTTCAGGGCTTCGTCCAGAGGAATCTCGCCCCGCTCGAGGGCCTCGACAATATCTTCAAGTTTTGCAAGCGCATCCTCGAAAGGTGTTTCTTTTTCTTTTGCCATTGGAATTTCCTTTCTGTCCGCTGTTCGCCTAGGATAAGGAATCGTCGCAGCGGACGGAATCCACAACCGACTCAAGAGCGCCGCGTTTTAGATAAGTAACGATACGGTCTCCTCGCTTAACTCCACCTGCTTCTTTAATAATACTGCGTTCCGCATCAAAAGTAAGACTATATCCTCTTGAGAGAATCGCCAAGGGGCTCAAAACCCCGAGCTTGCCCACTATCTCGCGGAAACAAGCGCTTTTCTTATCAAGCGCCGCTTTGATAAAACGCGTCATGTTCTTCAGCAAATCGTCAAGCCGCTGGGCCGCCTGCTCAACCAATGATTTCGGCTGCCTGAACGCATAACTTTCTTTTAGCGTGACAAGGGCGTCGCGGCGCTCCGTAAGGAATTCCGTCATCGCCTCTTTCAATCTCTTCCTAAATAGCCTGACCCTCTCCTCAAGCTCATCCCGCCTAGTCACGACAAGTTCGGCCGCCGCGGACGGCGTCGGAGCCCTAAGATCGGCTGCCATATCGGCGATGGTCCAATCCACTTCGTGGCCTACGGCGGAAATCACGGGAATCCTAGATGCCACGATGGCGCGCGCCACGATTTCCTCATTGAAAGCCCAAAGGTCCTCGAGACTCCCCCCGCCGCGGCCGACGATGAGAACATCGATATCGGAAAAACGGTTCATGGTCTCGATGCCCCGCGCGATTTCCTCGGCCGACCCTTCCCCTTGGACCCTCACGGGACAAAGCAGAATGTGCGTCCCGACAAAACGCCTGTTTACTATATTTAATATATCCCTGATCGCCGCCCCTGTCGGCGAGGTGACTACTCCGATTTTCTTGGGATAAAGCGGAATAGGCCTCTTCCGCGCCTTGTCAAAGAGGCCCTCGCACCTTAATTTCTCCTTAAGCTGCTCAAAGGCAAGCTGGAGCGCACCTTTTCCCTTCGGCTCAATCCGCTCGGCGTAAAGCTGGTACTGCCCCCGCTTGTCAAAGACGGATATCCTGCCCATGCAAATAACCTGAAGCCCGTCTTTCACCTCAAATTTTATCCTCTGGGCAAAGGAGCTGAAAATAACAACCTGGAGCGCGCTTGCCGCGTCCTTGAGAGTGAAATACATATGGCCCGAACGATGCGGCGAGAAGTTTGAGATCTCTCCTTCCACCCAAACCGAGGGATAAGCCGATTCCAAAATCGTCCGGATAGAACGCGTGAGTTCGGTTACGGAAAATATTTTCTGCTTGGAATTTATTTCGGACATCTTTAGACCCGATTACACAGATTGCGAAGAGAAGATTACGCAGATTTGAGAATAAACTACATAACTCACGACCTGCAATGGCAAATCTGTGTAATCGGCGTTTTAATCCCTGCCTGCACTACCGGTAGGCAGGCCTGCCGGCAGTGCAGGTACGTATTATTTATTTTCTACTTTTTTATGGACTCTCTTTATGGAAAGGGCCTTGCCGGTCTTATCGTCGATTTTAATAACAACACCGGAAAGCCTGACATCCCCCGTTGCAACCTCAAAACGAGTGGGAACCTGCTTGACGAACCGCGTAAGGACGGGCTCTATATCACGCCCAAGGACCGATCTAAAGGGGCCCGTCATCCCTAAATCTGTGATGTAAGCCGAACCTTTCGGAAGAATACACTCGTCGGCCGTCTGGACATGCGTGTGCGTCCCCACAAGGGCGCTGATGTCACCGTCTAAAAACCATCCCATCGCGATCTTTTCGGATGTGGCCTCAGCGTGAAAATCGACGAGGATTATCGGTGTTTTTGCCTTTATCGAATCAACTTCTTCGCGGATGCGCCTGAAAGGACAATCCGCCATCGCAAGAAAAACTCTGCCTACGATATTTACGACTCCGATTGAGACACCTCGAGCGCGATCAGTCCACACAAAAGAACCGTTACCGACAGTATCGGGCGGAAAATTTGCCGGCCGAAGGAGCCGCGGCTCGCGGGCCAAAAGCTCGAGTGTTTCCCTGCGCTTAAAAATATGGTCGCCTGAAGTAATGACATCGATACCTGAGGCGAAGAGCTCTTCCGCGGTTTGGGCGGTAACGCCAGATCCGCCCGCGACGTTTTCACCGTTCGCGAAAACGAAATCAATCCCCTCTTCGCGCCGAAGCACCGGCACAAAGAGCCGGCACGCCTCACGGCCAGGCTCCCCTACAATGTCTCCTATAGCAAGTACATTGATATTTCCCACAATCTTCCTCTATGCGATGTTAGCTGGTGAGCGAGTTAGCCAGTTAGCGGGTTAAACCTGCACCTGACGCACCGGCGCACTGGCACACCGGCTAACCGGCTAACACAGTATTATTTAGCGTAGTCCACAACGCGCGTCTCCCGAATCACGGTTACCTTAATTTGGCCGGGATATTCCAGGTCGCTCTGGATGCGTTTTGTGATTTCGCGCGCGAGGGTAACGGCTTCCGTATCGCTAATGCGGTCAGGCTGGACCATAACTCTTATCTCACGGCCCGCCTGTATCGCGTAAGACTTTTCCACACCCTTAAACGAGTTTGCAATCGCCTCGAGGTTTTCAAGTCTCTTAATATAGGATTCTATCGTCTCGCGTCTCGCGCCGGGACGGGCCGCGCTGATCGCGTCCGTCGCCTCGGCCAATACAGCGTAAGGCGTTTTCTGCTCCTCGTCATGGTGATGGGCGCGGATCGGGTGAACAACCTCTGGGCTCTCGCCGTATTTCCTCGCAAGCTCACTGCCGACAATCGCGTGGGGACCTTCGATTTCCTGATCGACCGCTTTTCCTATGTCGTGTAGAAGGCCGATACGCTTCGCGAGCTTGACATTCAAACCTAGCTCTCCGGCCATAACCCCCATCAATGCCGCGGCCTCCTTGGAATGGAGAAGCACGTTCTGGCCGTAGCTCGTCCTGTAATGGAGCCTCCCTAAAAGCTTGACTAGCGCGGGATGTATACCGACAAGACCGAGCTCAAAAACCGCTTCTTCCCCCAATTCCTTAATGTGGACATCTAGATCGCGCTTTACTTTTTCGCAAACCTCTTCGACTCTAGCGGGATGTATGCGGCCGTCGGTAATAAGCTTCTCGAGGGCGCGGCGTGCGACCTCACGCCTCACGGGATCGAAACCCGATATAACAACCGCCTCGGGGGTATCGTCGATAATAATGTCGCAACCAGTCGCCGCCTCAAGCGCCCTTATGTTCCTACCCTCGCGCCCTATTATGCGGCCCTTAAGCTCATCCGACGGGAGGCTGACGACAGAAACCGTTGTCTCAACCGTATGCTCAGCCGCGCAACGGTTAATCGCGAGCGAAATAATCTCGCGCGATTTCCTTTCTGCCGTCTCTTTCGCTTCTTCTTCGATCTTCCTGATAAGGCCACTCGCGTCGTAACGAACCTCATCCTCAATCTTTTTAAGAAGCAGATTCTTCGCCTCTTCGACCGTGGTGTGAGATATGCGCTGGAGCTCTTCCTTTTCTTTCGCGATCGCGGCATCAAGCTCTTTTGCCTTCTCGCGCATCACGTGCTCGTTGTCGGAAAGACCGCGCTCCCGGCGGGCGAGGTCCTTTTCTTTTCTCTCCAGCACATCCAGCTTGCGATCGAGATTTTCTTCTTTCTGCATGAGACGTTTTTCCAAAACCAGAAGCTCGCTCCGCCGGTCTTTTGTCTCTTTTTCGAAATCCTGGCGGGCCTTATAAAGCTGGTCCTTCATCTCAAGCTGGGCCTCTTTGCGCTTAGTCTCGATATCGCGCTCGGCGTCACTGAACATCTTCTTTGAGGCAAGCTCGGCCTGACGGAGCTTACCCTCGGCCTGCAATTTGCTCAGGAAAAAGCCGACTGACACACCGATGGCAGAAAATACCACCGCTGAAACAATAATAAATATCCATAAATTAGCCTGAAGCAAGGGAAAACACCTCCTCCTCGTGTCTAGTGGAGAGACCGGAAATAAGGAAAGCTCGGGGATTAACCGGAAAAACAAGCGGGAAAACGACTAATTGGAAATGAGGGAACTTAAAGCTATGTCGTGCTCAAGGCGTGGAACGCGGTCGATAATCTGGAGATCAAAAGCCAAACCAACCGTTTGAGTCCGGCTATCCAAAGAAGCCAGAAAGCGATCAAAATACCCCATTCCCCTTCCAAGCCGGTGATTGTCTCTGTCAAAAGCTAGGCCTGGTACAAGAACGAGGTCTATGGCTTCAACTTCAAACGGTCTTACCAAATCCAGTCTGGGCTCTTCAATACCGTAATGCCCCTTTATAAGGTCCTTCTCGGGACTTCTAATCTCAACAGGAATCAATTCGCGCTCCGTTTCCTTAACCCAAGGCACGACAACACATTTTCCCAAATCCAACGCTTGCCTGATGACCTTTCTCGTTGAAACTTCATAACTTAGAGAAACATAGGCCATTACTATCCGGGCTCTCTTAAAGTACTCGTTTTCAATTATTTTTTCAAAGATAACCTGATTTTTGTGTATTCTATCCTTCTCAGGCTGATTTTTCAACCTAAAAAGCATCTGCTTCCTCAAGCGTACTTTCTCCTCGGCTATCATAGTAGTAAACCTTGTTATATAGCAAAACCCCCTCCGCCAACAACTTTT
>JAQTRP010000122.1 GCA_028711765.1 Candidatus Omnitrophota bacterium | reverse complement strand
GTAACAGTTTTGGGCGACGGCGGGTGGGGTACCACCCTTGCCATTCTTCTTAGCCGGAGGGGGAAGAACGTTACTCTGTGGAGCGCCTTTCCGGAATACGCCGAGTTTCTCGCTAAGAAACGCGAGAATACCAAGTTTCTCCCCGGAGCAAAAATACCGAAGTCGATCAAAATTACCTCTGACCTTGAAGGGGCCCTTAAGGATATCCCCCTAATAATTCTCGCGATTCCTACCGCTTATCTCAGGAATATTCTTTTCAGGCTGAAGAAAATCGGCATAAAAAAGAAGGTTGTCGTCAGTGCCGCGAAGGGAATCGAGCGGAAGACACTGCTGAGGCCGAGCGAGATCGTTTCTCTTTTCTTAGATGATGTGAGTATCGCCGTTCTTTCGGGCCCGTCCCACGCCGAAGAAGTTGTCCGTGATATACCCACCTGTGTTGTGGTTGCCTCGCGCGACCGCGTAATTGCCCAGTTTGTGCAGCGCACATTTATGGAAGAGCGTTTCCGCGTCTATACCTCGGATGATATGATAGGCGTCGAGGTCGGGGCGGCCATGAAAAACGTAGTTGCCATTGCGGCGGGCGCATCAGACGGGCTTGGTTTCGGATCAAACACTAAAGCCGCTCTGTTATGCCGCGGCCTTATGGAGATTACGCGGCTCGGTGTTAAAATGGGTGCGAACGCCAACACCTTTTTCGGGCTTTCCGGGCTGGGGGACCTTGCGACAACCTGCATGTCGGATTACAGCCGCAACCGCCGCGTCGGCCTTATGCTAGCGAAGGGTAAGAGTCTGAAGGAAATTATGGCTTCTACCGAAATGGTTGCCGAGGGAATCGAGACAGCCCGCTCGGCGCTCGATCTTTCCAAGAAATATGACGTTGAAATGCCGATCGCGGCGGAGGTCTACAGGGTTCTTTATGAAAATAAGGAACCACGCCGTGCAGTGGAAGATCTCATGCTGCGGGAGGCGAAACCGGAGCTGGAACCGTATCAAAAGTAGAGTTCATAGTTCATCGGTAAAACATACTGAGTGTCGTGTATTAAATATAAAATCATAGAAATGCGTTTACTGTCTGAGAACATAACAGTGTGAATTTTTATGCAGTACGATTTTTCTTTTATCGGTAAACTATTAACAATGAACTATGAACGATGAACTAAGATCGAAAGGCAGGTGATAACGCATGAACAAGGCACAGTTGGCAAAGGTAGTGGCAGGAAAAGCGAAGATTTCGAAGGCGAGAGCGCTTAAGGCGATCGATGAGCTGATCACGGCGATCCGCGGCGCGCTCAAGAAGGGCGACAGGGTTAATCTCGTCGGGCTTGGAAGTTTCAGGGTTAAGCAGCGCAAGGCAAGAATCGGCCGCAATCCTAAAACGGGCGAGACGATTCAAATCGCTGCCCGCAAGGTGGCCGCCTTTTCGGTAAGTTCGGAGTTGAAAAAAGCGGTAAAGTAAGGTATAGCCATTATCTTGGGCCCCGAACCACACCCTGCACCATCTAGGGTGCAGGGTTGGGTGCGGTGCTAAGCGTCGGGACGTAGCGCAGCCTGGTTAGCGCACACGCTTGGGGTGCGTGGGGTCGGCGGTTCGAATCCGCCCGTCCCGACCATTTTAAAGAAGACGGTAGTTCGCCGTCTTCTTTAAAATTGATATGGAAGGCGGGTTCGAAGTGAGCTGCCGCGCCTAAAATTCCGTATATCGTTGTTAGTATATTATATATCGTGAAAAGCGTATAAAGTACCGCGCAGAAAACAAAGAGTCAAAGTAGTGAGTAGCGCAATAATGTACCTGGTACCGGTCCCGTGAATGTGGTACCAGGTACATTATTGCGGAACCCACGGATCCAGGTACTCAAAGGCATTAATTTTAAATTTCAATTTTGCATTTTGCACTTTAATCTTTGATTTATCTATCTGCTTGCCACTCGATACTTTAATTGTATAGTTGCGCAAAGTGCAAAGGGGGAAATTAGGGACTACTATGGTACAGGAATTATCGCAGGAGATGCTGATTGATTTTGATAATGTGTCACTCGCCGACTATTACGAGTATGACAGCGCCGATATCTTCGAGAAAACACGGCGTTACCGTTTCTTTATGGATGAATGCCGTAAGCGGCAATATCATTTTTGGGGGCGCATCCTCGAGACCCCTTCCGCAAGCCACGTTATAATCAGGGATCCGTATGACGGCACCGGCCGCGAGATGATTATGATGGCATCAAATAATTATCTCGGCCTTACGACGCATCCCAAGGTAATGGAAGCGGGTATTAAGGCGATAAAAGAGTACGGTGCGGGCGCCGGCAGCGTTCCGCTGCTTGGGGGGACTCACCGGGTGCATAGGGAGCTCGAAGAAAAACTGGCGCGGATGAAAAGTTGCGAGAGCGCCGTTCTATTCAGTTCCGGTTACGTGACGAACGTCGGATGTATCGCGGCCCTCCTCAGGGCCGGTGATGTGGCTTTTAACGACCTCCTGAATCACGCGAGCATTATTGACGGTTGCAAACTTTCAGGCGCGAAGCTTGATTATTTTCGGCATAACGACATGAGAAGCCTTACTCGCGTCCTCAAGCTTACCGAGAACCGTTATAAAGGTAAACTCGTTGTTGTTGACGGTGTCTACAGTATGGACGGTGATATCTGCAATCTTCCCGAGATTCTTGATATCGCCCATCTTCATGGCGCTTGTGTGATGATAGACGAGGCGCACGCCACGGGGGTGATAGGCGATCATGGCCGCGGCACTCCCGAGTATTTTCATCTTGAGGGCAAAACGGATATTGTGGCGGGAACCTTAAGCAAAGCTTTAGGAGGTGTTGGGGGATTTGTGGCATCCAAGAAAGAGGTGGTCGAATATCTGCGTTATTATGCCCGCGGGAATATGTTCTCTACCGCTCTTCCGCCGGCAACGGCCGCCTCGGTTTCTGCGGCGATAGATGTTATCGAGAACGAACCGGAGATTCGCCAGAAACTCTGGAGGAATATCCGTTATATGACGACCCATTTGAGGTCGCTCGGTTTTAACCTGGGCGGCGCGCAGACGGCAATAATTCCTGTTATAATAGGAGACCAGCCGAAGCTACGCGAGATGTCGCGCGAGATTCATAAGGCCGGCGTATTTGTGAATTACGTTTACTATCCCGCCGTCCCTAAGCGCTTGAGCCGCATCCGTCTGAGTCTGATGGCGACTCATACGGAGGACGACCTTGACAAAACGCTCGAGGTCCTTGAACAGGTCGGCAGGAAATACGGAGTAATCGATTAACACCGCCTTTAGGTACCTGGTACCGGTCCCATTAATCCGGTACCAGGTACCTAAAGGCGCTTGCAATTACTTATGAAATCAGTTCTAGTGAGATTAATATGAAACCGCTAGCTCAGAGCGCAAAGAAAATTTTAATTGTGGACGACAACGCCGAGATTCGCTCTGCCCTGAAAGAGGCTTTTGCGGAGAATAATTTTATCGTTTCCACCTTGGCAAGCGGGCTTGAGCTCTTGGGATATTTGCGGAAAGGGAAACAGCCCGACGTCCTGATTCTTGATATTATTATGCCGGAGCGCACCGGCATCGATGTTCTTAGCAGTGTCCGCAGCGTGTGGCCGATGGTCAAGATTGCGATCCACAGTGGCCACGGTGAATACCGCCATTCCATCCCGCCCCACTTTATCGACCTATTCCTCGAAAAACCCGTTCCGGTCGATGAAATTATAGAGAAAATCAGAGGGCTTTTTTAGTCGTCAGACGTCAGTTGTAAGTTGTCAGTGTAAATCGTAAATAACAGTCTTTGAAGGCTTTTTACTGACTACCGACGACTGACTACTTTTTTTGCCAGGGATTTTTTTCGATGTGTCCGCGCATTAGATTGTGGACGCTGTCCTTGAGCCGGTCGGCATCTTCAACCTGCATATCGCGGGTTTCTATCGGCGGGAATACGGTTATATCTCCTTCCACAAGGTGGTCAAAAATCCACGTCCCTCTCGGAATCGCGTAGAAGGAATTCCTGATTACGATCGGCACAATCGGAACTTGGGATTCTATGGCGAGCTTAAACGCACCGTTCTTAAAAGGCCCCAGTTCGTTATTCCTTGAGCGCGTGCCCTCCGGGAAAAATAACACCGACATGCCCTTATCGATCCAGTTTCTCGCTTCGGTGAAACTCTTTTTTATACTGCCGTGCCGGCCCCTTTCAAGCTGGATATATTTTAATAGCCACATGCTCCATCCGAGGAAGGGCACCCTGAAAAGGTCGTCGCGGGCTACCCATTTGAACTGGCGGTGCAGTTTGTAG
>JAQTRP010000121.1 GCA_028711765.1 Candidatus Omnitrophota bacterium | reverse complement strand
TATTCGCGCCCTGCGCCACGGCGAGGGCTACAGTTGCCGCCGTGCCAAAAAGCCTCTCACCAATCTCGCGGCCGAGTGTCTTTCCGATAAAAGATTTCCTTGAGGTGCCTACCAAAACCGGACGCCCAAGTTCCCGAAACCGACCGAGGTTTTTCAAAATCAAAAGATTCTGCTCCGCCGTCTTTGAAAAACCGATTCCCGGATCCACCGCTATATTTTCAAAAGGAACACCCGATTTCACGGCGATATCGATGCTCTCACGGAGTTCTTTTATGATATCGCCTATCAAATCACGGTATTCCGTAAGCTGCTGCATCGTCTTCGCGTTGCCGCGCCGGTGCATAAGGATCAACCCAGCATTAAAACGCGCGACCACCTCGGCAACGCGGTGGTCTTCATGGAGGCCACTTATATCATTTACTATCGATGCCCCACACTCAAGTGCCGCACGTGCAACGGCCGATTTTGTCGTATCAACCGAAACTGTAACCTTAAACTCCTTGGTAACACACCCGATAACGGGGACAACCCTACGTATCTCTTCTTCCCCCGATACCGGTTCCGCGCCCGGCCTTGACGATTCCCCGCCGATATCGATGATGTCGGCGCCGCTATTTGCCAAAAAGCGCGCGCGGTCCACAGCGTGATCGAAACTAAAGTAGCGGCCGCCGTCCGAGAAAGAATCGGGAGTAACGTTCACGACTCCCATGATAAAAGTCCGCTCAAAAGAAAGAACGTGTTCCCTCGCCCTTAAAATCATGTATTGCCGTTCCCGTTACCTTTTATTTCTTCCCGGGATTTCTTGTGGATACCGACCAGCTTCTGCACTTCCTCGCCGTCCAAGACTTCCGCCTCAAGAAGGCGCTGGCGCAGTTTCTCAAGCTCTTCGCGATGCGCCTTTAGCAATTCCTGCGCCTTCTGATAGCACTCGTCAACGATACGGCGCACTTCCTGGTCTATGATTATCGCCGTATTCTCGGAATAATCTTTCTCTCTCAAAAGATCCCGCCCGAGAAAGATTTCTCTGTCCTTCTTGCCGAAGGTAAGATTGCCCAGTCTCTTGCTCATTCCGAACTCGCAGACCATGCGCTGGGCGTAATTTGTCGCGACCTCAAGATCGTTCTGAGCGCCGGAAGTGATCTCGTTAAAAAGAATTTCTTCTGATACACGCCCGCCCAGGAGAACGGTCAACTTATCAAGAAGTTCCTTTTCCGAGATAAGATAACGGTCCTCGAGCGGCATCTGGAGAGTATAGCCTAACGCGGCGTGGCCGCGCGGGATTATTGAAACCTTATGAACCGGATCTGCGCCTTCAAGGAGCAGGGCGAGCAGGGCGTGCCCCGACTCATGCGCCGCTACGATATCCTTCTCGCGCTTTGAAATTACGCGGCTCTTCCGCTCCGGCCCCGCCATAACGCGCTCGATTGATACCTCAAGCTCTCCTTGCGAAACAGATTCTTTTTCGTGCCGTGCCGCGAGGAGCGCCCCTTCGTTCACCAAATTGGCGAGATCGGCGCCTGAAAAACCGGGGGTCTGGCGGGCGATCTTTTTAAGATCGACGTTCCCGTTCAGTTTTATATTCCTAACATGAACTTTCAAAATCGCTTCCCTGCCGTTAATATCAGGACGATCGATAACAACTGTCCTGTCGAAGCGCCCAGGCCTTAAGAGCGCGGGATCCAAGACATCGGGGCGGTTCGTCGCGCCGATGAGAATGACACCCTCTTGGGTATTGAAACCGTCCATCTCAACGAGCAGAGCGTTCAAGGTTTGCTCGCGCTCGTCATGGCCGCCACCGATACCAGCAAAACGCTGGCGGCCGACCGCGTCGATTTCGTCAATGAAAATAATGGCGCCCTTGCCGCTGGATTTTGCGGCCTTCTTCCCTTGTTCAAACAGATCTCTTACGCGCGAGGCGCCGACGCCGACGAACATCTCCACAAAATCGGAGCCGCTTATCGAAAAAAACGGCACACCGGCCTCGCCCGCGACGGCCTTGGCAAGCAAAGTCTTTCCGGTGCCCGGAGGCCCGATCAGCAGCACACCCTTCGGAATACGGCCGCCCAAGCGCTGGAACCTGTGCGGATCCTTCAAAAATTCAATAATCTCCTGAAGCTCCTCCTTCGCCTCTTCGACTCCCGCGACATCCTGAAAAGTTACCCGTTGCTGATCCGAGGCAAGCTGCCTTGCGCGCGACTTGCCGAAAGAGAGGATGCGCCCGCCGCCCTGCTGAACCCCGCGGTAGACGAAAAACCAGAAAAAGCCTATGAGGAAAAGTACCGGCAACAATGAGTAAATCATATTCTTCCAGAAAACTTGCGGGAGCTTCACCCTAAAATCACTCACATTCTGGCGCATGATCGGAATGAGCTCGGGATCGTTGGGCGGAATGTTCACGCGGAAATAAGAGCCGTCGGAGAGACGCCCGCTAACGGTCGTCTCAATAAGGTCGCAGGACTGGATCCTCTTTGTTTCGGGATTAGTCCTTACGATCTCGTAAAACTCGCCGTATGAGAGCTCTTTCACCTCAAAACGCGGGAAAATCATAAACTGCAGAAAAATAAAGAAAGTGAGGGTAATAAGAGCGAAGATGACAAGACGGTTCCTCTCGCGGTCAATTCCCCCGCCAGGAGTTTTCCCGTTCTTTCCGGGTTGAATCTTAAATTCAATTTTCGGCGGTTTAGCCGGTTTCTTAGTCGTCTTAGTCATATTTTATCCCATCTTAGAACATAACCTAAGTCCTTCAAAATAAAAAAGATAGAGTGAGAATACCCACAATGTTGGAGTCACATTTTAACAGCAAACAACACGAGGGGCAAGAGATATTTATAAAAATACAGCTATAAGCTATAAGCTGTAAGCTATAAGTAAAAAATACAGAAAAAAACATCTACGTTGGATACCAAGCGAACCTACAGCTTACAGCTTAAAGCTTATAGCTGATTTTATGGTTTTTTGCCTTCTATGCGGAGTATGCGGCGGGTATGGCGGGCGATCTTGAAATCTTCGGAAATCTCCACTCCGAAAACCCAGATAATCCTGTCACCGGAGCAAACAACGGGGATTTTATCTTTATCGTAACTCTGAACCTTCCGGTCTATAAAAAAGTCTTTGAGCTTCTTGTCCTTCCTCTGGCCGAGCGGTTTAAAGCGGTCGCCTTCCTTGCGCGAGCGGATCCTGAGCGGAAATCTTACGCACTCCAAATCAAAAATAGCGATCGAGCGGTCTTTCGCCTCGTCCGGGCTGAGATGCCCCTTTAATTCTCCGCAGGAAAATACGAGGCCCGATTCCTTAAGCGTAACCGGATGCCCCGGCTCCAGTATTGCCTCAAACGGCGCTGAGGCGAGATCGCGCACCCGCACGATAATTTCATCGCGCTCAGCCCCAATCTCGACTTTTTGGGAAAGGGAAAGAAAAAATCCTCCCTTATTTCGGATTTTTTCCTTCATCGCCTGCCAGTGAATGAAATCAAGGTCGCGGTCGGAATGAATCTGCTTCAGAATATATCCCAGGATGCGAAACTGCAGCGCCTCGTGCAGGCCTGAGAATAGTTGCCGATCGAGCGTGATTTGATCGGGCGTTTCCTTTTTTATGACCCGTTTAAAAACAGACCGCGCCTCGCTTTCGATAAAATTGAAATCAACGCTCAATGTCTCGGCGAGGCGCTTTAGGTGCTCCCTTATCTGAGGATTGTACGACTTCTCGAGTTCGGGAATCAGCTCATGGCGCACCCTGTTCCTCGAAAATTTGAGGGAATAATTCGAAGGGTCGACCCTGTAAGCGAGGCTCTTGGATTTTAAATATTCAACGATGTCGTCGCGGCCGACCTCAAGCAACGGGCGCACAAGCACTATGCTCTCGTATTCCATACGGGGTTGCATAGCGGTAAGGCCGCGGAGCCCTGTGCCTCGCAGAAGCCTCAACAGTACGGTCTCCGCCTGATCATCGCGCGTGTGGGCGAGCACGATCTTCTTGACGTTGAACTGACGGGCCGCTTCCATAAAAAATTCAAGACGGCATCTCCGCGCCGCGTCTTCGATCGAAAAACCCTCGTCGCGCGTAAGGGCCTGCACGTCGACGCGTTTTGAAAAGAAGGGACAGTTAAGCCTCTTCGCCATCTCCCCGACAAAATACTCGTCCTTATCGGCCTCGCTCGCGCGGATAAGGTGATTGAGATGAACGGCGCGGAAAGACCATCTCCATTCCTCTCTCAGGCCGGCCAAAAGATTAAGGCATGCCACGGAGTCAGGCCCGCCGGAGACGGCAACGAGAAAAGACTCGCCCTTCTCAAGAAGATTGAGCTT
>JAQTRP010000037.1 GCA_028711765.1 Candidatus Omnitrophota bacterium | reverse complement strand
GGTGAAAAAGGTTTCGTTATTAACGGCAGAGATTTTGATGATTATGTGCGTCGCGAAGGCCTGCGCATGGTTATCAGGCAGCCGCTTGAGGCCACGCATGCGCTGGGCAGGTTCCGTATCCGCGCTACCGTAACAGGCGGCGGCGAGAGCGGGCAAGCGGGTGCCATAAGGCACGGTATTTCGCGCGCGCTCCTCAAGTTTGACGCCTCGCTCAGGTCGATACTCAGAAAAGGCGGTTTTCTCACCCGCGATCCCAGGATGCGGGAGAGAAAGAAGTTCGGCCGCAAGGGCGCCAGGCGCGGTTTCCAGTATACAAAACGTTAATCTTACCCGGCGGTCAGTGCCTCGATAGATTATGCTGCTCAGGAATCTGTGGATTATCGGTCTTCTTATCGCGTGTCTCTCGGTAATTCTTTTGTCTCAGGGTTGCGAAGAGTTTTCGAAAGAGTATTCGTTTAGTCCCGTTCCATCGAATTTTAACAGCACGAACTATTAGCGAGGCTGCAACTTATCCCGTGCCAGACGCGGTATGGGATAAAACACCTAATCAAAAGCGTCATTGTTGATTTTTACAATGACAACGCAAGGTGATAATGAAGAAATTTGTTCCTATCGCTGTTGTTGTTTTAATTCTTTTTGCCATCCTGTTTTTATTCGTCGTTCCTCAGGTTTTCCGCCAGTTAGGTGTTCAAGGTAAAATTCAAAGCTATGCCGAGGCCCGTCTTCACCAACCTATCTCTTTTGATTCAATCTACCTGAGTGTTTTCCCGCGGGTGGCCGTTGTTTTGACTAATGTTAAAGTCGGAAAAACGTGGCCGGCGGGGTCTGTTCCGGTATTTGAAGCAACGCGCTTGAGTATCCAACCCAGGCTTTTAGCCCTCATCTTCCGTCAAATGGAGGTAAATTCTATCTGCGTTAAGAAGGGCAAGCTCCGCATTCCCATCTCAAGCCTGAATGAAGCGGGTCAGTCTTCGCTTTTTGTCCTTAACGATATAGAGCTTGAACTCCGTGGTATTCGTACAAAACACCCCTTTAAAGTACTTGTTTCGGCCAAGACCGAGGATGGCGGCAGGATCAAAGGCAACGGCAAGATAACGATAGACTTCAAACAGATAGATTTGGAGCACGCGGGTTTTAAGTTTGACTTGGATTTTAAAGAGGTTTCGCTCAAGACGCTTGGCGCGTGGCTTCCTCGTTCCTGGGTACTGGAGTTCCCACAAGGCAAGTGTGACTGGAAAACGCATATCGAGTGCGAGCCCGGCGCTCCCGAGATTTCCGCGACGGGCAACGGAGACATCAGCAATTTTACGTTTGTGCTGAATAAGGACTACGCAAAGCAATCTAAACCCTCGGAGTTCGGCATCCGGTACGATATCGCCCTTGACCGCGCGAAGCGCGAAGTCGTCTGCCGCAGCGCGGAGATTACCTCGTCGCTCGGCAAGGCGCAGGTTACGGGCCGTTTTGGTTTCTCGGAAATGAACGACGCGATCAACCTGCACGTTCAGCTCGGAGGGCTTAATCTCGACAGCCTTCCCCAGCTTATTCTCCCTGTCCAGCAAGCTGTCCCTTACAATCTCGGTTTCTCGGGCGCCTGCTCGGGGGATGTTTTCTTAAAGGGCCAGATGAGAAACTTCAACATATCCGGTGAACTCGATTTCTTAAATACCCTTTTGACTTATTCGAAATTTTTTACGAAACCGAAGGAACTACCGTTTAAGCTTAATTTCAATCTTAGCGTTTCGGAGAAGCGTTTTGTCCGGGGCGATTTTGACGTGAAACTCCTTAGTATGGTTCTCAAGGGATCGCTGGCCGATTTCGATCTCGAGAGGGGCGATGTTGCACTGACGTTCATAACGAACAAATTTAATCTGTCGGGTTGGCAGAATACGATCGAACCGTTTAAATACTGCGATCTCTCGGGCGTGGTAAAACTCTTTTTAACCATGAAGGGAAATACGAAGAGCGGCTCCCCACCCAGCTTAACCGGTAATCTCACTTTTGATGGCGTGACGGCCCGGGCAAAGAAAGGCCTGGTGCTGCGCGATCTCGGCGCCACGGTTGATTTTGAAAACAACGGTTTCGTCGTCAGGGATGCCCGTATGGATATCGACGGTTCCGCGGTTACGTTCGCTATGTCTTATCGGGATTTCAAGAACCCTGCGGTTATTTTGAATCTCAATATCCGCTCCGTTAATCCGTATGATTTTCTGGTTTCTCTTTGCAATACGGTTGAGCAGTACGGGGAAGCGGGCGATGCCATAATGTCTAAGCTTGAGCCGGCGCGCAATATCACCGGAGCGCTTTTTAAGGGTACGGAACCGTTAAAAGACATCACGCTTGATTTGAGCTCAAAAGATAACGTAGTTAAGGTAAATAGCCTTTCCCTCACGGTGTTTGGGGGCAAGGTTAATGCCATCGGTAATGTAGATCTTTCGGGCGCCGCACCCTCATTTTATTTTGACTCAAGCGGTAGCAATGTCAGCTTGGGTTCTTTAGCGCTTTTAAGGCACGATAGCGGCGAATACATATCGGGGCTTCTTTCTTTTCAAAACAATATCCGCGGCAGGGGATTATCGAAAGACGAGCTTGCGGCCAACCTTGAGGGTACCGCGGATGTTTCTGTCCGTAATATCAAGTTTCATACCTTTGACCTCATGGGTGGGCTTTCAAAAATGAGCGGTTTTCTCGGCTTGGATTCTTGCGCGACGGGTTCCACGGAGGCCTCTGATTTAAGCGCCCATTTCTTGATACGTGACGCCAAGGTTTCGACAAACAATCTTGCGCTCGTTTCGCCTCTTTTTTCGGCCAGCGCGGACGGGTATACGGATTTTGACGGCGCGCTTAATTACCGGATTGAGCTTACCTTATCCGAGGAGACCCAGAGGCGGACGGGTATTTCTTCCAAACTTACGAGAGGCCCCATTCCGGTTCAGCTTTATGGCAACTACCGAAATCCCAATGTCTCTTTTGACGTGGGTAAAGTAGTCGAACATGAATTGGATGATCTGATCGAGAAGGGGATGAACAAGCTTTTTGGGAAGAAGAAAAAATAAATGCTTGTTTCGTGTACCAGGTACCGGATTCTGACATACGGTACCTGGTACACGATCTTGGATTAGTACGGTTTGATTTTGAGCTTTTTGATTAGAGCCCGCGCCGCTTTTTCCTCCGCTTCGCGTTTTGTCCGCCCCTCGCCCTTGCCGCTTTCCTTTTTGGATAGAAGCACTTCGGAGGCAAATCCCTTTCCCGAGCTTACCGTTTTATAGCGGGGGAGCTCGCCCGTCGCTTTCTGAGCGTATTCCTGGAGGGTATTTTTAGGATTTATGCCGAGCCTGTTTAGTTTTTTGAGGTCGAAGAGTTTCGCGTAAATTTTGTCTATGAATTTCTCCGTCCGCCTCATTCCGCGGTCAAGATAAAGCGCGCCGATGAATGCCTCAAGGCAATCCGAAAGTATTTTTGTCTTGTCCGAGATGGCCCGTAGCGGCAAGTCTTTTCCTATTTTTACGCAGCGTTTGAGTTTGATTTCACGGGCGATCTTAAGGAGTATTTTCTTTGAGACGAGAAGCGAACGGAGACGGCTGAGCGCGCCTTCGTTAAGTTCGGAAAATTTCGTAAAGAGCTTCTTGCAGATTGTAAAGTTTAATATGGAGTCGCCGAAGAACTCAAGCCTTTGAAATTCAAGGGAACGGCCTTCGTTCGGCAAGCCGCTTGATGATGGGTGGGTAAGAGCGGACTCAAGAAGTCCCGCGTTTTTAAAGCGTATCCCGAAGAGGGAACGGTATTTCTTTGGTGTGACCATAACGTATTTCAAGATATCGACTTCCTTCGGTTTTGTCAAGTGGGATTAGTACAGGTACTAGACCAGGTACCGGGTACCGGACCCCTGACATCCGGTACCCGGTACCTGGTCTTGCAGTACCTGGTACCCAATCTTATACAATTTGCTTTTTTACCCTAATTAACATATAATACCCACTTTATATTAGTTCTATATCTTTACTGTTGAAGCACTTAAAGCTATTTTGATTAAAACAGGTGGGGGAGTATTTGCGCTTACTCTCATTCGTGTACCAGGTACCGGATTCTAACATACGGTACCTGGTACACGATCTTGCAGTACCTGGTACGCGGTCTTGAAGGAGATTTAACATGATTCGATGTGCGGTTGTCGGGGCATCAGGATATACAGGGGCTGAGATTGCGAAAATCCTGTTTCGCCATTCTAAAGCCAAACTTACTTCGCTTACGACGCGGAAGGAAGACATTCTGCCTCTCGGGGCTTTGATCCCGGGTCTTGCCAAGGATTGCGGCATAGATATTGAGGAGTACCATTTTGAAAAGGTGGAAAAGGCCGCCGATGTGGTTTTTCTCGCCCTGCCGCATACTGTTTCTATTAATTTCGCGGCGGAGTTTCTGCGGAAGGGAAAGATCGTTATAGACCTTTCAGCGGATTTCAGGCTTAAGGACATCAAGCTTTACGAGAAGTGGTACGGCAAGAGGCATAGCGAGAAGGAGCTTCTTGAACAGGCGGTCTACGGTCTACCCGAGCTTTACAGGGAGGAAATAAAGAATGCCGACCTGATCGCGAATCCAGGGTGTTATCCCACGGCGGCGATCCTTGGACTGAAGCCGCTCGTTGATAGAGATCTTATTAATTTGAACTCAATTATCATAGACGCAAAATCCGGCATAAGCGGCGCGGGCCGGAAGCTGATTCCAGGCTTCCTTTTTATGGCCGTCGATGAGGATTTCAAGGCCTACAAGGTTAACCAGCACCAACATATGCCCGAGATCGAGATGGTGCTTTCTCGCATCGCAAATGCGGCGCTTAAGGTTCAGTTTGTTCCTCATCTTCTGCCGGTTAAGCGCGGGATTCTAGAGACAATTTATTGCGTGAAAGAGAGCGGTGTCAGCAAAAAGCAAATCCTCTCGGCCTTCGCCGATGCCTACGAGAAGGAAGTTTTTGTGCGGGTGAGGAAACCGGGTGTTTTTCCGGCGCTCGGGGATGTGCGTAATACCAATTTCTGCGACATCGGCGTATGGACGGAAGACGATTCGGACCGCGTTATCGTGGTCAGCGTGATTGATAATCTGATGAAGGGCGCGAGCGGACAAGCAGTCCAGAATATGAACATAAGGTGCGGCTTTCCGGAAGCGACAGGGTTGATTTAAGAAAGTAGCAAGTTGCGGTAAAATCAAAGTTTAAAACGCAAAGTGCAAAACCAAAGGTTAAAATTCAAAACTGTGGTAGACGATCTTGCGTTTTAATGTTTTGTGTCCTAAAGTTTTGCGTTTTGAGTTGTGGTTTTGCATTTTGACTTTTGAATTTTAAGATCCCTCTCGTTACTTTTGGACGTTGTCTGGGCAGAAACAGGAATAAAAATGGGTAAACTTAGAAAAATAAAAAGCGGGACGATTACATCACCGAAGGGATTTCTCGCCTCAGGGATTGCCTGCGGCATTAAGAAAAGCGGAAAGAAAGATCTCGCCGTAATTCTGTCGGAGTGGCCTGCCGTTGCCGCCGCTCTTTTTACCACGAACAACGTACGGGCATGGACAGTTCTCTACTCCGAGCGCGCGATCCGAAACCCGCGTCATCGGGCTATTTTGGCGACGAGCGGCAACGCGAATTGCCTTAACGGTGAAAATGGAAAGCGGGCTGTCATTGAGGCCATCCGGCAATTGTCCAAACAGTCGGGCATTCCAAAATCTCAGATTTTGATAGCCCAGACAGGCATTATAGGAAGGCCCTTTCCGGTCGATGCCGTCAGGAAAGGTATTCCCGAGGCGGTGAAAAGGCTTTCCCGTGCGCAGGGCAAAGCCGCCGCGCGGGCGATCTTGACGACCGACGTTCGCTCTAAAGAAGCGGTTTATGAAACAAATATCGGCGCTCGCGTTGTCCGTGCCGCCGCTATCGCCAAGGGCGCGGGAATGATTCGCCCGAATATGGCGACTATGCTCTGTTTTATTACGACTGACGTTTCGATCACAAAGGCCCTGCTGAAGAAGGCGCTGAGGGAAAGCGCCGGAGTGATTCTGAATTCACTCGCAATCGATAACGATATGAGCACCAACGACACTGTCTTCGTTCTGGCAAACGGAGCTTCGGGGGCGAAGAAAATCAGCCGTCCCGGGATAGATTTTGAGAAATTTAAGTCTCTTTTAAGCGCGGTGTGTCGTGATATCGCGAGGCAGATTATTCTGGGCGCGGAAGGCGGAACGCACCTTGCCGAGATCGAGATAAAGGGGGCGCGTTCTGACGACGAAGCACTTACCGCCGGCCGCCACATCGGGACTTCGATGTTGGTAAAATCGATGTTTGCGGGCGCGGATCCTAACGTCGGTCGCATCACGGCCGCCGTCGGTTCATCCGGCGCCCGATTTTCACCCGCCCGGCTTAAGGTATTTTTGGGTAGCGTTTGTGTTTTTAGAAAAGGTGAGGTTATTAACGGGAATCTCTCTCGCGCCCGCAAGGTTCTGTTAAAAAAGATTTACAGGATAACCGTCGATCTTGCCGCAGGGAAAGGTAGTTCGCTTTTTCTCGCTACGGATCTTACGAAGAGGTACGTGGAGATAAATTCCACGTATTCTACTTAAGCAAACATGGAACAATACATAGAAAAAGCTGATGTGCTGATAGAGGCGCTTCCTTATATAAGGCGGTTCCGTGGCAAGGAAGTCCTGATTAAATTCGGCGGCTCCATGATCGGCTCCCACGAAATCTGCGAGAATATCCTGAGCGATATTGTTTTTATGAGTTACGTGGGCATAAGGCCGATACTCGTTCACGGTGGCGGCCCCGCGATCACCGAGAACCTCAAAAAGGAGGGTGCCGTCTCGCAGTTCGTGGACGGTCTGCGTGTTACGGATAAAAAAACAGTAGAGGTAGTAGACAAAACTTTGCGCGATATAAACAAGATGCTTGTCCGCAGTCTTAATAAGCTCGGTGCCCATTCAATCGGCCTTTCGGGCAAAGACAATGGTATCTTAAGCGTCGTCAAGCACCGTTCCTCCGGCGACGTCGGTTTTGTAGGAGATGTCGTTTCGGTGAACACTTCGCCGCTTAAGGAACTGACGGAGTTTGATTCTATCCCCGTCATTTATCCGGTGGGCGTCGATAAAGACGGCGCGATTTACAATGTCAACGGGGATGAAGCGGCGGCGAAAATCGCCTCCGCTATGCGGGTTCAGAAAATTATGCTTCTGACTAACGTCAAGGGTATATTACGGGATCCCAGCGACGAGAGTTCCGCCATTTCGTCTTTGCGCAGCGATCAGGTCGAGGTGTTGATCAAGAGCAAGGTTATTTCGGGCGGAATGATACCCAAGGTGAAGGCCTGTCTCGAAGCCCTTAAGGGCGGAGTTTCAAAGGCACACATTGTGAATGGAAGACTTAAGCATTCGCTTTTGCTCGAGATTTTTACCGATTGCGGAATAGGCACAGAGATAGTGCTGTAAAATTACCTCAGTAATGTACCTGGTACCGAACCCGCGCATCCGGTACCAGGTACATTACTGAAAATTACCCTACGCTTTCGTGTGGGGAATGGAGAACAAATGAAAACGCAAGATGTACAAAATTTATATAAGGAGTACATTCTCCCGACCTACAAGTATCTTCCCGTTGTTTTGGTGAAGGGGAAAGGCTCGCGGGTCTGGGACATCGAGGGGAAGGAGTATCTCGATTTCTTTCCGGGGTGGGCTGTCTCCGGTCTTGGTCACTGTCACCCCAAAGTGGTGAGCGCCATTAAGGAGCAGATAAAGAAGATCATACACATTTCGAATAATTACCTTAACCTCAGGCAGGCGCAGCTCGCACGGGAGATATCGAACCACTCGTTTCCGGCGCGGGTATTTTTCTCGAATAGCGGCGCCGAGGCGAACGAAGGCGCGATCAAATTTGCCCGTAAGTACGGTAGCGAGAGCGGCCGGTATGAGATTATCACGATGGAAGGATCTTTCCACGGGAGGACTCTCGCGGCGATTACGGCGACGGCCCAGCCGAAATATCAAAAGGGGTTTGAGCCGCTGCCCGAAGGTTTTAAGTACGTCCCCTTTAACGACCCTGAGGCGCTCAGGCGGGCGGTTAGCGACAAGACAATCGCGATTCTTCTCGAGCCCATTCAGGGCGAGGGCGGGATCAACGTCGCCAGGCCGGATTTTCTTAAAGGCGTCCGCGCGCTTTGCGACGAGAAGGACCTCCTCCTTATTCTCGATGAGGTTCAGTCGGGTATAGGCAGGACCGGTAAGATGTTCGCTTATCAGCATTACGGGTTGGAGCCTGATTTGATGACGCTCGCGAAATCCTTGGGCGGAGGAGTTCCGATTGCGGCACTCGTCGTTAATAACAAGATTAAACGGGAAGTCCTCACGGCCGGCACTCATGCCTCGACCTACGGCGGCAATCCATTGGTTGCGGCGGCCGGGCTCGCAGTTTTTAAGGCGATCCGTGAAGAAAGGCTTTTGCAAAAAGCGGTTTCTATGGGAGAATACCTTGTCGCGAAACTAAAGGAATTAAAGGAAAAGTTCCAGGTTATAAAGGAAATCAGGGGGCTAGGCCTGATGATCGGCGTTCAGTTGTCGGTTCCGGGGACAGCGGTCGTGGATGAGGCCCGCTCTATGGGGCTTCTTATAAATTGCACTCAGGATACGGTGCTCCGGATTATGCCCGCGATGACGGTGACCCGCAAGGAAATCGATAAAGCGGTAAAAATTCTCGAAAATGCGATGGAGAAAGCAAAATGACACGGCATTTCATATCGCTTAACGACTTAAAAAAAGACGAGCTGCGGTCTATCCTCGATCGCTCGCGCGCTATAAAGAAAAATCCGGACGCTTTCTCGGGGGCGCTTAGGCAGAAAACGCTGGGCCTCATTTTCGAGAAGCCGTCTTTAAGGACGCACGTGTCTTTCCGTGTCGCGATGTATGAACTTGGCGGGGAAAGCTTATACTTTGGTCCGGCCGACGTTCAGATGGAAAAGCGCGAGCCGGTCAAGGACCTCGCCCGTGTCATGAGTTCATATCTCGATGGTTTTGTGCTGAGAACTTTTAAGCACGAGACAATCCAAGAGTTTGCGCGTTATTCGGACAGACCGGTTATAAACGGGCTGAGCGATTTTTCTCATCCCGCGCAAATCTTAAGCGACGTTTTTACGATGGAAGAAAAGTTAGGTGACCTAAAGAAGAGAAAGATCGTTTATGTCGGGGACGGGAATAATATAGTGACGTCGATGCTGTTCGCTTTCTCGAAGCTCGGGTTCGATCTAATTTATTCTACACCGAAACGTTTTGCTCCTTCGGCCTATGTCCTGAGGCTGGCACAGCTCAACGCCAAGAAAAGCGGTTCTAAAATCACCACCGTTTGGGATCCCGCAAAAGCGGTAGAGGGAGCCGATGCGGTATATACCGATGTCTGGGTAAGTATGGGCGAGGAGAAGATCGCCAGCGAGAAGAAGAAACATTTTAAAGGTTTTCAGGTCGACTCGAAACTTTTGAAGCTTGCCAAAAAGGGAGCTATTTTTATGCACTGTCTTCCCGCGCACCGCGGCGAGGAAGTGACGGACGAGGTAATGGAAAGCAAGAATTCGGTGGTATTCGAGCAGGCGGCGAACAGGCTGCCGGTCGAGAAGGCGATACTACTGTATTGCATAAAGTAAAGTTTAAAGAGTAAAGTGAAAAGTGCAAAATTGGAATTCAAAACGCAAAATCAATTAAGAAACTGACAATTTTGGATTTTTAACTGTGGTTTTGCATTTTTAGCTTTAAGCTTTGCATTGGAGGTAAGACATGGACAAAGTTATACTTGCGTATTCGGGCGGGCTGGACACATCCTGCGCGATTAAATGGATTAAGGATAATTACGGCTTAGAAGTTATATGCTTCTCGGCGTTTATAGGAGAGGTGCCCGATAAAAAACTCTTGAGAAGGAGGGCCCGTCTCGCGGGCGCTTCCAAAGTTTATATCGAAGACCTGAGACCTGAATTTGCCCAGGATTTCATTCTACCCGCGCTTTTAGCCGAGGCAAAGTACGAAGGGAAGTACCCCATGGCTACTTCTCTCGGCCGGCCCTTGATTGTGAAGCACCTTGTCAAGATTGCCCACAGGGAAGGCGCGCGCTATGTGGCACACGGTTGCTCGGGAAAGGGCAACGATCAGGTTAGGATCGAGGTCGGCGTAAGAACTCTCGATCCGTCGCTTAAGATAATTGCCCCACTTAAGGAATGGGAATTCAAATCACGGGAAGAGGAAATCGATTACGCGAAGACGCACAAGATTCCGGTTTCGGTAACGAAAAAGAGCCCTTACTCTATCGACAAGAATATCTGGGGCATTGCCATCGAGGCCGGTTTGCTTGAGGATCCGAATGTGGAGCCTTCGGAAGACGCCTACTATATGACTCAGGCAATAGGGAAAACGCCCAAGGCCGCGCAGTACGTTACCATAACCTGGGATAAAGGCGTGCCTAAGAAGCTGAACGGAAAGGCGTATGATCTCGTTTCTTTGATCGAACGGTTGAACACGCTCGGGGGCCGTCACGGCGTCGGGCGGATCGATATGGTCGAGAACCGCCTTGTGGGCATAAAGTCGCGGGAAATTTACGAGGCCCCGGCGGCGGTAATTTTGCTGGAATCGTTAAGGGCGCTCGGTGAACTTGTCTACGACAGGGAGTTTTTCCATTATAAACGTCTGCTCTCCGAAAAATATGCCGAACTTGTTTATTACGGTCTCTGGTTTACGCCGCTTAGAGAGGCGCTTGATGCCTTCTTCGGACGGCACAAAGGAAAGCTCACCGGAAATGTCCGGGTTAAACTTCACCGGGGACACGCGATTGTTGTCGGCAGGACTTCGCCCCGTTCGCTTTATTCCGAGAAGCTCGCCACTTATTCCGCGAAAGATACATTCTCCCGTGAGGCGGCCAACGGATTCGTAAAGTTGTGGGGCCTGCCGTATGAAAAGCCGCACACGAGAGAATTGCAAAATTGAAAGCGAAAAGTGCAAAGCTGAAATTCAAAGCGCAAAATTACCTAAGGAGTAAACAATTTTGAACTTTTAACTGTGGTTTTGCATTTTTAGCTTTGCATTTTGCGCTTTGTGAAATAGGAGTTTACCATGAAAAGATTATGGGGCGGAAGATTCAAAAAAGAATTGAGCCTGAGGGCGAAGGAGTTTTCCTATTCGCTCGCGGTCGACGGGGTGCTCTTGGACGCCGAGATTACCGTTAACGAGGCGAGCGCGAAGGCGCTCACAAAAACACGGATCCTTACCAAGGCGGAGTGCGGGCGCATTCTTAAAGCCCTCGCTTTGCTCAGGAGACGGTTTTCCGGGCGTGATCTCAAGAGTTTTTACGCCAAGTACGAAGATGTGCACACCTTCGTCCAGGCAGAGCTTGAGAAAAAAATAGGAAGCCTTGCAAGAAAAATACACACTGGCCGCTCAAGAAACGATCTTGTGACTACTGTTACAAAGGTGTATTTGAGGACCCGGCTCGAGAGCCTGGATCTTGCGGTTAAGCAGTTTCAGAAATCGCTTCTTAGATTCGCCAACAAGAACAGGAAGATCATCATCCCCGGCTACACGCATATTCAGCGCGCCCAGCCGGTTTTGATGGCGCATCACATATTGGTCTATGTCGAAATGCTTGAGCGGGATAAGTCCCGCCTTGCCGATGCCCGGCGCCGGATGGATGAGCTTCCGCTCGGGGCTTCCGCGCTTGCCGGATCCGGTATCGGAATCGACCGGAGGTATCTCGCGCGCCTGCTCGGTTTCTCGCGGGTTGCGGCGAACAGTATGGATGCCGTGAGCGACAGGGATTATATACTCGATGTGCTTTATGCGCTTTCGGTGTTATTTACACACCTTTCACGCTTAGCGGAGGATTTTATACTCTGGAATTCCTCGGAGTTTAATTTCATCCGCTTAAGCGATTGTTACGCGACAGGCTCCAGCCTTATGCCGCAGAAGAAAAATCCGGATATGCTCGAGCTTGTGCGGGGCAGGGCGGGAAAAGTGTACGGATCGCTAATTTCGTTACTCGTTACCATGAAAGGGCTTCCGCTTGCCTATAACCGGGATATGCAGGAGGACAAAGAGCCTCTTTTTTCGTCGGTTAATCTCGCGCTGCGGTCCCTCGGCGTCCTTTCGGGGCTTGTGGACGAGGCCGAGGTCAACAAAGAGGCCTGCTTCAAGGCTTCCTTGGACAGCTTTCTCTACGCGACGGATATTCTGGATTATTTAGTTTCGAAGGGAATGCCTTTCGAGAAGGCGCACTCACTCGTCGGAAAGATTGTCCGCCACGCTATTTCATCGGGCCGCGAACTCTGGGGCCTCACGGTGAAGGAGTATAAGGAATTCTCTCCTCTTTTCAGGGATGACATATATCAGGTTTTTATTCCCGAGGTCTCTACGGAGACGAAGAGAACGCTCGGGAGCACAAATCCCGCTAACGTAAGACGTGAGCTCCAGGTTTGGGCAAAGCGGTTGCGTTAGCCAGTCATTGCGAGGAGCGCTGTACCTGCCAGTAGGCAGGTAGCGACGCCACAATCGCAAGGGAGCGCGAAGCGCGCTCGACTGCAGCAATCCAAGTTCTGAGATTGCTTCTCCGCCAGGATTCGTGGCGGATCGCAATGATTATAACCTCAATAAACATGCACCATTTCCATTTTAAAGGCGACAATCTTTATTGTGAGGACTGCCGCGTCTCGGATATCGCCGAGCGCGTGGGTACCCCTGTCTACGTTTACAGCCATAAAACGCTGACAGACCACTTCTTAAAATTAAAGAAGGCGTTTCGATCGGTTAATCCCCTTATTTCGTATTCGATGAAGGCGAATGCCAATCTCGCGTTCGTCAAGTCACTCGTTGATTGCGGCGCGGGCCTTGACATTGTCTCGGGCGGCGAGCTTTACCGCGCGAAGAAGCTCAGGTGCGATCCCAAGAAAATTGTTTATGCCGGCGTCGGGAAGACCGTCCGGGAAATTAAGGAGGCCATACAGTGGGGAATCCTTCTTTTTAACGCGGAGTCTCTCGCCGAGCTTGAAGTCATCGACAGGACCGCGCGAAGCCTCGGACGCAAGGTAGATGTTTCGCTTCGCGTAAATCCCGATGTGGATGTCAAGACCCATAAATACGTTACGACAGGCAAAAAGGGTACGAAGTTTGGACTGGATTTTTGCACGGCCCGCGTTATTTTCGCGCGCCAGCGGGATTTTCCAAACCTGAGGCTCAACGGCGTTCACGTCCACATAGGTTCGCAGATCCTGACTTATTCGCCTTTTGTCCGGGCGTTCAGGAGGCTTCTCGATTTTGTAAGGCTGCTCGAGCGCGACGGCCACAAAATCCGCTTTATCGATCTCGGCGGGGGGTTGGGCATAATTTACGGCAAGGAGCGCCCCCAGACGGCGCGGGAGTTTGCCCGCCGTGTCCTGCCGCTCCTTAGGCGGTTTAAGTCCGCGAGATACAGGATTATTTTTGAGCCCGGCCGGTTTATAGCGGGCAACAGCGGGATTTTCGTGACAAAGGTTATTTATGTTAAGAAAGCCAACGCCAAGAATTTTGTCATCGTAGACGGGGGGATGAACGATCTTGTGCGTCCCGCGCTTTATGGCTCCTATCATGAGGTTGTACCCTTGCGGCGTACGCGGGGGAGGAAGATTCTTGCCGATGTGGTCGGTCCGGTTTGCGAGAGCGGGGATTTTTTCGCGCTCGATCGTATGCTGATTGAGCCAAAAGCGGGCGATTATATTTCGTTTTTCGGCGCGGGCGCTTATGGTTTCTCTATGTCGAGCAATTATAACGCCCGCCCTCGCGCGGCGGAAGTTATGGTTAAAGGTAAAAGCTTCGAGATTGTGCGCCGGCGCGAGTCCTACAACGATCTCGTGCGAGGCGAGCGGATACCGGGGTTTCTAAAAAAGAAGTAGCGAGTAGAGAGAGGCTAAAAATTTAAAGCGCAAAGTGTAAAATCACAGCTTAAAAGTCAAAGATAGAACATGCGATTTTGTATTCTAGACCGTACGCTTTGGTTTTGAATTTTAAATTTCAACTTTGCATTTTTCGCTTTAATATTTGATTTTCTCGCTGCTCTCTACTTTAAGGTTTGCTTATGAAAAGAGTAACGTTCTATAAGATGCAGGCAAGCGGCAACGATTTCATCGTCATCGATAACCGCAGGGGTGTAGTGAAGAACGCCGCTTCGTTCGCGAGACGGGTCTCGCCGCGCTGTACGTCGGTCGGTGCGGACGGTGTTTTGCTTGCCGAGCGCTCGAAGCGGGCGGATTTAAGGATGCGGATCATCAATGCCGATGGTTCGGAGCCCGCTATGTGCGGAAACGGCCTGCGGTGTTTCGCTCTTTTCGCGTATCGGATGCTGCGGTTTCCGTCAAGCCTGACAATTGAAACAGGAGCCGGATTAGCCCGCGTCCGAGTATCGGGTTCACTCATCCGCGTCCAAATGATGAGGCCGCGCTCTTACAAGACAGGGGCATTGCTTACGGCAGGCGGAAGGAAATGGAAGAGCTCTTTCGTTAATACGGGCGTCCCGCACGTTGTATTCTTCGTGAAGTCGTTTAACGGTTTTTCCATCAAGGATACGGGGCGGACAATCCGCTGGCACAGACGATTTAAACCGGCGGGGACCAACGTTAATTTTGTAATCCGGAAAGACAAGCATAGTCTCATTAACCGCACATATGAACGCGGGGTCGAGGATGAAACCCTTGCCTGCGGTACCGGTTCCACCGCCGCGGCGGTGGTCGCCGTTCTTAAAAATTTGTGTGAAAGCCCGGTCCGCGTCAAAACTCGCGGCGGGGAAGTGCTTACGGTCTCGCTCAAGCGGGATGGAAATAAGATTTCGGAAGTATATCTTGAAGGCAAAGCGTCTTTTGTATATGAAGGAGTTTTGCGTATCGCGTATTGAGTATTGCGTATTGCTTGGGGAAAAAGCGTAAAACTGAAAGCGAAAAACGCAAAACTAAAGTTCAAAATGCAAAATTGGTTAGAAAATGTGCAATTTTGATTTTCAATCTGTGATTTTACATTTTTCGCTTTGCATTTTATATTATATCGCAATACGCACGACGCAGTACGCAATACGAAATTCAAGGAGGATGGACAATGTTTGAAGGAGCAATAACCGCATTAGTGACACCAATTAAAAACGGCAAGCACGATGAGGACGCGTTCAGAAAACACATAGACTTTCAGCTCGCGAACGGTATCGACGGGATTGTCCCCTGCGGAACGACGGGGGAGGCGGCGACGATGAGTCACGAGGAGCACAAAAGACTCCTCTCGATTGCAGTCGAGCACACGCGGGGACGCGCGAAGGTGATATGCGGCGCCAGTTCCAACTGCACTGAAGAGGCGCTCGGCCTTTGCGAGCACGCGAAAAAAATCAAAGCGGACGCGGTTCTCGTTGTTACCCCGTATTACAATAAGCCTACCCAGGAGGGGCTTTATCGCCACTTCGAATTCTTGGCCAGGCGGGTTGACATACCTTTCATTTTGTATAACGTCCCTTCGCGGACGGGTGTGTCGATCGCGCCCGAAACCGTCGCGCGGCTTAGGAAGATCCCGAATATCGTAGGGATAAAGGAAGCAAGCGGAAGCCTGGATCAGGTTTCGCAAATTCTATCACTATGCGATATTACGGTGCTTTCGGGCGATGACAGCCTGACTCTGCCGATGATGTCCATAGGGGCGAAGGGTGTGATCTCCGTTGTGTCCAACGTTGTGCCCGATGGTGTTACGAGAATGGTCCATGCCGCGCTTGATAATGATTGGGATGAGGCGCGGAAGCTCCACTACGAGCTTTATCAACTTTTTAAAATTATGTTTATCGAGACCAATCCCATTCCGGTTAAGACATCTCTGAAGCTGATGGGCCACATCACGGGCGAGCTTAGGCTCCCGCTTTGCGAGATGAGCAAAGAAAACGAGGAGAAGTTGAAGAGAATTTTGAGGGAGAAGAAGGTAATTTAAGACAAAGATAAATGACAAATGCCAAATTACAAAATCCAAACGAATCTTCAATGACAAATTCCAAATATGACTGTTTGGAATTAGACGATTCATTTGTCATTTGAGTTTTGACATTCGTCATTGGACATTGGAGGATTTATGATTACCAAGATAATAGTAGCGGGTGCGGCAGGCCGTATGGGGCAGCGCATAATCGCTCTGGCGGCTGAGGATAAAGAGGTCAATATCGCGGGGGTCTTTGAGGCCAAATCCCACCGGAATGCGGGCAGGTCCCTAAAAGAGCTGCTTTATGTTAATGTTGACCTAAAGATCGAGAATAATCTCTCCGGCGTAATTAAAGGCGGGGAGGTCGTAATTGATTTTACGAACCCCGAGTCGACGATGGACAACCTTAAGGTTTCTCTTTCGGCAAAAAAGGGTATGGTTATCGGAACGACGGGTTTTGCCGAGACTCAGATTAAAACCATCAGGGAAGCGGCGAGGCACATTCCGATTGTCCAGTCGCCCAATATGAGCCTCGGAGTGAATCTACTTTTCCGTCTCGTCGAACTTGCTGCCGCTAAGCTTCCGGTTGAATATGATGTCGAGATCACGGAAACTCACCATCGTTATAAAAAGGACGCCCCCAGCGGTACTGCCATGGAACTTGCCCGCAGGATCGCGGAGGCGAGAAAAAGAACGCTTGAGCAGGTTGTGCTTTACGGCAGGCATGGTATGACAGGTGATCGCAAAGAGGGGACGATAGGCATTCACGCCCTCCGCGGTGGCGACGTTGTTGGTGAGCACGTTGTTTCGTTCCTTTCAGCGGGTGAGCGCATTGAATTTGCCCACAAGGCCTCAAGCCGTGATGCCTTCGCGAAGGGCGCCATACTCGCGGCCAAGTTCATTGCCCGTAAAAAGAGCGGTTTCTATACGATGCAGGACGTCCTAGGCCTGAAGTGAGCAAATTTAAAGCATAAATCGAAAAATGCAAAATCGAAGCTAAAAAGTCAAAGTTTTTGTCATTCAGGTTTGAACTTTGGACTTTGGTTTTGCATTTTTCGCTTTAAGTTTTGTATTTTTTGCCCCCATATTTAACTATTGATAAAATAATAGGTTCTGGTAAAATACCTCAAACTTCGAAGTTCCTTTTATTGTAAGATTATATTAAATATTGTACAAAACCAGCCGTTATTAAATTTATGCGTTTTAGAGTAGGCTTACTGTCTTTAGGAATATTAGTTTCTGCAGCCTGCAGCATATTGTTTCTCGGTGCGCCTTATTGTGTAATAGCCGAGGAACCCCCCAAAGAAGCTTCTCAGGAAGCCTCTAAAGAGATCCTTCAAGAAGCTCCCAAAGAAATATCCCAAGAGGTTCCCCGAGAAATATCTCAAGAAGCTCCAAAAGAGATTTCCCAGGAGTCTCCCAAAAAGGTGTCAAAAGCCGCCCCTCAAGCCGCTTCAGACTACGCTGTTCAGTTTTTCAGGGATTACTTTTATGCCCCTCCCGAACTCCGCCAGACAAAGACTGTTTACAATATCGAAAACTTCGTTGTGCTTCGTAAGAGCATTGAGGAGCTAAATTCCAACTTCTCGGTCCTTACCGAGTTCGACAGAGGCATCACGGTTACCGAAGCGATTAAAAACGCGCGCACGGTTGAAGAGGCAAAATCTTATATCGTCAGCCACGTTACCTCAACAAAGCAGGACGGCGTTGACGTAAGGGCGCTTACCATCGAGCGGAAAGAGGGAAAACCGGCAACTTTCTTTTTCGTAGGGAACCGCGGCTATGCCTCGCCGGAGGTGGCGCAGGCCGCGATTAAGAATGTAAAAGAAATCATCGAGAAAGAAGGCGGCAATTTTGAGGAGGCCGTAAAGGCTGCAGAGGCGGCACCCACAGGGCTTTCTGCGGAGCAGATTGTTCCGGTCGATATGCCGAAGCCGCAATATCAGATCGAGGAGGAAATCGTTCTTAAAGTTGCCGATTGGATCGGAGTCGGTGATCACCTTTACGGCAAGTTTTACGCGACTCCCGCGGGCGAGCAAATTGTATTCCAGAGTTTCGGCGAGACAACCCGCCGTTCCACTAACCTCGACAGCCCAGGTTTTAACGATTGGGTGGGATACTACTGCAATCGTATAGTCTTCCGCGGTATTTGGACTGCCATAGGCGATACTACGATTGATCCTTATATCGAAGTGACGCCCGTTCTTGAGTCAAACGGCAGGGACTATTCCAGTTACCTCGAGACCTTGGCAGGTTTTGAATGGCGGCCTTTCCATCGTAATATTATGATGCAGAATGAGCCGATGATCGATTGGAT
>JAQTRP010000036.1 GCA_028711765.1 Candidatus Omnitrophota bacterium | reverse complement strand
GCCTGCCGGCAGGCAGGGGAGCCGGAGTTTATCCCCCGTAGCCAATGACGAAAGTATGTTGGCGAAGGGGGACAGCATTTGCAATCAGCAAACGCGCAGTAGGCAAATCCCCCCTTCGGCATTACCACTACCCGCCACAAACACCACCCACCTCTTTAAGATTATGCCAACTTAACAGCCCGCCAGCGGGGGATTTGAAGGGAGCCATCCTCCGCCTATATATAGTAGACCTAAAGTAGCGGGCTACGGATGGCGCGGCCATAAGTTAACTAATCCGGTACCAAGTACCTAAAGGTAACTACGAGTGAGCGAAGCAATTTACGTGGATAGGCGGGGTTTTCAAATCCCGCGCCATTGCGGGACAAGAATGTCGTCCCGCCTATCCATTTTGGAACGCTGGCTAACCGGCAAACTGGCTAACTCGCTAACAAAACAAAGGGGAAGAGAAATTCTTGGTTTCCCTTCCCCTTTTGTGTTTTCGATTTTGCCTCTTCTTGCGAGAGACGAGGCACGAGCAACGAGCGACTGCTTTTACGCGGCGCGGGCAAACCTCATCGCGGCCCCGAGGCTACGGCCGAGTTCGGCCGCAATCGCAACAATACCGGCCGTGTTAAGCCTAAAGTTGTCACCGGAACGTTGCGGAATTATAATTATATTGGCATCACCAACCTGCTCAAGTAACGTAGCAGCGTTGATCTGCTTTTCGTTCATCATCCTCCAGCTTAACTTTGGACCTATAAAATATTGCACAATCCCTGCCCCCTCGCGAATATTATCCTTTGCCATTACAATATCAGGCTCCCGATCAAGCGATTCAACGGGAATTACACCGTGAACCTTTGTTTTTACAGCTTCAAGCATATCTTTGGGCAACACAACAGCCACGATTTGACGGAACGCTGCAATATTACCCTTGAAGACAGTATACTTCTTTCTCAGTTCCTTAAAAGAAACCCCTTGAATTAGCTCAGAAAATGCCGCAGGCGCTTCATCTGTCGTACCCACCACTATTACTTTGAAGCGAACATCGAAATCGGGAATATCCATATATCCCCTCAACGACTTGGTTACGCTCTCCGCAATATTCTCCGCTTCTACACTGTCAATCTTGTGCCCCACAACATGGACAAAACCGAACGCCGACTCCGGGTTCATATACTTCATCTCGAGCTTAATCAGATCACGTACAAATGGATCTTTGAGGCTAAACGCGCCGCGGGGATCGCTAAGCCCGACCGTAACAGACAAACCTTGCTCTGTCGTTAACAAAAATTTGACTACGTTAGCGACCGTCGTCTTCTCGCCCGCCACCGCTCTTTGCATTGCAGATGCATCAACTGCAACCACCGCCGGCACCTGCGCCTTAATAATTTCGCCAACTTCCTGCGTAGTAACCCAGCCGCGTTCTTTCCTGGTATCCTCTAGTACTACAAGAAGCCTTCTTAGCTCTTCTCCGCTCGGAAGTTTTTCGATAACTTCAGCCGGGCTTTTAGCAAGAAACGCATCGGAGTATGTTGTTTCGCCCAACACCTGGGTCCCCCCACGCAAAGCGGCGATGTCCAATACTTCTTTTGGGGCCTCCGGTGTGTGAGGAATTACCGAAGTAGGCGGAGGTATAACTTCAGGCAGATCAGGGTTAGTCAAATCATATAAAGACTTAGCATAAACGCCTGCCAGCGGCTCTACGATATCGCGGATAAGCTCGACTTGAATCGTTGCAGGAAGCACCGGTAAGGTACCAACTGTTTCAGGGGATAGCCCTAACTCAGTTTCAAGAAAACGCTCAATACGAGGCATCGAAACAAGTTCTTGAACGGCTTCCGGCGTAACCGGTATTACGGGCATATACAGACTTTCATACAAACCGGTGATCGGCACCTTTGCCAATTCGGCCAACGCAGGCCCCCGAAATTCTTCAGGCAGCTCAGACAAAGAAACAATAACGTCTTTCAAGACCGAAGGCAGCACGAGTGAATTTGATACTTCGGGCGGCAGTTGAGGCAATGGCTGCGGGGCCGCGTATGGCTGACTGACTTTATTAACGAGCGCCGTAACGAGCGGATTCAGAATTTCGGGCCTCTCCGCAAGATTCGGAATCTGGACATTGCTGACTAGAAAGGGTTCGACTAAATCGCGAAGATTCGGTATTTGAGCCGGAAGGTTAACGCCTTGGACCTTCTGAAAACCCGGGACAAGCGGCACAACTAAGGCCGGATAAATTACCGGCCTGAGATTTTCGGGAACCTGAGGCGCGAGTTCCGCAACTTTCGAATAAACTAAAGCGGTCGGCACATTGGGAGCAACAGGTACCGCAGCAGAGACGCTCACTTGTCCTTGAATCGCAGCAGTAACAGACTGAACGTATTCTGGGGGAACTCTTGCTGCTACAAACGTTGTAATATCCACATCCTGAGGCATTTGGGATAGAAGAGCTTCCGCCAGGGCCCGAACCATAACTGGTTTCTGCTCAGGCGGCACAACTATGCTGACATCTCGAAAGAAGGCCGGCGTATTCGGTACGTAACGACTGGCAACTATTCTTAACGCCCTCTGATAAAATTGAGATAGGGCCACATTGTAAAGCTCGGGCGGTACCGCAGTTGGCGTTATGCCAAATGCAGCGAAATAAGGCTGTGTGGCGTTCGGTTTCATCATAGCTGTGGCAATAGCCGGAAGCCCGGGAGGAGATACCTTCGAAGCCTTAAAAATAGCGGCAAGATCCGGAAACTTGGTCCTCTCGTCCCGACTGAAAGACTGAACCTGGGGAGTGAAAACACCCAACTGAGGAACACCCTGTTCGTTATACGTAACCGGAACCGTCGCAACTATTTTATCGTCTCCGCGGCGGTAAGAGACTGCGATCGTTGCCTCGCGGACCGAAGGCGGATACCCTATGACGTTGACAACCTGCGGCAGGAAAGGAATAAGGCCTTTTTCGAATGCCGACCTGAAAACATCATTTAACGCATTTACCATATAGGTTTTCTGTTCGCTTGCCGGAAGCTTGCTCATAGCAGCGAAAACCGCCGGATATTTCTGCTCTAATAATCCCTGATTCACCAAGGCCTGGTGCATAGTGAGTGTCGCCCAAGGCTCCATCGCTACAATCTCCATTAACTCCCTGCAGGCTTCTTCTATATTAGCGTTGCGCATCGCCTGATCGGCAAGGACAAAACGCGCGAGGCTGAAGGTGCCGGCAAAAACGGTGCCGTAGGGAGAAGGACTTTCGAGCATTACATTAAGGTAATTATCCTCCTCTTCCTCAAATTTAAAGCGCGGAGAAATGGAGATATAGGAAACACCGAGATCGGCAAGGTTCTGCGCAATCCCTTCGCTGTGGAAACCTCCGGTGATAAGGATTGTCTTTTTGGCCTTAAGGTCCGCCATTCTCTTTAAGGCGTTCATAATGAAAATATTGTCGCGTTCAAGCGCAACTCTATAGAAAAAGTTCATCTTGTCGAAACAAGTCTCAAGCCGAGGGGTTATTTCAAGGCCGTCAGTGGCAATATTGTGCTCCTTCGCGAGCTTAATAAGGTTTGCGGTGAAATTCTTGAGGTTAATCTCTTCGTGGTGTTCCTTATAATAAAGGAGGTTTTCGCGGGAAAGTTCGAGGCGGAAGAATTTCTTCAGCACTATATAATCCTTAATTATATCTACAATCTGCTTCTCCGTATCAGTCTTTAAAAATGCCTCCTCAAGCACCTTTTTAAGCTCGTCGATCTCGCTAAATACCGCGCGGCCGTTCACCTCTTCTCTTAATACAGCGTGCTCCGCGTAAAGCTTGAACTGATAGTACCATGTCATATCGATCCCGTTAGCTATTGCGAGCTTCTCGAGCCCGCCGAAAAAGCCACGGGCCGAACTTACACCCTTAAGGTCCGACCTGAGCTCCTCGATGATATAATCCCGCTCTTCCGACTGAGGGACTTTTGATTCAAATTCCGAGATTAAGCGGTTCTTCTCTCTTAAAAGAGCGGCCTGATCCAGATCGCTTTCAATCTGTTTAAGCCTTAAAAGACGGATGAGGTTCGGAAAGCGCAGGACTTCGCTGAAATCGTTTAAGGTAAAAATGTTCCTTTCTTTCGCGAGCTGATTGAGCGTCTCGACGTATTCAAGCAAATCCAACTTCTTCCCCTCATAATCGGATACAACCCTGAATAGCTCCTGCAGAGGTTCATTAAGGGAAGAACCCACGAGTTTTGACAAGATATTGCCGGCCGTAGTACCGTAATTTTTTATGTCCTCCTGATATGAAAAAACGTCGCGGAAGGCCTTAAGGTTCGCACGGTAAAGGTCCTCATCTTCGATACCGTAAACATCAACTGGCTGGTCGGTCTCTATGGCAAACGCCTCGGCCGCCGTAAGCTTCCCTTGCCTCATAAGATAATCCGCAATCTTCTGATTCCCCTCCTTGAACATAGAAAGCTCAAAGATGCTTGGATCTACATGGGATGTCGCGCCTTCCACCTGGATCAGGTTGAATCCGTATACACGGACAAGATAATCGAGGAGTTTCTTTATATTGACCTGCGCTTCGTAATTCGCGTGCGCATCGCGGATGTGAATGACGAGACGGGTCTCGCTTCTTTTGTCTTCCGAAATCGTTCCGGCGTCGACACCCGGCTGAAGCGGATCATAGACTTCCATTATTTCGCCAAGTTCTTCCGGAATTTTAATCAGGCGGGGATTAAGAACGTCTTTCAGGCCCTTGGGCAAATCTTCCTTCACCGATTCGCGGTTTACTTCCTGAATGCCCTTTTCGACAGAAACCTGAGGAACGACAATTTCCTTTGAAATAGGAAAAGCTACACTGGTCCAGCTGAATGCAAGCAGGACTGTGAGGCAAAGCGCCCTTTTGAATGCTGACTTATTTATCATTCTTCTTTTCCCCTCAAATTTATATCTCCAAAGCCAAATTCTCAAAACTTAATCACAGAATACACATACACCCATGATTTGTTCGGTATTAATCTGAATCTTCTTAACTGATTTAAAAACACTTTTAAAAGCCATAACCTATTGTGGCATCTAATAGAAAGATACCATGCAAGTCAAAGAAATGCAAACATTTTTCTAAGCTTTTTTTAAAGTACGTAAGAATATATAGGTAAATGACTTAAATATGATTATTGTGGATTTATTGAAGCAAATCTATGGAAGGATCGAACCTGCAGACTCTATTTCTTCCGGAGTTCTTTGCCCTGTATAAAGTAACATCGGCGGCCTTTATTGCCTTGTTATAGCTCTCAAGGGCATCTTTTATAACCATGGCGCACCCTACACTTACAGTAAGGCGCTCAAGCCCTGAAATAATCGAGGACAGGTCCTTGGACTCGACCTCACTCCTCATGCGTTCGGCTATCCGCATCGCCTCTTCCTCGGATACATCCATAAGCAACGCACAGAATTCCTCTCCCCCGTATCTTGCCGCTATATCGTGGCCGCGTATACAGTCTTTGAATGTCTTTGCCGTAATGCGCAATGCCTCGTCGCCCGACTGATGGCCGAATCTGTCATTTATCTGCTTAAAATGATCGATATCAACCATCAAAACAGCGATTTCCTTGCATTCTTCGCTATGTTTCGCCACCCTGAGGCGTTTAATTTTGTAGAGCTCGGCCTCGAGCCGCGCCTTCATAAAATTGCGCGTAAAAAGCCCCGTCAGGGCGTCTTCGATGACCCGTTTCTTAAGGCTGATATTTTCCACAAATAGGTAAGCATATCTCACGAGCGAAATCGCGAGATAAAGAAAAAGAACAACCAATAGCGGGCTTAAGAAATCCCAAATATAGCTTCTCTGGACTAAAAGCCAGCTTACGCCGAGGAAGGAAGCTATCCATGTAAGGACGAGAAGAAAACCTTTCATAAGGTCGAGCTTAACAACAGCGACCAAAACAAGGAAAACACCCAGCCAAAGAATCAGAAAATCAAACCATTCCGGAACAGAATGGCAAAAATCATCCGCATATAAGTTTATGAGATAATTGAAGTTAACGATAACTCCCGGCAACACTCCCAAGGGTGTAGGATAAAAATCAAGCAGGGCGGCAGACGAGGTGCCGACAAGGGCAACCTTGCCCTCAATCTTATCTCTCTCGGCGCTCCCGTCCATAACCTGCCAGAGTGGAATTTTCCCTACATCTTCCAGCCTGAAGCGGTAATTTATTTCGACTGTCCCGTCTTTCACAAGCGGGATTTCAACCAACGGCCTGTTGTTTTTGACGATCTCTATTTCATTTTTATCAACTACGGCCTTATCGAGTTCAACCTCCTTATCGTGAGACATGATTTCAAGTTCCCACGACCACTTCCCGCCTTCATGTTTTCCCACTTCCCGGTAAAGCGGCCTCATTCTCCTGATCGTGAAATCCCTATCCCACAATTTGCTCGCAATGCCGGATGAGAGTGCGGCATTGCGTATCTCGCTCTTTGAATCGAGGAGTTGGCCTCTCTCATTCACATATGCCGCGAGAATCACGTTGCCGGCCTTAGTCAAAGACTCGGTCAGGAGAAAATCCCCCGCGGGTGTCTCCTTCCCCGCAAAGATAAAATCCATAGCGATGAGTTTGGGATTATAACTCCGGAGACGATCGACAATCTGCGCGTATGTCTCGCGCTTTAAGGGCCAGCGCTCGCCTAATTTAAGGACAGACTCGCTGTCGATTGAAATCAAGACAAACTTAGCGAGCTCCGCGATCGGCTTTTGGGTGAAATAGCGGTACTTGAAGAAGAGATCCTGCATGCCGAGCCGAGTTACTTGAAAGAAATCCAGCGGCAGGACAAAGAGGAAATAAAGCGAGGTAATCACAAACGCCAGTAGGAGGATTCTGTAGATTTGAAGGCGCTTTAGGAATGCTGGCATATTCGTGTTATGGTGGGCGGTTCTACTCCACCGTTGCACTTGCGTGCACGGCTTCATAGCAACTCGCCCTATTGCTTCGAAGCCAAGCGCGCCTGCCCTCCGAAGCCTGCCTACCGGCAGGCAGGCTTTAGCGAAGGAGGGAAAAGCTGCTTGGCGAAGAAGAATGGGCGGTACTGGACTCGAACCAGTGACCTCGTGCATGTGAGGCACGCGCTCTAACCGGCTGAGCTAACCGCCCGAGATAAATACAAAGTTACGCACGCCCGAGGTACTCTCCGGTTTCGGTATCAACCTTGAGGAGATCCCCCTCTTTCACAAAAAGCGGAACTTGAATCTTTAGGCCTGTCTCAAGAGTAGCCGGTTTGAGCATATTCGACACGGAATCCCCTTTCACTCCCGGCATAGACTCCGTAACCTTAAGTATAACCTGCTTCGGCAGTTCAAGCCCCACGGGCACGCCCTCATAGAAATCGATATCGATCTCCTGATTCTCCTTCATATAGTACTGGCCGTCGCCGACGATCTCTTCGGTAAGGCAAAAGCTGTTGTAATCGCCAAGGTCCATAAAATGAAAACCGGTATCGTCCTTATAAAGATACTGGGCAGTCCGCGCGTCGAGGTGCGCCGGTTCCACAAGTTCATCTGAACCGAACCTGTTCTGGGCTATCTTTCCTGTCTTAAGGCTCTTCAGCTTCGCCTGGACAAAACCGCGCCAGTTACCCGGCGTGATATGCTGGGTCTCGATCACCTTGTAGATCTCGCCGTTATAAACTATTGTGTTGCCGCGTCTTAAGCGCAATGCCGGAATCATACCGTATCGCCTTTCAGCATAATGACCGCGAAAATACGCCCCGTCTCGGGGCCTTCTCTCCGATAAGAAAAGAATAAATCTTTATTGCACGCCGTGCAAAGACCACTGTCATATATGCGATCCTTCCTCACGCCCGCCCTCTCAAGTTCCTCCATTATAACGCCGGCGAGGTTTAAATAATGGCTGCCTCCGCGCCGCTCCACGTGAGAACCGAACATCTCGTGAAAATCCTCTCCGACCTCATAACAACACGAGCGGATCATAGGCCCTATCGCGACAAAAATATCCTCCGCCTGAGAAAGAAAGTTATTCTTTAAGGCCATCGCCATCTTGCCCGCAAGGTCTACTGCCGCGCCTTTCCATCCCACATGGGCGACGCCGATGGCCTCGTGCACGGGGTCGTAAAAAAGAAGCGGCGCGCAATCCGCAGTCCTGACGGCCAAAGGAACGCCCTTCGCCTGCGTAATCATACCGTCGACGTTTGTAATCCTGTCGGAATCCGACTTTGAACCCCGCCCCTTGTGTTCGGCGCCAACCCGCACGATGTTGTTGTTATGAATCTGCTCCATGCACACAAGGTCATCAAGGTTAATTCCCAATTGCCCGCAAAACTTCTCGCGGTCGCGGAGGCGCTCCCCATCTCCCGTAAGATAAATGTTGTACATACGGGTCCCGAACCCGTGAACTATCGGAAACACAAAAAGATGCCTAAAGACAAAGCAGCCCTCGCCCCGCTCTATGCAAAGATCATTTTGCGTTACTTGGTGGCTCAAAGAGCTTCTCCTCTGTTAAAAGCTTCTCGGCATTCTTTATGGCCGGCTCATTGTGAAAACGTTTTCTTATAATGCCGTCGTTAAGATAATTGTTAAGCGCGACAAAAATCATTCCTTGGTCGAGACAGAGATACCTGACGGCGACTTTTCCCGTCTTGACGTTGACGGCGTCATAGAAACCGTACTCGCCGTAAATATTGTAATTACTAATGAGGGTGCGGATATTTTTTATCGCCTCCTCGGGCTCAAACTCAAGCGCGAGGAAAGAAACATGCGGTGTGACGACTCCTCCTTTATAACCGCGCGAGCCTAAAGGAGCCACTCCGTACTCGGAATAACCGCCTTCAGGAACGGCGCAGGGGCTCATTCCCCAAACCGGATAGGCCTGCTCTTTCGCGAATTTTATGTGCCCCAAAACATGTTCGCGATCGTTTAGGCCGAGACTATCGGGCGCAAGCTCCTTCTCCTTGATGACAATCGTGGGCATTAGGGCCTCGAAAAGTGAGCCTCCCCAGCTTGGGACATAACGCAGGCCGTTCCACTCGTAATAACCGCCGTAGTATTTAACGCCCAGAGTCTCTTTGAGCACACGGTTTACCGGACTAAGCTGCTGCCAACCGTAAGTCTCCGGAAACGTGCGGTATGTGTAGAACCAGTGTTCGATAGGCGCATCTCCTTTTCCTATGGCGAGATAGCTTGTCGCGCGCGGCTCCGTATAAAAGGCGCCGTAGTGATAGTCGGAATAGACCTTGAGGTTATCGTAATAGCCGTGGAACATTTGTTTCTCGACGGGATCGTAGAAGAACGAGAAATTGTAACGGCTGAGCATGCGCGAGGCCTGTTCGCCAAGCTCTTCAGGAAAAGCGTTTTTCGCCACATAAAGGCCCATCACGAGCCAGCCGCTGTCGACAAAGGATACAAAATAACTCGTGCGGATGGCGAGTGTCGTGTCGTAGTAATTGTAAGGGAAACCGCTCTCGTGATGCTGTAGTTTCTCTATCGTATTAAGAGTACCCCTCAACCGCAAGACTGCGTCCTCGCGGGTAATAAATCCGAAATCATACGCCGACACGATGCACATCAGGTAAAGCCCTATATCGGTAACATTGGTGTAATCGCCGATCCAGGTGCCGGCGCCGACGGCTTCTTTTTCGCCGAGCGCGACTTGATCGAGCGGCAGATAGTTTTGCTGATCGACTATATTATCGAAAAATTTCCACGTGTCTTTCGCGATCTCAAGGAGAAATTCCCTATCGTCTTTCGGAAACTCCTTTTTCACTAAAATCTGCGACGGAAAACTCTTCAAGCGCTTTATGAGAAACTTGGCAAATTCTAATCCCTCGAGCGGTACCGGCGTTTTTTCGCGGTCCCACGGCGGGAAATCAACGGCGGTAGGCCCCGGCTGGCCTGTTTTGACGAACTTGATGTTGTCGATGTAGATAACGCCCGTCTTATTTTTCACGCGGCCGTCCTCAAAAACAATCACGAATTCGTCAAGGTCCTTCCGGCTTATCGAGGGATTTTTCCAAACCTCCGGAGACGCGAAATCGAGGAGGCCCGTCATCGAGTTAAGCGGAATACTGATTGTCTGCCACTCAGGCGTGATACCTTTAACGAGGGCGCTGCCCCGGATTCTTTCCGTGCGGGCCTTGTCCTTAAAAGTTTTAAGTTCGACTTTGAACGCCTCAGGGTAACCGGCCTCGGCATCGCCCTTAATGTCAAACTGAAGATGATCGTAGCCTGAAGCATCCAAATGCATCAGTTTCATCCAAAAACCGTTTTGAGTCTGGAGTATATTTTCATCCTTGCTGTCGACATCATATTCAAGGCGTAGCGTCTTTTGCTTGGCGCCGGCAGTACCGTCCACCGGCACAACCGACCATCGGCAGTAGACTGTCTCATCCTCAGGGTTGAGATTCCACTCGCCCATTTCGCCGTTAACGTTATTCTTCGGCTCTTCATCTTCAAAATCATCGACAATTATATAGTTTTCTCCCTTAAATTCACTAACGGGCTTTTTCTGGTCTATGGGAACTGTGACGGTCTCGCCGCTCGCGGTCGTACGAGTTACCATCACCGGACGTTCCTCGCCGGCAGGCTGCTCTTTGTCTTCGGCGCATACCGCGGGAGGCAAAGAAACAACACTCGCAAAAATAAACATAGTTAGAGGCAGCAGCGTCAAAATCCTAAGGTGTTTTCTCATAACAGGTCGTCTCCAATCACAATACAATTAAAAACTCTTAACCCCAATTGTCACTTATCGTTAAGTTGGAAAGGCAAATTTAGATTATTATAGTCAAACCGAGGGTAAAAATCGAGGACTTTCTTATATTTCTTAGTCTTAAGAGGAACAGCCTTCCGTCGCAATGAGCCGCCAAGTGCGCGGACCAACTATGCCGTCTGGACTTAGACCGTTATGCTTTTGAAAGCGCTTTACCGCATCCAAGGTCGCCTTGCCAAATTTGCCGTCACGCGGCCCTGCCTTATACCCTTTCCGGCGGAGAAATGCTTGAAGTCGAAGTACACGGCTATTGCCCAGACAACGTTGATTAAGCAAGCACTTCATGTAGTCACTCTTCAGGGCAAAATCAATCAGAGTTTTAAGGTCCGACCACAAGCGATGGCTTCCCATTATAACGACGAGGACCTCGCCCGATCCGCGCTGGATGCGGCCCGCAAAACAGTGGCGCGCCTTGCGTGTGAAACCTGTCTTTCCTATGACAGGCCTATTGCGCCGCCAAAGCATGCGGTTGTGATTTTTAAGGTGGATCCTCCTCCCGTTAGCCGAATAGATAACACTGTAACGCTTTTTCAAGAGACGCACCAAAAATGGTTTCTTCCTTAGCTCGTGCACAATCAATGCCAAATCATAAGCCGTCGTATACTGCTCTCCTCCCGGAAGACCGTGCGGATTGGCAAAGTGGGTGTCCCTCGCACCGACGCGCCGCGCCTCCTCGTTCATAAGCCGCGCAAATGCCGCGTTAGATCCGGCCGTGCCCTCGGCAAGCGCGACCGCGGCGTCGTTCGCCGATTCCATAAGAAGCGCCTCAAGAAGCGCCCCCGCTGTATATCTCTCGCCCTGCTTCAGATGAACCTTTGAGGGCGCCACGCAGGATGCCTGCCGCGTTATCACAATTTCTTTATCTAACGGAAGCTTCTTGAGAACAACCAAGGCGGTCATAAGTTTAGTCGTGCTCGCCGCCTTCCGTTTAAGATGCGGGGATTTCGCGAATATTACGTGTTTGGAAACAGGGTCAATAAGAATCGCTGAAGGCGCCGTAACATAAAGGCCGGGACTTGCCTCACAGGACGGCGGAATTATAACAATTCCTGCTGCAACCTGCAGGAAGACCAAAGCGAAGATTATGAATTTCTTCATTTTATTCCAAGAAGACCTTATCCGCACTAATATTAGATATATATAGGAACGGCAGGAAGTTGTAAAAGCTTTAGCTGTAAGCTATAAGCTTTAAGCTGTAAGAGAAAATTGTAAACTAGAGACTATAGACTTTGGACTATTGACTGTGGACTGTGGACTTGGGATGGGAACTTTAACTACGCGTAGATTCTATAATCGATATTGGGGAAGATGTTGTCTTTTGACTCTATGTCCGAAAGCCAGCGTTCGTCGATCTTGTTGCCTTTTATGTCTTCATAGAGTTTATGGAAACGGAGGATGTGATCCTTTGTGCGTTTTTTTGCATACTCAACAACCGTGCCCGTCTTCATAATAAATGCCCAGTCGCTTGACTCGGCAAGGACCAACTCCCGCGCGGCCTGCTTAAGCGCACGCTCAAGAACACCGCTTGAGCCGGGATAAGCACGCGCTAACTCTTGCATCCTGATTGATGCCTCATGTAGATGGCGATAAATCCAGTCGTTACTGCCCTCAAGCCATACCTCGCTGAAACCCTTGTAGCCCCAGCTAGAGAACGAAGGTGTGACAACCTGATTCCGCGGGTTTTCCTTGAGGTATTCGCCCGCCGTCGTAAGTTGGACTACATTCGAGTTAAGAACGACCTTCCTGATCAGAAACTCGAGCCACTGCGGCCCCTCATACCACCAGTGTCCGAAAAGCTCGGCGTCATAAGGCGCCACGATCATGGGCTTCCTGCCGAGCCGCGTATTCAGATAATCAACCTGCCGCTCGCGGTTGAACATAAAGTTCCCCGCGTGCTCCGCCGCTTTCTCCCGCCCGCGATCCAGACTGTAGGGCTCCTTGTGATTGGTCGGGCCCGTAATCCTGTAATATTTGATTCCGGTGTTTACCCGGATACCGTCGGCGTGAATATAGGGTTTGATATAATCGTACTCGAGGTCGTAACCTATGTCGCGGTAAAACTCGCGGTACTCATAATCGCCGGGATAACCCTCGATAGCGCTCCAGACTTGTTTCGACGACTCGATGTCGCGCCCGAACGCGGCGACTCCGCTCGGGCAGAATACCGGCGCGAAGACCCCGTACTTGGGCCGCGGCACACCATGAAGAATACCGTGGGTATCGACGAAGAAATATTTAAAACCGAATTCCTTTAGGATCTTGTCATCGCCGGGATTGTAACCACACTCGGGAAGCCAGATCCCCTGAGGAGACCTGCCGAAGACTTCCTCGTAGTGATCTTTGGCGAGTTTGACCTGGGCGCGGACAGAATTCCGCACGACTTCCATATTGGGAAAGAAACCGTGGGTGGCTCCACAGGTAATAATATCAAGGCAGCCCATATCCTGAAACTTCTTAAACGCCTTCGTGATATCGCGTCCGTACTGGTCTTCAAAAACGGCGCGCGCCGCCCTGAAGCGTTGGTGATAATGATGCGCGAGGCGTTCAAACTCAGGCTGCCAGCGTGTCCTGTCGATTTCCTTCGCGGAAAGCTCGATTAGCTTATGGATATGCCGGAGGTAGCGCTCCTGAAGAAGCCCGTCCCTTAACATCGAAGCGAGCGGCGGAGTAACCGACATCGTCAGACGGAAAGGTACCCCTTCATTCGCGAAGCGGTCCATCATCTCGATGAGAGGAATATAAGTCTCGGTTATGGCTTCATAAAGCCAGTCCTCTTCGAGAAAGTCATCGTACTCTGGATGCCTTACGTAGGGTAGATGGGCATGCAGGACGAGGAGAAGATATCCTCTTCGATCCATACTTACGTTGCTTCCTTTCTTACCTCGAGGATCGCTTCTTTGGTCTCCCCCTGCCTTGGAAGGTGCATCTTTATAGGTATAGATTGGGCTCCGTCCGGAAGAAAATATCTGATAGAAAAAGTACCGTCTTTTCTTATAACAACGGGTTTGCCTGCCACTGTGACCTGCGCGTCCTGAGGCGCTTTACCGTAGAAAACAATTTCACTCGCAATTTGGAACGTGTTGCCCTTCTCATCGAAAGTGCGCTTCAGGAAAAATCCCGGGCTTGAGATACCGCCGGAGGAGAGCCATTCTTTCATTATGCGTTTGCCGCGCGCTTTCATCTCGCCGGAAGAAAGGCCGATCCCGAAACCGCCCGAGAGGGCGTAGATTTCCTCAAAGTCGGCCGCCATCCACGCCTCATCGACAATATCCGACGGACCGTCGCGCGGCGTGCGCACAACATTGCTCCGCGCGATAAGATAGAATTTACCGTTACCGTCGATAAGACCTAAATCCACAATATAGGCGCGGTCCGGCGTGCCTAAATCGATGTACCAATTCTTAGCGTCGAGGTGGCAATCGATATCGTAATAACGGTGGGCGTTAGATCCGTTAAAATCTATATCGGTCACATCGTATACCCTGAGGACCGTGCGAACTTTCCCTTGGACGTCGCGGCGTATACCCTCAATCCACTGATAGGTATCACCGCTGATATCCCAGTAAGAATATACCCAGTAGGGGTCGCGCACCAACAGGACAATTTTTGTCTTATTATAACTGGAAGGAAGATCGTAAGAAGGCGTATATGGCGCCGGCGCGGGTTTTACTTCAGGTTGAAACTCGGGTGGCTTGCCGTGAAATGTCGGTTCGTAATATGGTTTTGTATCGCGTGAATAATCCTGACGACCGGGACTTCGCTTGGCGGCTGGGGAGTGTTTACGGGTAAGCGATGAAGCAGAGGATTTTTTCTTCTTCCCCCCTGCGGAAGCGCTTTTCTTCGATATCGAAGACGAAGAACTTATTTTCCGCTTTTTCATCACTACTCTCTTTATTTTTCTACGGCACTTGGTTAAGAGAGACGGAACCCCTTCCACCAACTGGTGGACACTAACTCCATAAAACTTCTAGTGTTATACTATTACACCGATTAAGGTTTGTAAAGTTTTTTCTGCTCTTTTATTCTTTCTTTAAGAGGCAACACTTTTTATATTTCTTGCCGCTGCCGCACGGACACGGATCATTGCGCCCCACTTTAGGGCCTGTGTGAACTGACTCAACCGGCTGCTCAGCTTTAAGTTCATTGTTTTCCTCAGGCTTGCGGAATACTGTTTCGCCTTCCTTTAGGTGCGCATGATCCACGTGAACTTTTTTAATGTCCTTTTCTAATTTTTTACTCTCGGGGAAAGTCTTAAAACGGCTCGAGCGAATCTGTATGTTTTGTTTTTGTCTGTTGTCTATTTGCTTCATGTCACGATAATGGCTTCAACGGGGCATTCCGAAGCCGCCTGTTTAGCCGTCTCCTCCAAATTCTTAGGCACGGGTGTTAAAACCGCAACTGCCTTCCCTTCTTTCATGACAAAAACCTCAGGACAGGTACCGGCGCACAGTTCGCACCCGACACATTTTCCAGGATCGACAATCGCTTTCATAATGTAGCCCCGCGGTTTCTTGAGCCGCGGCTCCCTAACTTACGCTTCGCGGGGCACCTGCCTACCGGTAGGCAGGGAACCGCTCCGAAGCAACTACTCTGCTTCGCTCAAAAGCTTTCGCTTTGAGCTTCGCAGCAGTACCCTCCTTCGCATTCATCACCACCACAGTCCCTTGGAAACTTTATGCGAAGGGGGGAGTAAAGTCACACCGTTTTCTTGATTATATTGCTTATCGCTTTTGCTAATTTGAGGCTATCGTGCCGGACAAGATCAGCCTCAGAGGTGATATCCGCATAGACAATCTTTGCCTTCGTAACGCGCCGCAGCGCATACATCGGGTCAATCCGCACGGGTTCCTGATTCTTCTTCTTGTACTCAGCAACGGAGCGTTTCGACAGCTTCGAATTCGAAACTATGACATAATCTAGATAGTCGCCGCCCAAATATTTGTTGATCTCGGCAATGTGCTCGCTCGCAGTATAACCTGTCGTCTCACCCGGCTTGGTCATAAGATTTGTGATATAAATCTTCTTCGCCCTTGAGCGGCGTATGGCCTCCGCGATTTCCGAAATTATAAGATTGGAAATCAGGCTTGTAAACAAATCGCCGGGCCCGATTGTGATAATCTCAGAGTGAAGCAGTGCCGAAACAGCGTCGGGATTGGCATACGGCGACGGCTCCTGCCAAAGCCTCGCTATCCTGAGGCGGGGATCCCTTGACGCCGGAACATCGATCTTGGCCTCACCTTCTATAATAGTTCCATCCTCAAGCTCCGCCTTGAGAATATTCAATGTCGTTGTAACCGGAAGAACTATGCCTTTAACGTTCAGGAGTTCGCTGCACCCTCTCACTGCTTCCACCATCGATCCCGTAATATTGGAAAGCGCCGTAAGTATAACGTTGCCGAGATTATGTCCTCTAAGCTCTTTACCCTTTTCGAAACGGTAGGTAAGCATTTTATTCATCAGACGCGGAGCCGCAGAAAGGGCCACAAGGCTTCTCCTTACATCGCCGGGCGGCAGGATACCGTAGGCCTCGCGCAGCCTGCCCGCAGAGCCGCCGTCATCGCTCATGCTGACAATGGAAAATAAATGAATACTGCTCAGGGTCTTTAAACCCATAAGCAGCGTATAAAGACCCGTTCCCCCGCCGATACAGCTTACGCGGACTTCCTTGCGCAGTATCGCGTTTACGCGGCTTACAAGTTCTCTCGGATTAAAAGGCATGGCTATGCGGTCGCGCGGCCGGAAATCCATTTTGGCAAACATGTCCGGAGCGCGCTCGCTAACAAGGAGAAGGACCGGCACTTCGTCTTTTTCCTTGGCGCACTGCTGCCACTTGAGGAGATCGTCGTCGGAAGGATCGATTACGTCGGTATCGAGTATAACAAGGTCATGACCATCGGCCTTGAGTCTGCGAATAACCTGAACCTTGTCCTTGGCAAAAGACAACTCGTGGCCAAACCGCCGCAAGGCCAACTTAATCGCTCCTATAATTTCTGTATTATTCTCAGCAACCAGAATGTGCGCCATTTTCTTTTATGACCCGCCTCTTTCCGAAACTGGATGACCCTCACATCGCCCGAGGGGATACTCTACTAATTTCGAACGATTGATTGTATAGGCCCAACTCTGCTATGACAAGTATTTTTTGGGGCGGCAATAGACTAAAAATGGCGAAATACCGCCCAAACCGCACAGAATTTGCCAGCCTACATTAACATAACAATATCGGCCGATATCTATTCTATTTCTTTCCTTTCCTGCTTACCCTATGCAACATAAAACGGTTTAGAAGATGCCCCTTGTGAAGTATGCGAAGCGCTTTCTTGATGAGTGGCTTGCTTTTGGGATTCTGCGACTGCAGAAGCGCGCGCTGCATCGCGCGCTCATCCGCTTCCTTGGGAACGAAAACTCTCTTGCCGCTAAATGGATGAACGCCGGTGTGATAAAGGCAACTTGAGACGGTCATCGGGAGCGGTATAAAATCCTGAACCTGTTCGGGGCGCATGTTCCGTGAAAGGAGCGTCATGGCACACGACAGCGCATCGTCTAAGCGGCTTCCCGGATGCGCGCTGATGAAATAATTGACAAGGTACCTTCTATTCTCGAGGCGGAGGTTCAGTTTCTCGAATTTTTTCACAAATTCTTCGTAAGATCGATATGGCGGCTTATTCATAAGTTCGAGAACGGAATCTTCGGTATGCTCCGGAGCAACCTTCATCTGCCCGCTAATATAGTGTTCGCAAACCTCTTTAAGATACCGCTCGGCTTCGGGATAAGTGAGCAAATCGTATCTGAAGCCGCTCGATAAAAATAGATGCTTCACACCCGGGATTCTTTGTATCGCCTGATAAAGCGCGAGGCACTTCGCGTATCCGAGCTCAAGCGACGGGCACTTAGACGGCATAAGGCATTGTTTCGCGGAACACGCCTCGTTTCCTTCCCACTTGCGGCAGGCGGCGCCGTAGAGATTGGCCGTCGGCCCGCCGACATCCGTGATAGTCCCTTTAAATGCGGGATCGCGCACAAGCGCTTTCGCCTCCGCAAGAACCGACTGCTCACTCCTGCTTTGGACAATGCGCCCCTGATGTATCGGAAAGCTACAGAAACTGCACTCCCCCGGGCAGCCGCGCAGCGCCGTAATCGACCAGCGTACTGTCTCGAAACCCTTAACGCCGCCGAGGGAGTCATATGACGGATGCCAAGCGCGCGTATACGGCAAATCATAAACGGCATCCAGTTCCTTGGTACTAAGCGGCAGCGCGGGCGGAAGCTCAAGCACGCACCGATCAGCGTGCGGCTGGGCGATAATGCGTCCTGAGCGCGAATTCATCTGTTCATAGACAAACCGGAATGCCTTATTGAATGCCTCATCGCTTTGACGCACCTCTTCAAACGACGGCAAGGTAATGGCATCGGCCGGGGTATCTGTTTTTTTGACGCTCACTACCGTGCCGCGCACATCACGGATAGAATCAATTGCCTCTCCTTTATCCAACCGATCGATAATCTCAACAATCTGACACTCGCCCATGCCGTAAATTATCATATCGGCCTTGGCGTCAAGCAGAATCGAGCGCCGCACCTCATCATCCCAGTAATCATAGTGCGAGAGCCTCCGC
>JAQTRP010000035.1 GCA_028711765.1 Candidatus Omnitrophota bacterium | reverse complement strand
CCTGACGCCGCCACATGCAAAATCACGACCGGCCTCAAAGTTAAAAGCGCGGATTTTCTTAGCCCGCGCCCTGAATACGCGCAGCGCCTCGGGCGCCTGAGGCCCGATGACAGTCCTCTTTCCTGTCCTCATAATATATGATTTCTCGCTCGCGATCTTTCTGAGCGTATTGCCCAGCAGTTCCCTGTGATCCAGGCTGACGGAAGTCAAGACAGAAACCAAAGGATCAAGCGCGTTTGTCGCGTCAAGCCTGCCGCCTAATCCGACTTCAAAAACGCCGATATCAACGCCTTTTTTCGCGAAAAATAGAATCGCGGCCAGCGTAAGGGCCTCAAAATAGGTAACCCTTCCAAAACGGGCGGGCACGGGATTATTTTTCAGGCATTTCTCAAGTTCGGCCAAAATCACGCGCCAATCCCGGGCAGAAATATCGCGACCGCCTAATTTGATACGCTCCCTTATATTAATAAGGTGCGGAGAACTAAACATTCCGACATTGTAACCCGCCTCCTTAAGGATAGAGGCAAGCATCGCAACGGTAGATCCCTTTCCTTTCGTTCCCCCGACGAGCACCGAGGGAAACTTTCTCTCGGGGTGGCCAAGGTATTCCAGCGTGTAACGCACACGCTCAAGGCGGAATGCCTTATCGGGAGAATATCGCCATTGCTTTTCCCAATTTGTGAATGAGTCGAGGAACGTCGTGGAGGTTTTCATAATAAATAAGGTTTACGTCAAATAAACAGGCGCGGAGGGACAGTGCAAAATTTAATGCAAAATGTAAAACGAAAAACGCAAAACTAAAATTCAGAATTTAAAACTGGTCCAGAAACCAAAACTTTGAATTTTGAATCTCAATTTTGCGCTTTGCGATTTCAGCTTTGAATTTAACTTAATGCTTAAAATGCCGCTCGCCCGTAAATACCATGGCTATGCCCCGCCTGTTGCAGGTCTGGATCACTTCATTATCGCGTATCGAGCCTCCAGGCTGGATTATCGCGCGTATACCGTTTGATGCCGCCACTTCTATATTGTCGGCCATGGGGAAGAAACCGTCGCTCGCGAGGTAGGCGCCGTGCGAGCGCTGGCCCGCCTTCAAGCAGGCCACGGTAACGGCATCCACGCGGCTCATCTGGCCGGCGCCGATCCCGACCGTGCGGAAATCCTGCGCTAGAACAATCGCGTTTGAGCGGACATGTTTCGCGCACCGCCACGCGAAAAGCAGTTTTTCGATATCCTGGGGCGACGGCTTAAATTTAGTCGCGCACCGGAGATTCTTTTTGAGCCTTGCCTCGCGCTTATATATAGGAAGGTCCCGCTCCTCGACGAGGAGATTGCACTGCATAAAACGGTACTGGAGCGCCGAGTTCTTGTGCCCGCAGTTAATCTCAATCACGCGGAGATTTTTCCTCGATTCAAGGAGAGAAAGCGCGGTCTTATCGAAAGAAGGGGCTATAACCACCTCAAAAAAGGCGAGTTTCTCAAGAAGCACGCGGGCCGTCTCGCTATCGCAGGGGCGGTTAAGGCCAACGATGCCGCCAAAACCCGAAAGGGGATCGCATTCTATCGCATAGGTCAACGCCCGCGCCAGATTCTTATCTTCCGCGATGCCGCAGGGATTGTTGTGTTTGACGACGCAGGCGGCGGGCCTCCGGAATTCATGGAGTATATCGAGGCAGGCGTCCATATCAAGAAGGTTATTATAGGAAAGCTCTTTGCCGTGGAGCTTGCGCCACGAACCTTCGGCGTCAAGTGACTCATAAAGGGCCGCTCTCTGGTGCGGATTCTCGCCGTAGCGGAGATCCTGAATCTTCCTAGATTCAACCTGTATAAGCGGTGGAAAAATACCTTCTTCTTTGCCGCGCAAATAATCCTGGATGGCATAGTCGTAGGATGATGTGAGAGAAAACGCCTTACGGGCAAGGCGGCGGCTCTCTTCAAGTGAAAAATTGCCCTTTGTTTTCTCAAACATTCCCGCTATCGCCTCATAGTCGGCCGTATCCGTCACCACAACGACGGAGTTAAAATTTTTCGCGGCTGCGCGAATCAGGGCGACGCCTCCGATATCGATATTCTCCAACGCGCGCCCGAGGGTTATGCCCCGCTCCTTTATGGCATCCTTAAAGGGATAGAGGTTCACAACCACCATGTCAATCGGCGCGATGCCCTGCTTTACCAATTCCCTCTTATGGGAACTACTCGCCCGCAGATAAAGGATGCCGCCGAAAATTTTAGGATGGAGCGTCTTAACACGCCCGTCCAGGATTTCAGGGAAACCCGTTGCATCCGAAACGGAAGACGCCTTGACGCCTGCGGAGCGCAGGGCCTTTAGCGTCCCTCCCGTTGAAACGATTTCGACTCCTAACTTGCACAAGACCTTCGCGAACGGAACAATACCGGTTTTATCCGATACGCTGATCAGGGCGCGTTTTACTTTAATGCTTTTAGTTGTCATTTATTATCTCCTTCGACCTCGCGCACGTTCATGTACCTGGTACCTAAACTTATCTACACCCCTCTTAAATTCCGCCATCAAGCGGCGCGTCCACACCCCCGGCGCTCCGCTGCCGATAACGCGTTTATCCGCCTCGCGTATGGGAACGATCTCGGCTGAGGTATTGGTCAGAAACGCCTCATCGGCGGAATAAAGGTTATGCCGCGTAAAAGGTGCCTCTGAAAATACCAGCTCCAAAGAGCGGGCACATTCTAACACAAAATTTCTTGTGATACCACACAAGATGCCGCTCGAAGGCGTCGCAAGAACTCCCCGCCTGATAATGAAGAGGTTGGAAACCCTGCCCTCCTTTAAATAACCGTCGCGGCCGAGGAATAAAACCTCAAAGTTGTCGCTCGCCGCCGGATCGAGATGACCGAATATAGAATTCAGGAAATTCGAACTCTTCGCCTCCGGCATAAACGCCTGCGAATAATTCTTAAGGACCGATGTGACGGAAACGGAAACCCCGTCGCGGTAAATTTCCGGCCGGTACTTTCGCGGCTCCCGCACAATTATAAAAATATTACCGGGAGCGGCGCTCAAACGGATAAACGCGTCTTTTCTGCCGGATGAGTGCAGGGCCCCTTCCAGATTATCCTTCAATTTTCTCAAAGGCCAATCAATAGAAAGGCCGACGCTTTTCGCGGACTCAAAGAGCCGGCCGAGATGCTCCTCGAGCTTAAAAATAACGCCCCCGTAGGCACGCATACTCTCAAATACGGACACAGAATCGCAAACGAGACCACACGAAACAAGCTCTTCTGTATTCATCTTTTTCCCGTTCCAGAAAATCAGGTTTTGCATAAGCGAATGGTCAGGTACCAGGTACCGCGTTAACGGATCCGGTAGCTGGTATCTGAACTTAATCCTTAAGGGCTTCAATAAAGGCCTCGCCCTTATGAAGCGTTTCCTCGTATTCGGCGCCCGGAACGGAATCGTAAACGATGCCGGCGCCTAGCTGGAGGTATCCGATACCGTCTTTTAAAAGCAAAGTGCGGATTACGATATTGAAATCCATGTCGCCGTTAAAATCAAGGTAGCCGATGGAACCCGTATAAATACCGCGCTTGAGGCCTTCGAGCTCATCGATTATCTCCATACACCGTATCTTGGGGCAACCTGTGATGGTCCCGCCCGGAAATACCGCGCGCAAAAGATCGAAACGATTCTTATCCTTCGCGAGGCGTCCTACTACATTCGATACGATGTGGATCACGTGGGAGTATTTCTCGAGGATCATCTTCTCGCTGACGCGCACGGTATCGTAGTCGCACACGCGGCCGAGATCGTTCCGTTCAAGATCCAAGAGCATGATGTGTTCGGCGCGCTCTTTCTCGCTCAAAATCAGCTCCTTCGCGAATCTCCGCGTCTCGCGAAGGCTTTTCCCGCGAGGGCGCGTGCCCGCGATCGGACGCGTCTCGCAGCGGCGGCCTGAGAGTCTCACGAGCCTTTCCGGGGACGCGCTGATTATCTTAAAATCCCCAAAATTAAAGAACGAGGCGAACGGCGAGGGATTGATCCCGCGCAAATTCCTGTAAAGACGAAGGCAGTCACCTTCAAAATTAAAAGAAAATCTCTGGGAAAGGTTCGCCTGATATATATCTCCCGCTTCGATGTAGCGCTTGGCGCGCCTTACGATTGCTTCAAAACGGCGGCGGGATAGGTTCGATCTTAGATTCCGGATCCTGAGACGGCCCGTGGACCTAGAAGCCTTCCGTGCCCTCACGATTTCACGGAGGCGCGCGACCCGCGCTTCGGCCCTGCGGTATGCGGATGAGAAATCCTTGTCTTCGCCGGGTATCAGGTTCGATACAAGGAGGGTTTTTCCGGTTGCGTGGTCGAGGATTATGAGGTCGCGGACAAAAATGAGGAATATATCGGGCAGTTTCAGATCGTCCCGCGACTTCGAGGGAAGGTTCTCAAGCTGCCTCGAAAGCTCATAGCCTAAGAAACCGACGGCGCCGCCCAGAAAATAAGGAAGCCCCGTCCACTTCTTCGCCCTGTAATCGTTAAAAAGACCGGTGAGGGCGCTAAGGGCGTCTCCGCGGAAGCTGCGTCTTCGGCCGTTTCTTTCGATCGTAATGCGGTCGCCTTTCGAGCGAAAAATAAGAAAGGGGCGGTATCCGATATAAGAAGCGCTGCCTGTCTTGCGGTGAAGCCGCGCGCTGTCGAGGAAAAAGCTATAACGCTCGCGTGCGATATTCTGGAATACGGTAAAACCCGGGGAGGTATTCTTGAGGACAGCGACTAAGGGGGCGACTCTTCCTGCCTCAAACTCGCTCTTAAGCTCGCTCTGAGAAGGGTGCTTGAATTTAACATCCATCCGTATGCCGGTGAAAAACGAGGCCGCTCAGCAATTTGGGATAGAAATAGGTCGACTTCTGCGGCAGAAGTTCCCCCTGTTCGCAGACCGTTCTCATATCATCGACGCTGATGGGGCGGAGCATGAAAGACATCAAGGCCTTCCCCTGATCGACGGTTGAGAACGCCTCGCGCGCCGAACGGGTGTAAGCCAGTGTCTCCTCAATTTTATCCTCGCCTATGCCGAGGAGGCGGCCCAGAATAAGATAAGAAATAAAACTCACATCAAGCAGCGCCCATTCCTTAGTCTTTCGTTTCGGCGCGGCCGATAATAATTTTTCCTCATCGCGCAACCTCAGGATATAGCCCTCCTTCTTCCCGAAATACAGACCGATTACGCGCCCTTCCTTGTCTTCATGATCGAGAGAGTCCATAATCTTCGCGGGCTTCACCTCAACAACTTCAAAATAATCTCCGAGCGCTTTGAGGAAGCGGGCCTTATTAAAATGCGGGGCGTGTTTTAGCATCCGGTGGGTCGGAAAGATGAGAAGCCCCGGGTCCGAGAAATCAACAAATGCCACAAGGACATGGTCAGATGCCGCACGGCGTTGGGCGCTCAGGTGTTGGGTGTCGAGATGCTTTTTGTAATTGAGCGCCGTCTCATAGCGGTGATGGCCGTCGGCTATAAAAATCGGCTTGCCGTGAAACGCCGCGGTGATTTTGTTTATCTTGTGAGGATCATCGATTTTCGACAAAACATGGCGTACGCCATGATCGTCCGTTAACTTGTAAAGCGGGGGGTGGTCAAAGTACGATTCAAGCACCGCCCTCGTTTCACCCTTCTCATCATCGTAAAGGCCGAATACGGGGGATAAATTCGCCTCGACCTGTTTTATCAGATTTAAACGGTCCACTTTGGGGAGAGAATGCGTCTGCTCGTGTGGAAAGACGACCCCTTTCCCGAACGGCTCGAGTTTAAGAAGCGCGAAGAAAGCCGTTCTGTCTACGCGCTTGTGGCGCTCGGGATGCATATAAGACTGGCGGTAGAGATAAAAAGACGGCTTCGCGTCTTTCTTGAGCATCCCCATACGGCTCCATTCATTAAGGTAGCGCCGCGCGCGCGTATACTTATTGTCGCGCTCATTGTCCTTTATCGAATCCTTCCCCAGAATCAGGCGCACAACATTAAACTCGCTGCGCTTGTAAAGTTCGGCCTGATAACTCTTGGAGATAACGTCATAGGGCGGCGCGATGACGCGCTCAATATTGACTTTGTTCGGCGAATACCGCCACGCGCAAAATGGTTTCAGCTCAGCCATGTTGGTCCTCTTTTAACTAAGTAAATAGTCGTTAGGAAATAGGGAGTAATACTAACAACTAATGACTATTCCCTATTCACTGCTTTATTTAACTTTCGCTCCGGAGGGAATATTCCGATCAACGGTCACAACACCAAGGGATCCTTCTTCGCTTGCCGCGAGAAGCATGCCTCTCGATTCCACGCCGCGAATCACCGCCGGGTCAATATTCCACACAACAACCACCTTCTTTCCGACTAATTCCTCTTCCTTATAAAAGGGGCGTATGCCCGCGACAATGGTCGTCTCTTCCGGACCTGCCGCGACCTTTATAACATAAAGCCTGTCGGCCGCAGGATGAGGGGTAACTTCCTTTACTTCGGCGAGACGTATATCTAATTTTTTAAATTCATCAAATGTAATCATGGGTCGGTTGGTTAGGTGTCCAAGTACCGGCTTAGCGTGAGGTACCTGATTTGGTTGTAAACCGTCTGCGAATTTAAAAATGAGGTGTTATTCTAACACATATCAAATGCCGCGCAAGCAGAATCCACCCTCATCAGGTACCTTAGTCGTGTACCTGGTACCGGCTTCGAGTTCGGCACCAGGTACACGACTAAGAATAGTCGAGCTTGATATTGGTATATACGTAATATATTGATTTTAAACGGGTTAGGTATTAAAAAGTGAAGATTTTTGGCGTTTTTCCTTGATTTCACAAACGGAAATGGTATAATTCCGCATTCGTAGCAAACCACCCATTCAATTAGGCTTCATACCTTTCATATTCTTTAATAACAGTGATGGGGTTAATCGTAGGAGGTTTTTCATGAAAGAGAAGATTAAAGTTGCTATCGTAGGAGTCGGCAACTGCTGTGCTTCGCTGGTGCAGGGGCTTGAATACTACAAGCAGAACGGCAAGATTAAGCAAGAGGAACATCTCGGGCTGATGAACCACGACATCGGCGGATATACCCCCGAAGATATAGAAATCGTGGCCGCGTTCGATATCGATAAACGCAAAGTGGGAGAGCGTTTCGACGTGGCGGTAAAAGCCAAACCAAACTGCATTCTGTCTCTCCAAAGTAATGGTATTCCCCGCAGCAAGGTAACCGTCCAAATGGGACCGGTGCTCGACGGCGTCTCTGAACATATGAGTGAGTTCTCTCCCCACCGCACCTTTATGGTCGCCAATAGAAAACCCGTCAAAGTAGAACGGATCCTTAAGGAAAGCGGCGCGGAAATCCTGATTAATTATTTGCCTGTCGGATCCGAAGAAGCAACGTCCTTCTACGCCGAATGCTGCCTTAAAACCGGCATCAGCTTGATTAATTGCATGCCGGTCTTTATAGCCTCCGACCCCAAATGGGCGAAACGCTTCGAAGAAAAACGCATACCGATCGTCGGCGACGATATCAAATCTCAGGTAGGGGCAACTATCGTTCATCGCACCCTTACCAAGCTGTTCTCCGATCGCGGCGTGAAAATAGACAGAACCTATCAGCTAAACACAGGCGGCAATACCGACTTTCTCAATATGCTCAACCGCACGCGCTTAAGGTCGAAGAAAATCTCCAAGACAGCGGCGGTCCAAAGCACGCTTCCCGTACCTCTTGAGGAAGACAATATCCACATCGGGCCGTCCGATTACGTTCCCTGGCAAAACGATAATAAGATATGCTACCTTCGCATGGAAGGACGCGGGTTCGCGGGTTTCCCACTTGAGCTTGAATTGAGACTTTCGGTGGAAGATTCTCCCAACAGCGCCGGTGTCGCCATCGACGCGATCCGTTGTTGCAAGCTCGCGCGGGAAAGAAAGATCGGCGGGCCGCTCGTTTCCATCTCGGCCTACGCGATGAAGCATCCGCCCAAGCAGATCCACGACAACGAAGCCAAGATGCTTGTCCAGAAATTCATTGAAGGCAAAGTGGCTCGTTAATCGGGATTTGTCAACCTTGGGGAATACTTAATTATGTTGCGGGGCTTCGTTTATCCCAGAATCAAAGGTATACTTACCGCTATCTCAAAGAAAGCGGCTAATCTCGGCATCCGCCCAAATCACCTCACCTTCGGAGGCTTAGGTTTAAGTTTCGTAGCGGCGGCAATCTATGCCTCGGGGCACTTCTTCTTCGGAGGTATTTTTACCCTCGCCGCGGGCGCTTGCGACATGCTCGACGGCGCTCTCGCCCGGCTTGAGGCGAAGACCTCCAGTTTCGGCGCGTTCCTCGACTCCACCATAGACCGCTATTCGGATTTTATACTTTTTTCGGGGATTTTGATTCACTACGGAATAAGAGGAAGAGTCGGCATCCAAGTCCTGATTCTTGTAGTGATGCTCGGAAGCTTGCTTACGAGCTATACCAAGGCAAGATCCGAGTCCTTAGTTACGCCGTGCGATGTGGGTATGATTGAACGTCCTGAAAGAATTATTATCCTGGCGGCCGGCTCCCTTTTTGGATTACTTATACCAGCCCTCTGGTTTCTCGCAATCGCAAGCCATCTCACGGTAATCCAGCGAATCCTTCACGTCCGGCGGCAAATGCGTAAAAAGCCGTGACCCGTATCCCGCAATCCGGAAATATAATTCTTTTTAATACGGCTTTTACGAGACACGAGTCACGAGCGACGAGACACGGATTTTAATGGCTGAAGAGGTAATCCCGGACGAGTTCGGGCAGGGATTTATCGGCGTAAGATCGGATAGCAACGTAGCAGCCCCCGCATTGATTCTTTGAGCTAAACTCCCGGACCAATTCCTCCTGAGACACAAAATTACGGCTTCTCTGATGGGCACACGGCCTGAAATGGCCTTCCGGCGTCACAAGCAAGAAGCGTATGCCGGAGCGGCAGCAGGGAACCTCACCCTCCTTAAAAAACCGCAGCGTCTTTCTCAGGATAGAAACGGGATTGCGTATATTCCTGCCTTCCTTCTTCCACCGGATTAAAGTCCCGATTTGCCGGTCGAGCAAATTTAATTCATCCGGCCGTTCTATTGTGTGATCCCGGGAACCCGTCCTGAGGATGGAATACGCGCTAAATGAAATTCCGACGCCCCATTCCTCCGCCCTTTTCACAATATCGAGAAGGTGCGGGAGGTTGCCCTTCGTTATCGCCGTGTTAAGCACAAGATCGCCATGCCCCAAGCGCGCGATCTCGGGGATAGTTTCACTTAGGCGGCCATAAAGCCCGGGCAGTTTGCGGAAGCTATCGTGGCGGGAATCCGGAAAATCGAGAGAAACCGAAAATTGGTTTACGCCGGCCTCTCTCAGGGCGAGGTAACGCTCCTTTGTCAAGAGATAGCCGTTCGTGACAAAAATAAGATAAGGCAGGCCGTCCGCCTGCTTGATCGCGCGGGCCACATCAATTATGTCTTTCCTCAAAAGAGGCTCCCCGCCCGAAATCTGAGCAAAAGGAGGATGGAGCTTCGCGGCAAGCTCACGATATTCGCGAGGAGTCAAAGTGTTTTCCTTAACAATCCCTCCCTTGTCGCAGTGAAGGCAGTCCGCGTTGCAGGAGTTGGTCACCTCAAAAGACACACAAAGAGGCCACTGCTTGGCAATGTGCGACAGACTCCGTACGGCTATCTTAAGACCTTGAGAAAAAGTTATATTCTCGCTCATTTTTAAGTTAAAAAGGATTACTTTTGTTAGCCGGTAAGCCTGTTAGCCGGTCAGCCAGTTAATCAGCTAATGGGCTCTTTTTTCAACCCGCTAACTGGCTCACCGGTTAACCCGCTAACCATTACTTCTAAGACGAGGATTTCTTATTCTGGAGATAAACTTCGAGCGGTACCGAAAAACGCCTCTCTATTGCCGGTCTGAATGTGGGCCCGCCGTTATAGGTGCAAAAGGGGTATATGCCCTGAGGCGTCGAGTAATGAATGACGCAGCGTTTTGCTCTTTCAACGTCGTAATTATAACAATCCTGGAAATGCATCCCTGCGGCTAACATGGTTCGCCAGTTTTTGCTGCCTGTCTTACCGCGGCCGAACCGTTTATCAACAAGTCCGAGCAGCGCCTTGAGAAGCTCAAAAACCGTCAGGCCTTCGGGGGCTCCCTCTGGACGAAAATGCTTCATGAAAAGCAGCCACATCCTGAAAGCGTTAAGGACCTTCGAGCGCGATTTTCTCCACTTCTTCCCTTTCCTGTTTATGTCCGCGAAGAGCCCGTCGATATCAAGAAACTTCGGAAATGGCACGGGATTGTTGTTGTGGTCTATCAGAAAATAAGTGCCCATGCCGCAATCCGGATGGCATGAGATCGTGGGCTTCGGGGCACCCTTGTCAAAAGCGGACATAAGGTGCGAAAACGGCATCATAATGGAAACCGGGAAGAAATCGCGTTTTACATCGGCATAACCCGTCTCGGCAATCCCGTGCGCGAGATCGCCCAGAGTAAACCTTTTCGCCTCTCTCTCCTCAAGCGAAATCCTGCCGGTGAAGGCGACGGGCTGATAACTTATACCGCTTATCACATCCGAATTCTCGCAGGCAAATTTTAATATCTTTCCGACCTCGCCGTCGTTTATGCCCTTGACTATCGTGGGGACAAGACAAATCTTGTAGCCGAGCTTTCTACAATTTTCTATGGTTTTAAGCTTTGTTTCCCAAATGTCACAGCCTCTGGTCTCGAGATAAGGCTCTTTCCCGACGCCGTCAAACTGGAGATATAGCGTGTGGAGCCCCGCCTCCTTTGCCTCTTTTGCGAAATCATAATCCGCGTGCCTTATACCGTTAGTCGCGATCTGGCGCTGGGTGAATCCGAGCTCAACGGCTCGCCTGATAATATCCATGAAGCGGGGATGAAGAGTGGGCTCGCCCCCCGAAAACTGGACCGCGACGCATGCGACCGGACGCTCGCTCCGCAGGGCCTTAAGCATATCCACGATCTCCTCAAAAGTGGGTTCATAGACATAACCCTGAACGCTCGCGTTCGCGAAGCAGATCGGGCACTTGAGGTTGCAGCGGTTTGTAAGATCTATGTTCGCCAGAACAGTATGGCTTTGGTGCTGGTTACAAAGTCCGCATTCGGTCGGGCAGTGCGTGGCGTGCGCGATATTAGGATTCGTGAGGCCCGGCCCTTCGTCATAGCTGTACTTAAGAAGCCTTTTGTAAAGCCAGGCGTCGCTGTTCAGCATATCTTTAACGTAACCGTGGTCAGGACAGGTCTTTTCCATATAGACCTTCCCTTCCCATTCAAAAATCCTGCCGAGTATATTACGGCGACAGATGGGACACAGCGTTTCGACCGTCCTCGGAATAGAGCGAACGACGGGATGGATACGCGAACCACTATAGGTTGTACAGGGAGAACCCGGGATATCGGATTTCGCGCCCTCGGTGAACAACGAATCATTCAGGCGCTCGAGCATCGGCCCGTGCTCCGGGCACGTTTTATCGATATAAATCACATTGTCTTTGCGCAAAACGGTGCCTTTGACGATGCGGGCGCAATAAAGACACTGGCTCGCCATCTCAAGCGGAAGGCCTACCCGAAGGGGGTCGAACAGATTGCGGGCGTAACGCTCCGTCTTAAGGAAACCATCACCGAGCCCCAAGTTCTCCGCCGGTTTACTAACGTGGTAACGTTCTCCGAAAGATGCCATAGATAAATACCTGTGTCTCTTTTATGAATTGTAAAATTTCTATTAAAATCAGTATCTATATAGGGTTAAGTGGCAATATAATTAGCACAGGCCCTCAGGAATGTCAATAGAAATCAGTTTAATATGGGATTTACGGCCTTTGGGCGCCTGGTATCGGTCCCATTAATCCGGTACCAGGCGCCTAAAGGCAACATTTTACCGACAATTACTTACAAACACTTATGAAATCAGTTCCAGGCACAGAAGCAATAACTTTTGACGTGTAATTTACGGCGAATGGTGTGATATAATGCCCGAAAACTCAGATGAAAATTCGAATAAAAGTTATAATTTTGCTGTCAATGCTGGCAATGCTCGCGGGTTGTGCCTCCCTGTCACTCTATCCGGAAGAGGCGAAGGGCCCGATACTCACCTCGTCGCTCGAGGAACTCAAAGATAGGATCAATAACCAGGCCGAGGCGCTAAAAGGCTTAAGCGGAAGCTCGAGTATCAATTTCCTTAAACCGGGCATGGAAAAATCCAGGCAATGCGAGGGCAAATTCTTCTTCGACAACAAGGCAAAAACGCTCCGGATCGAAGGTTACGCAACGCAGCCAGCGGTTCCGTTTGCGCCGGCGGAAAGATATTTCACCCTCATCGCCAGAGATGGAAAATTTTGGATCGATCTTCCCTCCGATAAGGTTGTCTATACCGGAGATATCGACCTCCTCGACGAGATCGAGAGATATGAAATGAGAATAAGGCCCAATGACATGCTCAAGGCAGTCGTCACGCAGGAACTTCCCGCAAAGAAAGGCCTGGTTTTCCTCGAAGAAACCGGCGACGACTATCTACTTACGGTTTATGAGGACTCCCCACAAAGTCCTTTACTTAAACGTAAAATATGGATTGAGCGCCGGGGCTTCCGCGTCATAAAAGAAGTTTACTATTCAAAACAGGGGTTCGTGGAACTCGAAATAGAAAAGTCCGATTACCTGCGGAAAAGGGGCGTGGAGTACCCTCAATACATCCAGCTCCTCAGAACCAGAACGGCCGAGATGGTTTCGTTCTACTTTAAGGACTTGAAAATCAATCCTGATTTCGGTAAGAATATATTCGTGCCGGAGGAAAGACCGGGTTTTGAAGTCGTAACGATCGACAAAGGAGAATAAGCGATGCAAAAGCTTGACGCGCCGAGGAAGATATCCGGAAGAAAATGGCTTCTTTTCGCGATATGTTTTGTTTCCGTAATGGTTATCCTGATCCTAGCGGCCAAACCATCGGTAAGCCTGAGGCCGTTCTCGCTTAGCATTAAACCTTTCGGGGCGCTCGCGGCATTTGTTCTATATCTAAGCATGGCATTTACGCTTTGCCCCCTGCCGATATATTTGGTCTTTCCGTGGATTATCCAGTATTTCAATCCTTATACCGTAGCCTTCTTGGGCGCCATCGCAACCTCAATCGCGAACCTCCACGACTATCACATCTTCCACCGTATCTACCAGCTAAAAGGCGCCGTTAAACTCAAAGAAAAGGATTTCTACAAGGAATCGGTAAAGTGGTTTGAAAAGGCCCCATTTATCGCGCAGGCTGTCGTGAATTTCTCGCCTCTCCCGATTGATGTGGTGAGGCTTCTCGCGATTTCGGTAGGCTATCCGAGATGGAAATTCGCGCTGGCTACGTTCGTGGGACGCTTTCCGCGGTATCTCATTATCGCGTGGGGAAGCGGGCTTCTCTTGAAGTGGCTCGATAACGTAATGCTCGCGGTCTTTGCGATTCTCGTCATCGCCTTCCTTCTAATGGGGCTCGGCGTGTTGGTTAAGAAGCTGTATCGGAAAAAAACAAAGACATCATAGATTCGTGGGGGCGACTCGCGTGTGGTAATGTACCTGGTACCGTATCCAAGCGGTACCAGGTACATTACCAGTCATCTGTGACCATCTGTGTGGTTAAGACTCCAGACGACCATCTGCGATCATCTGCGCACCAGATTTTCTCTCCTGATACTGCTTGGCCTGATAGAGGAAGGCCTCGAGGCGGGTGAGGGTGCCGGTCTCATGCTGGCCGTCGAAGGTAATATTAAGCCAAGGCACATTGTCTAACTCCTCCCTGATACGCTTTGAGATCGCGCTTACGACCATTCCGGGAAGACAGGTAAAAGGCATAACATTAACGATGCCGGATGCGCCGTGCCGGATAAACTCAATCGCCTTGCCGATACTCAGGATCGCCTCGCCCCCAAAAGCAGGGGTAAGAAACGGCGCCGCGTTGTCGATGACCTTTTTAATCGGGGGCTCGTCGAGGCTCTCATACCACATGGAACGAAAAGGCCTGAGCAGGCGGTGCTCGTCGTAGCGCTGGACCCAGTCCTTGATAAATCCTTCGAGGAAATGCGGCAGGTTCCTGTCCCACAGGCCGTCTTCCATGACACGGTGGTTGAGATAAAAAATCCATTCCGAGAAAGACGCTAGCCAGGCCTCGCCGCCGAGCGCCTCTATCCGTTCAAGTATCGAATCGTTGCTGAAGCGGTTCACGCGGACAAAAATCTCGCCGACTACTCCTATGAGCGGTTTCCGGCGGCTGCGGTCTCGCGGAATACGCGCGAATTCCTCCTTTATAGACCTCATGACGGGGTCCAGGGCCTTGGCGCCTTGCTCAAACTCCCGCGTAAGGCGGTTAAGGCAATCGGCGTAAACCCGATTTGTCTCGCCCTGCACAAGCTCATACGGCCTTGTCTCCGCCCTCAGCTTTTGTAAAATATCCGTCGCCACCATCGCCCACCATGCCATACGGCGCACGGCAATCGCGTTCTCTCCGAATTCGGAGTAAGAGGTCTTTGAATTCGGCGAAAAGAGCGCGACATCTTTAAAACCTAACTCATCCAAGATAATCCGGTGCATCCGGTTATACTGGCCGAAGCGGCAGGGACCGTTCGCGTCGGGAATAAAGAAAGCCGAACGCTTGGGGTCGAAATCTTTCTCCCAACACTTTTTAAGTATGTCGCCGGTCGTGACCGCAAACGGGAAACACTCTTTTCCCGAGGAGTAGCGCCTTCCGATTTCAATCGTGCGGTCGTCCGACTCGGGCAGAATTTCCGTGCGCATTCCAAAATGCCGGATGCCGGCACTGATGGGAAACGCGTGATCGGACATATAAGGAACATAAATGACTCTGCCCTTAAAGGTATGTTTGGAAATCAGGGCGCGCTTATCTTTCGATACCCCTTCCTTCTTCCCTTTGGCGTTCTCAAGGCTGTCGAAGAAGGCCTCGAGCCGCGTCACGACGCCGGCATCGGCGGAATGTTCGTCGATTTCAAGCTGGAGATAAGGAAACTTGTCGAAGGTCTTCCGCACATAGTGAAGAATAAAAGAGTCCGGACCGCACTTAAAATTTGAGATGTAAATCGCGTTGAGTTCAGGATGCTCTTTTATAAAACGGGCGCCCGCGATCAAGCGCTGGCCGTAGCGCCAGAACATATTGGGATGCTCGTCCGAAATATCCACCTCGTCAAGCGGCAGAAAATCGAAAGGTATCGCCATAACTCCCAAATCGCGCAGTTTTTTGGGGACACCAAGATTCATGGCCGGATCGCAGCCGTTATAGGGACGGCTCATAATCACAGCTGCCTTTTTATCCTTTCCGATTAAGCTAATGGCCTCGCGCCCCGCATCCTTAAGGGCTCTATAAAATGACTCCTGCGCCTCTTCGGCCTTGCGGTATGCAGCGCGGATATCGGCCTTCCCGCAGCCGAGTTCTTTTCCGATGGAATTTAACACACTCTCGATGTGGCGGCTTCCCCTCTGAAAGAATATGGGCGTGGTAATCCAGCGGATAGAACGCGCGGCTTCGTGGCCAGCCGCGCCGCGCGCGATATAAGGAGCGGCCTGGACTAGCGGGCAATTATAATTCAGCTCCATCTTGGGGTTCGACCGCTTCATATTGATGATGGCTGGAAAGAAGATGTAATCCACTCTACTCCGGGCAAGCTCAAGAATATGACCGTGGATAATCTTTATGGGAAAACAGGTATCGGCGGTTATGTTTTCGACCGACTCATGAATAAGAGCGGGGTTCGTCACAGGAGAAAGCACGACTTCAAAATCAAGATTCTTAAAAAAAGTATACCAGAACGGGAAAAGTTCATAAAACTGAAGTACCCGCGGAATCCCGATGCGTTTCCGTTTGGCGTCCTGCGAGACCGATTTTTTCTTATCTTCTTCGTACTGGGCGAAAAGCAAACGGTCGCGAATGCTGAAAAGATCGGGAATGGACTTGGCGCGCTCTTTCTTCTCGTCGTTTATTTCGTAGCGTTCGCAGCGCGCGCCGTAATAGAGCGGCCGTTCCTCGCCGAAGGTGATTTTTCTGACCTCGCAAAAATTCGCGCAGCCCTGGCATGTAAAGGGCTCCGATTTATAGGTCCTGTTGCTCAGGTCGAAACCTTTGAAATTCCTGCCGCCTTCCCTTCCGACGGCCTCCTTCGCGAGAATGGCCGCCCCGATCGCGCCGGTTACATCGTGGTACGGAGGGACTATGATTTTTTTGTCCAAGACTTTCTCAAAGGCGCGCACCACCGCCTTATTCGAGGCGACCCCTCCCTGAAAAAATATCCGATCGCCTATACGCCTATCTCCCACGACCTTGTTGAGGTAGTTAAGGACGATCGAATAGGCGAGCCCTGCGACGAGATTGTCGCGGGAAATGCCCTGTTGCTGGTGGCAGACAAGATCGGTCTCCATAAATACCGTGCACCTGTCGCCGAAACACCCCGGGCATTTCGCCTCGAAGGCGAGATTGCCGAACTCATCGATGATGTTGAGCCCGAGTTTTTCGGCCTGTTCCTCAAGGAAAGAGCCTGTCCCCGCGGCGCATGCCTTATTCATCTCGAAATCGACGACAACGCCGCCGTCGATGCTCACATATTTGGAGTCCTGGCCGCCTATCTCGAAAATGGTGTCGACGTTTTTATCGTAATGAATCGCCGCGCGCGCCTGGGCCGTAATCTCATTCTTGACTACGTCGGCGCCCACAAAATCGCCGGTTAAATACCTGCCCGAACCGGTGGTGCCTATGCCGACTACCCTTATAAACGAACCGGCCTCGTCGCCTATTTCTTTCATTCCCTGTTTTACGGCTTCCAGCGGCCTGCCCGCCGTCTTCAGGTAACGCCACGCGATGACCTTGCCGTTCGAATCCACGGCGACCACGTTTGTCGAGAGGGAGCCGACGTCGATTCCGATATAGGCGTCAAGCCTCCCGGCCTCTCCAATCTGATAGGAACGCGAAGCCGACGCCTCGGGTATCTCGCCCGGATGTTTTATGAGGGGCGCGAGCAGGCTCTCGGGCGGCGTGCGGCCTTCCAAATAACGCTGAATCAGCCCAAAGTATTTGCCGCAAAAACCATCGGAGCCTGTTTTCTTCTCTATGGCCACAAGCGCGGCGCCGATGGCGCCCATCTCGGCGAAATATTCGGGCCGTATAAGCTCCGCTTCGCTTAACTTGAACACGTCGCGGAAGGCCTTGATGATGGCGTCGTTCGCGGCCACGCCGCCGTGGAAAGAAACCGGCTTATCGAGCTTTTTCCCTTTCGCGATATCGCTCTTAAAAGTACGGACGAAGGCGTAGCAAAGCCCCGCGATGATATCGTAATCCGGAGTGCCGATCTGCTGCAGGTGAATCATATCTGACTTCGCGAATACGGAGCAGCGGCCGGCAATACGCGGGGGCTTCTTGGATTTAAGTGCGAGCCGTGAAAATTCACCTTCGATAGAAACGCCGAGCCGCGAGGCCTGCTGATCGAGGAAAGAACCCGTCCCCGCCGCGCACGAGGCGTTCATCGAGAAATCTTCGACATCGAGTTTCCCTTTGCGGGAACGGGACGGCTTCAGGGTTATAAGTTTAGAGTCTTCGCCGCCGATTTCGATAACAGTCCGTATCTCGGGATGAAATTTCTCCGTCGCGCGGGCCTGCGCTATGACCTCGTTGACAAACTCCACCCCAAAGATTTGCCCTAAAAGCTTCCCGCCGGAGCCGGTTACGGCAACGCACAGTTCTTTCTTCATGGCCGTATCGAAAAATAAGCGTCCAAGAGCTGCCGATACCGTCTCGACCGGCCGTCCATGGTGGCGGTCGTAGGTGGCCTTAATGACATTACCGGCGCCATCCAGCAATGCCGCTTTGACGCTGACCGAACCGACGTCGATTCCAAGCACGTAATTTTTGAAGTGAGAAGACATAATGTGCCTCTAAATTTAAAGGAAGGCTACTATTGTATTGAAAACGCGGGAAAAATCAAGGATTCTAAGTATATAGAATAAAAGGACTTACGTTTTAGGGTCAAGTAGCAAGGGTCGTAGGGTCAAGGCAAATCGCCTTTCCTTGCTACCTGACCCATGACCCTTGACCCTTATTCGTGAGGAGTAACTGTCTTCGCCTCGCGCGTCGCAAAGATAAAGACCGCCTGATACAAGGCCGTCAAAAGAAGGGCCGCGAAGAAATTGAAAGATATCGCAAGCGGCGCGATAAACCACGACAGGATCTGGAGAATCCAGATAGGGGTCATCGCCGCCGCGCTTATATTAAAAAGCGCCTGATAATTGAGGCGTTGTTCCTTCCTCAAGAGATTCGGCAATAAAGCCACTATCGAATAAAGAAACGCGGCGATTGCCTTCCAGATAAACGCGATAAGGAAAAACAGAACGAGCAGGAAGAGCGGCGCCCACTGCCGGATGGCTTGATAAAATTCCGCGGCTATACCAGAGTTAATAATAAAACTGCGGTCTCCCTTCACTTCGTTTTTCATTTCGCCCGCCAAATCATAAACGCTAAGCTCGTGCACATCGGAACGTACGAAGGCCTTTTTCGCGGTTATAAAAACATAGGCCTCCCCCATGTCCTTGTCGGTAACGGCTTCCTTTTGAGTATCGATGATTACGGCAATTTTTCCGTTCTGTGTCTTAATGTTATAGGGCTGCAGAAGAGCGGCGTCTGCTTTCATTCCTTCAGCAGTAAAAGTCAGATTCGGAATCTGTTTGGCGATCCAATTCGCCTCCTTATCGACGCCGGGCAGAACGGCAAAGGCGACAAAGATCGCGCCTATGATGGCCGTAATAATAGAAAAATAAAGGAGGTACAAAACACCCCTCAACATAGAAACGCCGGTGAGCGAACGGTAGAACTTCACGCTGAATAATGAAAGCAAAGGTGCGAGAAAGAAATTCATGGGTTTTCTCCTTTCTTAAGCGCCCCTATGTACCTGGTACCGATCTCATTAATCCGG
>JAQTRP010000120.1 GCA_028711765.1 Candidatus Omnitrophota bacterium | reverse complement strand
CCTTATGTTGCACAAGTTTAAATCGTGTACCCCATCGGGTACCTGGTACCGGACCCGTGAATCCGGTACCAGGTACCCCATAATGGACCGCCCTTGCCGCTTTGGGGCTTTTATGATATAGTTCGCTTCACTATGGCGAATGATTTGTCAGTCTCCGTAATTATCCCGGCATACCAAAGACGCGAAATGCTACGCGAGTGCCTTGAGTCGGTACGCGCTCAAAGCTTACAGCCTAAAGAAGTTATAGTCATAGACGGCTCTCCTGAAGCTCTCCACGAGACGGTCTCACAAATTACACCGACCGCTATCTATCTTCGCCAAGAAACTAGAGGCGTGAGCGCCGCGCGGAATGCCGGTATACACAAGGCCCGCGGCAGCCTCCTCGCCTTTCTCGACTCAGACGACTTATGGTACCCCAAAAAACTCGAAAGGCAGGTTGAATTCTTCAGAAACAATCCTGACGCGCTAATCTGCCAGACCGAAGAAATATGGATAAGAAACAGCAGGCGCGTAAACCAGATGAAAAAACACAAGAAACAATCAGGGTGGATCTTTCAGGCTTCGCTCCCCCTTTGCATAGTAAGCCCCTCTGCCGTTATGATAAAATGCGGACTATTCGACGAGGTCGGCCTCTTCGACGAATCTTTCCCCGTTTGCGAGGACTACGAACTCTGGCTCAGGATCGCCTCGCGTTACCCGATTTACCTAATCGACGAGCCCCTGACCGTAAAACGCGGCGGGCACGATGATCAGCTGTCGAGAAGTTTCAAAGGAATGGACCGTTACCGCATACTCGCGATCGAGCGTGCCTTAGAATCAGGCAATTTAAACGAAGACAATAGGCACGCCGCCATAGGAGAGCTGCGGAAGAAGTGCGGGATTTACGTAAAGGGCTGCATCAAACATAAACGCGAAGAGGAGGCCGGGCTTTTCTCCCAAATCGCAAAGCGCTATGAATCCCTTTAGGCCAAAGACTATTTTTGTCGAGAGCGCCGCTTCGCGATACGCCCTCACAGAATCCTTACTTCGGAATTTTAAGGACGTGCCTCATCTGGAAACCCCGCACCCGAAAGAGCTCATCGCCTGTATCAGAAAAAAAGACGATCCCGTGGGTGCAGGGAAAGAACATCTCCTCCTTTTAACCCACAAAGGTAAATTCCTGAAGCGCTGCCCGGCGACCAAAAATTATATCTGCTGCGGCTACAGAATCTTGCACCTCGGGCTCGGCTGCACGCTCGATTGTTCCTATTGCATCCTGCAGTCTTACCTCAACAATCCGCTATTGACGCTTTTCGTAAACTTTAACGACGCCCTCCGTGAAACTAAAGCAACCTTAGAGCGTTCCCCCCAACGGTTCTTCCGCGTCGGAACGGGCGAATTTATGGATTCTCTGGCGCTTGATCCATACACGAAACTAAGCACGGCGCTGGTCCCCTTCTTTGCCAAAACAAAAAACTCTATTCTTGAGCTCAAAACAAAAACAACGAATATCCAAAACCTGAAGGACCTGAAACACAACGGCAGGACCTTTGTCTCGTGGTCTCTCAATTCCCACGCAATACAAGCGGGAGAAGAGCGCGGTGCGGCCGGCATAAAAGCTAGAATCGAAGCGGCGCGTAAATGTGTCGGGTGGGGTTATCCGGTCGGATTTCATTTCGACCCCATAATACTTCACAAAAACTACGAGCTTGAATACTCGCGCACAATCGACCGGATCTTCGAAAGAATACCTCCCTCGCGCATCGCCTGGATCAGCATGGGTTGTTTCAGATTTATGCCGGGACTAAAACCGGTGATAAGGAATCGTTTCCCCGAAACGAAGATACCCTACGGCGAATTTATCCGCGGGCTCGACGGCAAGATGCGGTACTTTAAGCCCCTGAGGATCGAGGCTTATAAAACGCTTTACGGCGGGATCCGGAAACACTCTGATAGGGTAACGGTATACCTTTGTATGGAATCGGATGAGGTGTGGGAAAAATCCTTCGGCTGGAGCCCTAAAAATACGCGCGGGTTGAGTCGCTTGTTAGATCAAGCCGCTTCAAGAGCAGTTGCTAGTTGTTAGGGAATAGGGATTAGTAAGAACCTATTCTTTTACTAACGACTATTCCTTACCGACTAATCCCTATTTAGGCGCATTCGGAAAAGGCGCAGGAACGGCAGACAGCGCACCCGCCCTCGTGTTCGAGAATGCCGCCGCACTCGGGACAAGCCCCTCCCGCAAGAAGTTCCTCAACAGAACCGAAGGTCTTCGATACGGTGGTTACTCCCTCTTGACACATACGGATTGCTTTCGCAATCGCGTCGGCACAGGAAGAAATCTTGGTAGGTCCGACCCCCTTGGGCTTGTGACAGCTAATCCCGATGAGTTGCTTAACTATCGACTCCGTCGGAACGCCGCTCCGCCACGCCAGCGAAACGAGCCTTCCGATAGCTTCGGACTGGGAGGCGGCACACCCGCCGGCTTTTCCTATCGTATTGAAAAGCTCAAAAAGGCCCTCTTCATCTTCGTTGATCGTAATATAGAGAGGACCACAACCCGTTTCCATCTGAACGCTGCGCCCCTTTAAAACTTTAGGACGTTTTCTCTTTCTATACGCCTCGGGGGCAGAAACTCCGGCAGCTTCAGCTTTTTTGCCCTTGCCCGCCGTAAGCACCTGTCCTTCACGAGAACCGTCACGATAAATCGTAACACCCTTACAGCCAAGCCTGAAGGCTAGGTTATACACCTTTGCCACGTCCTCGCGCGTCGCTTCCTTTGAAAAATTAACGGTTTTTGAAACTGCATTGTCCGTAAACTTCTGGAATGCGGTCTGCATCCTGATGTGGTATTCCGGCGGCACGTCATGGGCCGTCATAAAGAGATTGCGTATGCGCTCCGGTACCTCGGTGCAATGCTTAACGGAACCTGTCTCGGCGATGCGTTCAATGAGGGCTTTTGAATAAAACCCTTCTTTCTTGGCGATCTCCTCGAAGAGCGGGTTCACCTCAAAGAGCTTGTCGTTATCCATCACGTTACGCACGAACGAAATCGCAAACAGGGGTTCGATGCCGGAAGAGCAGTTTGAGATAATACTGATTGTGCCTGTCGGCGCGATCGTGGTAGTCGTCGCATTCCTGAGCGCCGTCCCCTCGCGCGTGTCATAGATACTGCCCGGAAAATTCGGGAATACACCGCGCTCTTCGGCCAGCTCATGCGAGGCGTCTCTGGCCTTAACCCTCACAAATTCAGCCAACCCTTCCGCGAACTTAACCGCCTCCTTCGAGGCGTAAGGAAGCCCGAGGAGTATCAGCATCTCGGCAAAACCCATCACCCCGAGGCCGATCTTCCTGTTCCCTTTGGTCATCTCCTCAATGCGCTTAAGCGGAAATTGATTGACCTCGATTACATTATCAAGGAAACGCACCGCCAGCTTCACCGTCTTCTCTAATCTAGCGTAATTAACGCGGCCGTCCTCAACCATCTTAGCGAGGTTGATGGAGCCTAAATTGCAGGACTCATAAGGAAGAAGCGGCTGCTCACCGCAGGGATTGGTGCTTTCAATCGCCCCGAGTTTGGGTGTGGGGTTGTCGCGGTTGACGCGGTCGATAAAAATAATGCCCGGCTCGCCGTTGAGCCATGCGGATTCGACTATCTTGTCAAAAACTTCGCGCGCAGAAAGGCGCCTTACGACACCCTTTGTCCGCGGGTTGAGCAAATCGTATTCTTCATTATAAAAAACCGCGTCCATGAAGGTGTCGGTTACAGCGACGGAGATGTTGAAGTTGTTTATCTTCTCATTGTCACGCTTGCAGTTTATGAACTCGAGGATATCGGGATGATCGATACGGAGAATTCCCATATTGGCACCGCGCCGCGTGCCGCCCTGTTTCACCGCCTCGGTCGCGGAATCAAAAACACTCATAAAAGAAACCGGCCCGGAGGAGACACCTTTGGTTGATTGGACGACGTCGCTTTTTGGCCGGAGCCGTGAGAAAGAAAATCCCGTGCCGCCGCCGGATTTGTGAATAATCGCCGTATTTTTAAGGGTATCAAATATGGATTCCATCGAATCTTCGATGGAAAGAACGAAGCACGCCGAGAGCTGGCCCAGTTCGCGGCCCGCATTCATCAATGTCGGCGAGTTCGGCATGAATTCGAAGTTGGTCATTACCCCATAGAACGCCTCTTCGATCGCGTAGACGTCCGTTCCGGAATTAAAAAGTTTTTCGGCGGACGCGATGTGGCGCGCGACCCGGCGGAACATCTCTTCCGCACTTTCGATCGGATTGCCGTTGTCGTCCTTGCGGAGGTAACGCTTGTTCAATACGGCGAGCGCGCTCTCCGAAAGCGGGAGGCGGGATGCGGCGGGCTGAGACGGCGCAGGTTCTGCTTCGCTGCGCTTCGGTGTCTCCAAAGCTTGAGAATTAGCCATCTTTGGTGCTCCTTACTCGGTAAAAAGGTATTAGAATTATAAGTCC
>JAQTRP010000034.1 GCA_028711765.1 Candidatus Omnitrophota bacterium | reverse complement strand
TTCGGAGCGGTTCCGCCCCGCGAAGCCTAAGTCAAGGGGCCGTAGCTGTAAAGCCGCGGGGCTCCACATACGCACTTAGAAGGCCTCCCGCTCATTAAAACCTGCCGGCGGCCTCGAGTGCGCGAACCGCGCTTCTGTCTATATCGATTATATCGTAGCCGGAAAACTCCTCCGGCCTGACCCAACGCACATCGGCGCACTCTACGGGGCGTGGCTCACCGCTAAGGCGTTTCGCGAAACAAAAATCGATATGGATGAAACGCCCGTTCTGCTCGGCTTCGGAGGAAAAGAAGATATCTCCTACCTCAATTTCTAGATCAAGCTCCTCTTTTATCTCACGCCGCAGGGTTTCCTTGACGGTCTCGCCCGGCCTGAGTTTTCCGCCGGGAAACTCCCATTTGTCCGGAAGCTTCGAGGTATGCAACCTCTTGGCGAGCAAATAGCGGGGGCCTTCCTTTATTACAGCGGCTACCGAATGGATTCTTTCCATAAAACCGTCAACGATGAAAGAACGGGGCAAGAAATGACGGCTTAAAAATAAGTAGAACCGCAACTAAAATAATGTAACCGATGCCGAGCAGAATGCCCGAGATGGCCATACCCCTTCCCTTGCGGGTAGGATTTCTTTTTATGCGTGAAAGCGCGATCAGGCCGAAAACAACCGCCGCGGCCGCTTTCTCGACGGCAAGAAGCTGGAGATAAGACAGAATTCCTATGACTAAGCTTGCCACGGCAAAACCGCATACCCAAGATTCATTCTTTTCCATAACCTTCGTCCCTCTCAAGCAGTTGTACGGCCTCTTTTTGGCCCAGTTTCTTAAGATTCTTTTCTAATACCATGAGAAACTCCGTTCCCCAAATACCCTCGCGGCTTTCCTTTCCGATAGAAAATGTATCACGATTCGTCATAACGATCTCCCTACGGCCATAATGTGAGCCCTATCCATGCAATTATAGTCGTAGCTAAAGTAACTACAATACCAATTTTAAGCCACTTCGAAAACCTTATAGAGGTTTTCCCTTTTTTCTCAAGAACGCCCATAGCGACGATATTAGCGGTTGAACCGATCATTGTCAGGTTTCCCCCGAGGCATCCTCCGAAGAGAAGCGCCCACCATAATTTGTCGGAATAAAGCGGGAGCGCCTTCAAGCTTGTGACAACGGGGACCATGCTTACTACCCAGACAACGTTATCGAGGAAACCCGAGCAAAACGTGCTCATCCATAAAACGGTGCTCACCATTCCAAAACGGGACTGCCCAGTAAAATTAACGTAGGCGTTCGCTAAGACATCTGTCGCGCCGGTATGTTTTAGGGTGCCGGCCTGCGCGAAAAGAAACATGAAGAAAAGCAGCGTCCACCAGTCAACATCCTCGGTAAGATGTTTCTTCGCCCGTTTCCGGTTAGAAATCATAATAAAACCGGCGACAACGAGCGGCATCGCGATAAGAACAGTGTTTTTGCCGAGGCCGAAAAGAACCTCTATCCGGTGATGGAGGGCAATTAAAGCAATAACCGCGCAAAACATAAAAAGAGCGCGCTTAAGCTGCGGCTCCATAGGGACATTGAGAAGCCTGTTTAAAAAGGTATCGTTTCCATAAAGGCGTATACTCTTATCGAACTTGGCATTGTCCTTTTTGAGGTAAACTATAAAGATTCCGATCAAAACAAGGAGCGCCAGTAAAGACAATGGCAGCGCGACGCGCAGGAAATCTTCAAATGTCAGTCCGGATTTTGACGCGATAATTATCCCTATGGGATTTCCTAAAACCGTAGCGGCGCTGCCGACATTCGTAGCCATAACCGTCATAATAAGATAAGGTATGGGATCTATCTCATAAAAATCGCATACCTCAAGAACCAGCGCCGCCATAAGGAGTATCGCGGTAATCTCATCCAGGAGACACGAACACAAGGCCGACAGAACGCAAAGCGAGAAAACAAATTTAACCGCGGAGAAGTTGCGCATGACAATAAAACGGGAAAGCAACCACGCGAACACGCCTTCGTCCTGCAGGGTCTGGACTATTATCATCATCCCTATCAAAAAGAAGATAACATCGACAGAGGCGAAAAGAACCATCTCCTGAATAGACAAAACATCCGCCATAAGGAGAACCGAGACACCTATAAACGTGATGCCAAGCCTGATCTCCCAGAAAAAAAGAGTACCTGTTATGGAAACAAGGAAAATAGCGAGGGCAAGCGTTTGTTTCGGATTCATCCCGAAACGCGAAAACACAAACGAGCTAAGGAAAGGAATGACAACAAGGATAGCTATCTTTAATAGCGTGCGGAAATCGAGATTAAATTTTTCTCTTAAGAATTTCCCGGCTATTTTTATCCCCAGTGTTTTCGGCATAAATATCTTACTAGAATTCCACCTTCGGGACAGCCTTGGCCGACTCGCTTACCTCATAGTAAGGCTTGGCCGATAATTTCTTTATCGCCGCAAAAAAATCGCCCGGTATCCTGCGGATATGGGCGTTGAAAGTCCTGACCGCTTCGTTAAAACGGCGCCTTTCAACGGCAAGGCGGTTTTCGGTGCCAGCGAGCTCATCCTGAAGCTTCATGAAATTTTCATTAGCCTTAAGAACCGGGTATTGCTCGACCACAACGAGAAGCCTTGATAGCGCGGAGGTTAGTTCATTATCCGCTTTGATTTTGTCCCCGATAGTCGCCGCCCCGGCAACCTTGGCGCGGGCCTCGGTAACCGCAATAAAAGTACCCTGCTCGTGCATAACATACCCCTTAACCGTGTTGACATAATTGGGTATAAGATCGTTCCTGCGCTGAAGCTGGTTTTCTACCTGCGACCACGCGGCGCTCACGTTCTCGTCAAGCGTCACTACCTTGTTGAGCCCGCCGACTACAAACGCGATACCTCCCACCACGACAGCTGCAAGTACAATAATAAAAATCCTCAATCCCTTATTCATAGTTCCTCCCACTTTTATAATTTGTTTCTACTTTTATCTTTTCGATATACCTGCCTTGCCAGCAGGCAGGCGATGTACGAGATACGATATACAGAATTTCTACCACCCTCCCGACGCACCACCGCCGCCCGAAGACCCGCCGCCGAAACCGCCGAAACCTCCCCCAAAACCGCCCCCGCCTGAGTACCCACTACCACCATATCCGGACCAATAGCCGCCCCACTGTCGATATGGCCTCCCCCAGTTGAGAAATAAAGGGTAAAAGCAAAACCTCCAAAAAAGAAATATTAAGACCAGAACAACAAAATTTACAAAAGGTGAACTCTTGACGTGCCGGGGCTTAGGTGCATCTATCGCGAGCAAGGATAGATCCTGCCCTAAATCGTAATTGTACTCCTTCGCAACAATCTCCGCAATATGAAGAGTGCCCGCCAAAACCCCGCGCGTGTAGTCCCCCTGTTTAAAATAAGGGACAATATCGTCGCGTATAATCTCGCCGCAAAGGCCGTCAGGCAGCGCGCCCTCAAGGCCGTAGCCGGTCTCGATCCTTAACTTCTTGTCGCCTACGGCGACAAGAAGAAGGACGCCGTTGTCCTTGCCGTACTTTCCGATACCGTATTGTTCAAAGAGACGCGAAGCGTAATTTTCAACGGTGTCGCTGTTGAGGCTCTTAATAGTTACGACGGCGACTTCTGCCGTCGTCTTCTCCTTGAGGCGACTTAAGAGTGCGTTGAGTTTGCTTTCGGTGTCTTCGCCGATTATCTCCGCGAAGTCGCTGACGTAATTTCTGGGTGGCTTGACTCTGTCGTCTTGCGCCCACAGACAAGCGTTTTTAATTCCTGAGGCAAGAAAGGCTAGAATAAAAAAAGCGGCAAGGAAGAGCTTTTTATACATCGGTTTCATATCGCCATGTGATCGATCTTCAAAGAAAGCGACGTTAATTCGTGAAGATAGCGATTAAAAAACTCTACCGCCCCTTCCGGCCTGATCATCTCCCTCTTCTCCTTATGCCGGAGAAGCTTTAGAAAGACCTCCGAATCAAGGCAAAGCAATTCTGATATCCGTTTAATCAGCGCTTCCTTGTCTTGGGGAATAGACTCTCGCCTCAAGCGTAGGATAGTGCGGAAAACGGGAAGGAGCGAAGAGAAGGAACTGAGAAGCAAACGGTCTATCCCCTTCGCCCGCGGGCCGAGTTCAAGAAAACTTTGCCTGAGTCTGACAAGCATTCCCTTAACCTGATGTTCGCACTCGAGCCTTAGGCCGGCCGCCGGGACCTCGATGGCCACGAACGGATCGCCGCCGTAAAGCGCAAGATGCTGCTCTTTGATTTCGAGAAGTTCCATGGGGAACGAATCCTTGGATAATTCTATGTGTTCCTCCGTAAAGCAAAGAGGGGCAACTATTTTCTTTTTCATACCTTTACGCACAAGGGAAAATGCCCGTTCGAGTACGTAGGCATCGATAGCGTGCAAGATAAGAATTAAATTAATGTTAGAATTCCTGAGACAGAACCCTTCCTCAAGCGCGCTGCCAAAAAGAATGATGGAACGCAAGTTTTCTCCAAAGATGTGAATCGCCTCTTCGGTATATTTCCGGACGAGATCTCTGATTGCCGGATTAACTCCGCCCACCTCTATTTTAGACAGCATGGCTTGACTCTCCTTTTAATTAGAATATAATCTGAGATTTGGAATCGCCTTTCGTAAAGCTATACAATAACGATAGTTAGGAACGATGTCCTTATAAATAAGTGAGGATTGAATCCAAATCCTTTGGCGGCTTATTAGGCTTTGGCTCGGTCTTCGGATAGCCTATGGGCACGAGGGCAATCAGTTGGTCCGGAGAATTGATGCCGAGGATTTTCTCAAGCCCGAACCGTGCGAGCATGGGCCCCGTCATCCAGCATGAGCCGAGACCGAGGGCCTCAGCGGCAAGGACTAAATTCTCGACCGCGGCCGATACCGATTGAAGCCCGGCCGTAGAGATATAAAGTTTATCGCCCTCAACGCGGGCGAGAATCCTGCCGGTGAGCGAATCGTAAGGCGTCATTACAACGGCCATAACGCACGGCGCGTCCGCGAAAAAGGTAAAATAGCGGCTGTAACCTAGAAACTCCTTCCTCGCACGCGGCGACGCCATCTTCGCCGTAAGCCCATTGATTCTTGAGATAACCGCCTCGCGCATATCGCCTCTCAGTTTCGTATCTTTTACGGCGATAAAGCGCCAGTTCTTCTGGTCACCCGCGCTCGGGGCCACCGCGGCCGCCGCGACTATTTTCCCGATATCCCCGTCGCTTACTGGTTTATCAAGAAAACTCCTCACGGAGCGCCGGCCCGTTACGACATCCCAAAAATCCATCGCCTGTCTCCTAAAGCCCGTATTCGTCGATGATGCGCTCGATCTCTTCTGTGCTTGCCTGAAGTACCTTCGCGATTCTATCTACGTCGCGGTTGTATCTCTCGAGATTCTGCCTCACAAGATGAATCTTCTGCTCCTCCGATTCACACATAGAAAGATAAAGCGGCTGTTCGTCTACTTCTTCCTCGTCCGGCACAAGGTCATCAAACTGGTCGCCCATAACGGCCTCCTCCCTTTCAAACGCTAACCGTGTTTCGACTTCAATATGAGGATATATATACCCATTGCCAGGGTCACTATGTTGGCGAGGATGATGGGGGCACTTTTCAACGCAATTCCGTAAATCGTCCACATCAGAAGACCAAAGCAAAAAAGAAGATACATCCCGAAGGAAATGTCTTTGGTCTGCCTTGTCTTGTGGCTTTTGATAAGCTGCGGAATAAACGCTACGGTCGTAGAAATCGCGGCAATATACCCGACTATCGTTGGCCATTTCATAGGTTTCGCCCTATATCTTCCCGATCAGTATCAAAACACCTATTATTATAAACAATCCGGCGCCGGAATACCTTATGATTTCGGGTCTGATATATTTTCCAAGTACCGCGCCGACTACGACTGAAATCGCGGTTATAACAATGTAGGCGCATGTCGAACCGAGCAGCACCGTCAGAGGCCTCCCGGACTTTGCCGACATGCCAATGCCGACTAATTGAGTCTTATCGGCAAGCTCCGCGACAAAAACCGCCGTGAACGTCGCCAAAAATACCTTCCAGTCCATAGATTCAACCTTTCTAGACATAAGACCATGCTCTGAGCTGTTTTAGCCCAGAGACATGGCCTTGACTATCGTTGCTTTATTTCTTCAGAATGCCCAATGCCTTTTGATTATCACCCGTCGACAAAACAAGCCTTGAGGGGCAACCCGAAGCGCAGGCAGTTCCGTAGAGATATCTTATATCCACGCCGCCCGCGGCCAGCTTTTCAAAAACTTCTTTTAGGGCACCCGGCTTATTCTCGACTTCCAGGAGAAGCATGTCTCTTTCTTTCATAGACACGCGGCCGCCTAAATCCAATTTATCAAGCCCTGCCACCGCCCTATTCACTACAATCATCACCTCTGCCTCCGCATCACTCTTAGCGTAGCCCGCGACACCCTCGATATTTACCCCTTTGTCGGCCAACGCCTTAGATATCTTTGCCATAACACCGACCTTATTCGGAACCGTTAGGACAATTTCCTTCGCCATCATCACCTTTACCATATCTTACCTCCTTAAATGAGCACGTAACTTACGCGACTAGAAGGAGCGTAAGTTACAGGTGCGAATTTATCCCGAGGTCACGACGTCAGGGAGTGACCGAGGGATCTACATTCATTGCTCTGAGATTACTTCTCTATCAATAATTGTATGGCCGCCTGCCCTCCGAAGCTGTGAGCGTAAACATCACAGCGTAGGAGGGAATTTAATCCCTGCCTACCGGCAGGCAGGCGCCGTAGCCTGCTCCGTAGGCCTGCCTAATATGGGCGAAGGCGGATACTTTAATTTACTGCTTCCATAATCCGCGCCTGCTTGTCCTTGCGTCGCGCTCGAGTTTTTTAAAATCCTCACGGAACGTAAACGGACGATCGGAAGAAACTGTCGCGTAACCGTCACGGATAAGCAGGGCGTTTAAGGAAACTTTTATATCGTGCCTCTCGGTGGCACGAGCGAATTCATGTTCACAAAAACTTATTTTTTGCTTCTTTATCGCGAGCGGATCCTCTTCGAGGCCGGAGTCTTTATTGAGCACCGCTGCCCGCTCATACTCGGCTTGGGACCATTCCGCCTGGGATTCCTTATCGACAAGATAAACATATGCAAGGGCACGCCCTTTGCTGTCACTGTTGCCGGAATAAGAATCCATTTCGTCAAACTCGAGGGCTACTTTTCTGCCGGCAACGAGTTTGCGGATATAACTTTCCGCCTCGCGGCTATTGTCCTCTGCCATCTCAGGATTGGCGGAGCCTACCGCGCTTACACCAATTAGGACAACATCTCCGACGCCTTCCACCTCGATAGCCTGCGCGTCATAAACCTGAAGTACGCGGCTAGCCGAGGGAAGCTTCTTGCCGAGACCGAACTTCAGCTGAGGGACATATTCCCCCTGCGGCTGAGCATAAACCGGCGCAGCAACAAAAAGGAATAAAGTTAGAATTAGTATTTTTGCCATAATAGAGAACCAAAAATCCAAATGTCAAATTCCAAAATCCAAATGAATCTCAAATAACAAAATCACGAAATGAATCCAAAACACAAGGATGCACTATTGCATTATTTGGATTTGAATCTAGATTTATTTGTCATTTGGATTTTGTCATTTGTCATTTCTTACATGTCAAACACATTCGTCAAGTATATCTGATCCACGTAAATCGCGCCCTTCTTCGGCCTCGTCTTTGTATCCTCAAACACAATGACGAATTCGTCGGGGTGCGCCTTGTCTTCCATGCCGCGGAAGCTATTTAGCGGAATAGCAAACCTCTTCCATTTGTCCGTAATGCCCTTTAAGATGTAAGTGCCCGCCTTGCGGTTTCTGTCCTTAAGCTCAAGCTTTACTTCCGATGGGTAGCCCGCCTCTTTATCTCCCTTAACGTAAATATTCAGCGTCGTATAGTCCGTCGCGTCGACCCCTGAAGTACGCATCCAGAAACCGTTGTAGCAACCCTTGGGACTATCAACGTCATACCGGAGCCGTATCGAAGACCCCGCGGGGTCGCCAAGCGCGTCGTCCTCCGTAAATTCCATTACGCACGACTGATCGGTATCGCTCGGATCTTTCTCCCAAGAGCCGAAATCGCCGTCAACGTTGTTGGGCTTGGTCCCGGAATCAAAATCCGCGATCACAAGCTCCCTCCCCGCATAAGTGCGGGGCGCAAATACAGAAAAAGACGTTGTAACAAAGATTACGAATACAAAGATAGCCGCTAATTTTACTACCAATCCGGTCTTCATAACGTTGCCCCCTTATTTTACTTCATTCTAATCTTTTGCTTAAAACTTAAGACTTATAATTTAAAACTGCATTTTTATTCCATAATTCTCGGCGTAAGGGTAACTATAACCGCCTCGCCGGTTTCATCCTTGTAAAAATACTCGTTAAACTGCCGCTCAAACTGCTCTTTGGTCGCACTGCCGCCGAGTATAATAGACTCGCCATCGGATACCATTACGGTAGTCGAAAGGCGGTCTATTTTTATATCACGATATCCCTTAACTGTCTCGTAAGAAATCTCGGGGGTGACAGTAACTTCAATGATATTGCCTTGAACAATGCGCGGCCTCACTTTAAGCTGGGTTCCCACATCCCTAAAATCGACAGTCGCCTCAAGGTAACCGCTCCTGTGCAAATAATCCCGGAACCAGTTCACGTAAGGTACTCTTTTCCCTACAAAAAGCGTTGCCTCGTGATTGTTTAACACAACAATTTCCTGTCTCGTCTCCTGTTTGAGAGTGCTCTCGCCCGAGACAGCGGTATGATAACCCGCTTTTTTAATCACCACTTCAATCTTGATATTGCGATCGAACACATCACGCTGCGCAACACCTAAAGAAACATCGCACAGAATTATGCCGCAAACAATAAGAAGAATATATGCCTTTTTGCTAATCATATTACTGTTCCTTATTTATTACGTTTTGGTCCGGGTTTTGAACCGCTCCCGCCGGAGGTACGGTTCGCGCCAAGGCCTGTCTTGCTCTGTTGTAAAACCTTCCCGAGGAGCCCGCGCCCCTGACCGCCACCGGAGGCACGATTCGCGCCAAGCATTCCCCTTTTTTGCCCTTGGCTCTTTTGCCCCTGACCTTGCTGTTTGTCTTGCCGCTTAAGAACACCGGACGGCCCTTGGCCACCTTGTCTACCGCGTACAAAAGGGGAACGGCCGCCGGATCTTTGCTTAAACTGGGCGACCCTTCCACGCATCATCTTACCGAAATTCCGCCCTTCTTTCCACTCCCCTTTCTGCATCTTAAAAACATTACCCGGCCCCATAAAACGCCCGACGCCTATCTTTCCACCGGCCTTGAGGGGACGCCCATCAAAAAGTTTACCTTCTTTATCAATACCGTAGACCGTCACCTCGTTTTGAAAAGACCTTACTTCCGACTCACCGTCCTTAATAGCGACGTCAAACTCCGTTCCCCGCACGGCGGCGACGCAGGTAGGAGTCCGGACCTCGAAGGGTTCGTCCTTCTTGAGCGCCTCGAGCCCCGCAAAAAGCCTCCCCATAGTCATCTCAAGCCGGGTGGGCGAGACTGCCGTGACCGCCATTTCCGTATTCTCGTCAAGCCGTGTGAGATTTTTGCAGGCCCCGTCATAAGCAATCTCGGCACTCGAGCCGGCGGCGGTCTTAACCTTATCCCCCGCCTTGATAATCATGCCCTCCTCGGCCTTCTTCTCTTCCCCGTCCGCGATAACCTTCACATCGCCTTCCACGGAAATAATGGCGGCCTCATTCGGACCAAGGAAACATGTCTTCTCTTCGGTGCGCGCGCATCCAGAAACCAGTAAAATAAATAATGACGTAAGAAGAAAACGCTTTATCTTCATCGCTTCTCCTTGTCCAAACACGCCAGTCCCTCGCTATCCAGCACTTCAACCTTCACCAAAGTTGCCGTAAGGCTTGTAAAAAGAGGCGCCTTAACGGTAAATTGAAGCGGCGCCCTCCGCTCATCCACCGTAAAATACGCCTGTGCCGTTCCGTCCTTTACCGTCTTGCCTTCACGGCTCGCCTGAGGACGCGTGAAAACAGTTTCGTAAGTACCGCGGCGGGGTATAGTCAGAAAAACCTTTTTTTCTATCTTTCCCTCAATCAGATATATCCTTTCCGAAAAGTCTACATAGAGAGACACGCGATCGCCCACACCGTAGGTTATTGTGCGCATATAATAAAACGTACTGAGTAGGTCTTGAAGCCCCGAAGGTATGTCAAATGTTTTTTGGGATCTGTCCCTGTAATTTTCGAAATAAGCCTTGCCGGCTTCATGATCCAGTATCGTCACGGCATCCTTGCGATAGAAACCCTCCGAGCGGCGGTCTTCACTCCTTAAAGGGACGAGCTTTTCGGTATCAAGATAGGTGCGGAATCTGTCATCAATCCGGCATATAAGAGAGGCCCAATTGTTTGTGCGCGCACTTGCCTCGATAAAATAAGCATCGCGCCCGTCGATCTTCTTAATACCTTTTATGGTTGAGGTGATCGTGGCGACCGGAATACCGACCCAGCGGACTTCGTAAGTCGCATGCTCGCCTACCTGGAATTTGGTCAAGGGAGGGCTCACGGAAATAGATTCCGCGGAAAGCACTGTTTTGTCTTCCCTTGTAAAAGCTATCTCTTCTTTGACGCCGGCGCAACTTGTGAGGATAAAGACGGGAAATAAAATGGGGGCAATTTTGAGGAATTTCATTAAGTTATTTGGGGGCCGTCGTCGCGAGTCCGCCACAAATTGTAACGGACTCGCGATGGCATCTTCGTTTTCTACTATTCCCTATTCACCATCAACTATCTACTGCCCTTACGTCCCCATCTCCCAAGAGGCAAGATACTTCTTCTGCTCCTCGGTGAGGGTATCGATTTTAATATTCATCGCCTTAAGTTTCAGGCGGGCAATTTCCTTATCGATTGCCTCGGGAACCCCATACACCCTGTGCTCGAGACGATGGCCTTCCTTCACCATATGCTCGGCCGAAAGGGCCTGATTCGCGAAAGACATATCCATAACGGAGGCGGGATGGCCCTCGGCGGCGGCAAGATTAATCAGCCTGCCTTCCGCGAGGAGAAAGATTTTCTTTCCGCCGCGGAGAGTGAACTCCTCGACGAAATCACGGATAAAACGTCTCTTCGCTGCCAATTTTTCAAGCGCGGGAATTTCTATCTCCGCGTTGAAATGGCCGGAATTAGCGAGAATCGCACCGTCTTTCATAAGGGGATAATGCTCTTTCCGGATCACGTTTATATCGCCTGTCACGGTGACGAAAACATTACCGACCTTGGCCGCGTCCTTGATGGGCATAGCCTGAAAACCGTCCATCACCGCTTCGAGCGCCTTTAGGGGATCGACTTCGGTCACGATTACATGGGCACCCATACCACGGGCCTTGTTCGCGACGCCCCGCCCGCACCAGCCGTAACCACACACAACAACAGTTGAGCCGGCAAGCAGGATGTTGGTCGCGCGAATTATCCCGTCGAGTGTCGATTGGCCTGTGCCGTAGCGGTTATCAAAAAAGTGCTTCGTCTCGGCATCGTTTACCGCGATAATCGGGAAAAGGAGAAGTTTGCGCTTCTCAAGGCTGCGAAGCCTGATAACGCCCGTCGTGGTCTCTTCTGTCCCGCCGTATAAGTCAGATACAAGGTCGCGCCGTTTGGAGTGAATCATGGAAACAAGGTCGGCGCCGTCATCCATCGTAAGGTTGACCTTGGCGTCAAGAACGGTGTTGATGTGCCTGTAATATCTCTTGTTGTCTTCACCTTTTACGGCAAACGTGGGAATCCCGTAATCTTTTACAAGAGAAGCCGCAACGTCATCCTGAGTGCTCAGGGGATTGGAGGCCGCGAGGTAACACTCCGCGCCGCCGGCCTTAAGGGTGAGCATAAGGTTCGCAGTCTCGGTTGTAACGTGAAGGCACGCCCCCAGACGCACGCCCTTAAGCGGTTTCTCCTTTTGGAATCTTTCCCTGATGAGCTCGAGCACCGGCATGCTGCGCGCCGCCCACTCGATACGTAATTTTCCTTTGCTTGCCAAGCTAATATCTTTAACGTCGTACTTCAATGGGATAACCTCCTTTAATGAGCGCGCAATTTACGGAGCGCAAAGCGCGACGTAAATTGTACGCGCGAATTAAACCCTTGACATTTTCGACCTCGAAAATGTCAAGGGTAAGTGGCTATGCGTCTCATCCCGCATCGCGGAGGACGCGGGATGAGGCCGGCCATACAACTTACTTTCACTTCGTTTAGTAAGTTGTGGCCTCGCTTACTTTATCTCTTTCTTTACCTGCTTAACGTCGTTGAGCTCTTCCCACGTAAAACCGTCTTCCTCGCGCCCAAAGTGCCCGTAAGCCGCCGTCTGGCGGTATATCGGACGCCTAAGCTTAAGACCTGTGATAATACCTTTCGGGGTAAGATCGAAGATTTTTCTTACACCTTTCACGATTTTTTCATCCGAAACCTTACCTGTCCCGTGGGTGTTAACCATTACGGAAACCGGTTCCGCCACTCCGATCGCGTACGCAATCTGAATCTCGACGCGGCTCGCGACACCGGATGCGACAAGATTTTTCGCAATATAGCGCGCCATATAAGAGGCCGAGCGGTCAACCTTGGTCGGATCCTTGCCGGAGAAACATCCGCCGCCGTGAGCGCCGACACCGCCGTAGGTGTCTACTATAATCTTGCGGCCCGTCAGGCCCGTGTCGCCGTGGGGACCGCCGATTTCAAAGCGTCCCGTAGGATTTACATAAAGCTTCGTATTCTTATCAAGGTACTGCTGGGGAATAACCCGCTTGATTAGAATGCGCTCCACGTCTTTTTTTATAGTCTTAATCTCGACATCGCCGTCGTGCTGGGTGCTTATAACAATCGCGTCGATGCGTTTCGGCTTGCCGTTCTCATATTCGACCGTAACCTGAGACTTCGCGTCCGGACGGATATAAGTAAGCTCCTTTGTCTTCCTTATCTTCGCGAGTTCCCTCACGAGGCGGTGCGCCAGCAAAATCGGGAGAGGCATAAATTCCGGCGTCTCATCGGTCGCGTAACCGAACATCATGCCCTGATCTCCCGCTCCGCCGGTATCGACTCCCATAGCGATATCGGGAGACTGTTTCTTCACGGAGGTTATGATTCCGCAGGTTTCGGAATCGAAACCGTATTCGGCCTTGGTATAACCGATATCCTTGATTATGCCGCGCGCGATGGAGGTAATATCGAGCTGCGCCGATGTGGTTATCTCGCCCGCGATAATCGCGAGGCCTGTTGTCACCAACGTTTCGCATGCCACGCGCCCGCTCGGGTCCTCCTTCATAACGGCATCGAGAATAGCATCCGAAATCTGGTCGCAGATTTTGTCCGGATGCCCCTCACTTACTGACTCTGAAGTAAACAGATGTCGATCGAGTTTCATCTTTTCCCTTTCCTTTCCTTTTCTACTCCACACGCTTCCGCGTGTGGAATCTTTCCGAAATTCCCCACACAGCAGCGTGGGGTACCACTCTAATCAGCCCTTCCACTTCCTAAAAAACTCACCCGCAAGTTCCAGGCCGGGCTTTGTCCCGATATCGAACCATGTCCCCTCAAACGGATACGCAAACACTGTCTCGCGTCCGATGAGCCAGCTGATGAAATAACCCGGCGCGTCCTGTTCCCCCTGGCGCTCATACAAATCGAGCAGGCGGAGCGACTCCTTGGGAAAATAATATAACGCCAGAGATGCCATCGTGGAGGGCGGGTTCTGGGGTTTTTCCACAAAGAGCTCTATGCGCTTTTTGCCGTCAAACTTAACGATCCCGAACTGTTTCGCGAGCGCCGTATCCTTAACGTCCGAAACCCCGACCGTGATAGAAGGCCGATGGCCCTCGGCCTCCTTAATAAACGGGGCTAGATCGAAGGTGAAAACGTTATCGCCCGCCAAAACAAGGATATCCTTATCTTTCATCCCCTTATCAATCGCGAGCTCAAGATCTCCGATCGCTCCGAGCCTTGTCTCATTGGAGGTTGTCCCGTCGTTAACCACATCGATCTTCACGGGAAAAGAAACGCTTTTCGCCCATTCCTCAAAGTGCGGGCGGAACTTCGCATTAGTGACAACCGCGATTTTATCGACCTGTCCGGACACGGACTTAAGGCGCCCCAAAATGTGCTCGATTATGGGCTTCCCGGCAAGCTCAAGAAGCGGCTTGGGCCGGTCAAGCGTAAGAGGATAAAGCCGCGTCGCGTACCCCGCGCACAAGAGAACTACATTCATAAGATCAGAATTGTTTGTCCTTAGCCAGCTCCCCTTTGAGGTAATTAATCACCTCAACGGGAGTCGGATCGTTTCCGTATAAAATAGCAAGATAATAGCTCGCATAATCGCCCAAGTGAATAAGGGAGAACATTCTCGCGAGCACCGACTCGCCCTGTGATACCGCCTCGATTACTTTTCCGCCGGCGCGTTCAATCAGGGTGCGCGTGATTTTCATCCTGAGACTAACTCTATGATAGTCGCCTTTATCGTGCAGTATCACGGCGCGCGACTCTTTAAGGAGGCCCGCCGGCTCGCGCCAGCCTACGACCTCATTATGGTTCATCTCAGGCAGCACGTGGTGAGAAGCTATAGCCTTGGAATTTTCCTCAATCTGTCCCCGCCAGCGGAGCGCCACCGTGCCGAAATAACCGTCCGCAGCATAAATGAGAACGAAATGGCGGTAGAGTTCGCGCGCGATTTGTTTCGCCTGATTTTTTTCAAAGGGCACATTTATTCCGTATTGCTCGGCCGATAACTTTTTAAGTAAAGATACGGTTTCCTTAACCTGTTTCGAGCAATCTTCCACGAGCCCGATACCCGTAAGAACGGCGAGCAGAGGGAAAAAAGAATAGCCCAGGGCCGCGCGCGGCGGAAACCCCGCTGGGATTTTAACGCAAGGGAAACCTTGCTTCTTCGACTCTCCTTCGAGTTTCCCGTTTGTCGATATAGCCAAAATACGCGCCCCCTTCTTGAGCCCGTCGCCAAGCGCAGAAAGGGTCTCTTCCGTGTCACCGGAGTAGGAGCTAATAACAAGCAAGGTCTTTTTATCGACACACCCGGGAAGAAAATAATTGCGGCTCACAAAAAAAGGAACGCGCGAGGTGGGCCTCACAAACGACGAGATAAGATCCGCCCCTATCGCCGAACCCCCAAGGCCGGTGAATACCACCTTGTCGATATCTCTGTACGGCTTAGTATCGAGAGAAAACTCCTTTCCTATGCGGTAGGCGTTCTCAACCTGATCGGAGAACGACCGGATCTTTTCTCCCATATTCGACTCATCGACAGAAGCGATTGTCTTTGCATCATCCAAAATGTTATCGGTCATTTTATAACTCCTCCACTAAATCCGGCGCAATTTCACCGAGACAGTTATCGGCATATTCTTTAATTTCTTTGCCGGTTTTAAACTTTAAAGCCCGGGCGGCGATTTCGCGCGCCTGCGTTATGCTAACGGAGCGGATCGCCTTTTTCACCTGTGGCAGCGCCAGCGGACTCGTCGAAATTTCATCGACCCCTAAACCGATCAACAAGACGGCAAGCGCCGGATCGCTCCCCATCTCGCCGCAGGTACCAGCCCATATACCGGCCGCATGGGCGTTTTCAATCACAAGTTTTATGAGTTTGAGTATGGCCGGATGCGTCGGCTCGTAAAGATAGGCGATCTTCTCGTTCACCCTGTCGACCGCAAGAGTATATTGGATAAGATCGTTCGTTCCGATCGAAAAGAAATCTACCTTTTCGGCCAATATATCGCTGATTATGGCCGCCGAGGGGATCTCTATCATCGCGCCCACTTCAAGCTCCTCGTTGAAGGGTATGCCGTCTTTCTTGAGATCCTTCATAACCGAATTAAGTATGCGTTCCGTTTCCTCAAGCTCTCCCAAAGTCGAGATCATGGGATACATAATCTTTATGTTCCCGTAATGAGACGCTCGCAGGATGGCGCGCAATTGTGTCTTGAAAATATCGGTCCGCGCGAGGCAGAACCTTATCGCCCGCCAGCCTAAAAACGGGTTCATCTCGTAAGGAACATCGAGCGAAGAAAGGAACTTATCGCCGCCGAGATCAAGCGTGCGTACGATCACGTGGTGCGGCGCGATTTCTTCGGCGACTCTCTTATAAGCCGTGAACTGTTCTTCTTCGGTAGGCAGGTCGTCGCGGTTTAGATAAAAATACTCGCTGCGGTAAAGGCCGATACCTTTCGCGCCGTGCGCGATCACGGACGGAATTTCATCCGGAAACTCGATATTTGCGGCCAGCTCAACCTTGTGGTGATCCTGCGTCTCGGCCTCGAGGTCGCGGAGCTTTTCGAGTTCGTGGATATAGCCTGCGAAGCGCTTTTCCTTCGCCTCGTACCTGTCGATCGTCTCCTCGTCAGGTTCGATTATGACAAGGCCGCGGTTTCCGTCGATGATAATATGGATCCCGTTTGCGACCACCTCGCTCACCCGCTCGAGGCCTACGACAGCCGGAATCTCCAGAGAACGCGCCATAATTGCGGTGTGCGAGGTCGGACCACCTATGTCGGTCGCGAACGCGATCACCCTTGCTTTATCCATCGATGCCGTATCGGATGGCGAAAGGTCGTGCGCGATAATAATTACCTTTTCCTTAAGATCGGTAAGGGTTTCCGTATCGCGCCCCATCAGGTTTTTTAAAAGCCTCCGGCCTATGTCTTTAATGTCGGAGATGCGCTCGCGGAGATATTCGTCGTCGATCTGAGAAAAAGCGTAGAGGTACTTCTGAATAACTACGCTGAACGCATACTCGCTGTTAATGTGGTCTTCTTTAATTCTCGAGATGACGTCCTCAATCAAGGCGCGGTCTTCGAGAATCAGGAGATGGGCATTGAAGATATCGGAGTGATCCCGCCCAATATCTTCGGAGAGCTGTTTGCGGATTTTAAGGAGTTCGGCGCGGGTCTTGGTAAGCGCGTCCTCAAAACGGGCGATCTCCTTGGGGATATCCGTTTCGGTAATCTCCTCGTGCGGCGCAACAATGTCCTCGCCGTGGAAGACGAGCGCTTTCCCTATCGCCACTCCCGGCGATACCGGTATGCCTTTTAAGGTCTCCATTTTTTATTCCCCAAAGTTGCTTTCCAGAAGTTTACTAAGTTCCCGAAGCGCTTCGGCAGCATCGGAACCGACAATTCTGATAGTGATATCCGTGCCCGGCCCTGCCGCTAAAGTCATAATACCCATAATGGACTTGCCGTTCACTTTCTGTTTCCCTTTTATGATAAATATATCGCTCTCAAACTTATTCGCCGTTTGTACAAAAAGCGCCGCCGGCCGGGCGTGCAGGCCGAGTTTGTTCCTGATCGTAAAGTGTCTCTCTAGAACCTCTTCTGCGGCCTCATTTTTAGAGTGCTTTTCCTTCATAAAGAGACTCTTTATTGACGCCGACATTCTCGCCGGCCTTCTATTTATACGATTACGACGCTGATTTCTTGTTGAGCAGCGTGTTGAATATTAAATTACAAAGTTTCTTCGGGTCGTGACGGACCTGTTCGCCAAATAAGGCCATATCTCCTTCGACGACCTCGTACCCTTTTTCGCGGATGCGATCTATGTCCAACGCGACGGGCTCCGATTCTTCGGCGCGGTACTTCTCAATGAGCTCGGGCGGAACCTCGGCCGTATTAATAAAAACCGTATCCACAAGCCGCGGATCCGTATGCTCGATAAGAACCCTCAGGTGCTCTGAAACACTCAGGTCGTTCGTCTCGCCGGCTTGCGTCATCACGTTTGCGATATAAAACTTGCGGGCGTTGCTCTCGAGAACTTTTTTCAAGAGATCGCTGATAAGAAGATTGGGAAGAATACTTGTGTAAAGGCTGCCGGGCCCATAAATTATCAGATCCGCATTCTCCAGCGCGTCCAACGCCTCTTTCGTGGCACGACAGTTCCGGGGCTCAAGCGTCACGCACTTGATGGGCTTATCCCGCTCTGTTATGTTGGTCTCGCCCTCGATACGCGAACCGTCGCGGAATTCTCCCACCAACGTTATATCCTCGAGGGTCGACGGGATGACGCTGCCGCGGATGGCGAGCACTTTGCTCGACTCCTTTATCGCCCGCTCAAAATCTCCGGTAACTTTGGAAAGTGCCGTGATAAAGAGGTTGCCGAAATTATGCCCCTTGAGTCCTGAGCCGTTCTCGAAACGGTACTGGAAAAGATCGCACATGAGAGGCTCGGCATCGGCAAGCGCGACAAGACAGTTGCGGATGTCTCCCGGCGGCAGGATATCGAGCTCATCCCTCAAGCGCCCCGAGCTTCCGCCCGTATCCGTCACGGTGACGATAGCTGAAATATTATTCGTATATTCCTTAAGACCGTGAAGGAGCATGCTCAGGCCCGTGCCGCCGCCTATAGCGACAACATGGGGGCCTTTCTCAAGAAAGCGTTCCTGGCGCCGCTGATATATAAGGTCGAGCAGGTCCTCCTCTTTCTGCGGGGCGAGCGTCCTCACAAACATACGCAGAATATTCTTGATCGCGGTGATAACAAGAAAGATGCCGAATATAAGCAGCGCCGTCGCGAAGGAAGCAAGCAGCACATTGACTCTAGAAAATGATTTCACGGCGGAAAGGGCGACCAATATGATCATAAAAAGCCCCACCGAGCAGAGAAAGATCCAGCGTTTGATACCGAGCCCCGGATAAAACCACTTAAAGAATTTCATGCCCCACCCTCCTCGCCCGCGGCCTCGGTTTCCGCCATGCTGGCGATTAGACGGCGGTTAAACTCCTGAGCGGGATGCTCCCCCATCTGCTTCGCCCGCTGGCCAAGCGCCGCGACCTCGATTAAGATCGGTATATTCCGGCCGGGCCGCACCGGAATAATAAGGTGCGGCAGGTCGATTCCCAGAATAGGATAAGTCCTGTCCTCCAAGCCCAGGCGGTCATACTCCGCCCTCTTTGACCACTTTTCCAAAGTCACCACCATGCTGATTCGTTTCTGATTGCGCACGGCGCCCGCGCCGAACATAGAACGTATATTTATAATGCCAAGCCCGCGTATCTCCATATGATGGTGAATAAGATCGTTCGAGTAACCCATCAGGACTTTTCCCGCGAGAAGTTTAATCTCAACCAAATCGTCGGCCACAAGCTGATGACCGCGCTCGACAAGCTCAAGGGCGCACTCGGATTTTCCTATGCCGCTTTTCCCGATAAGGAGGGTTCCTATTCCAAAGACATCGAGCAGCGTTCCGTGTAAACTAGACTCGGGGGCGGTTTCCTCCTCGATAAAAATCGTAATCTGGCTCGCGATCGTAGCCGTCATAAGCGGCGAGACGAAGATCGGAACCTTTATCGCTGTCGCGCGATCAAGGAAATATTTCGGCACTTTCTGGCCGCGCGATACGATAATGCACGGAATCCTATAACCGAAGAATCTCCCCAGATTCGCGTTGCGCCGTGCCTCGCTCACAGTTGCCAGATCGTGGAGC
>JAQTRP010000033.1 GCA_028711765.1 Candidatus Omnitrophota bacterium | reverse complement strand
TTTACAAACGCAATCGCCGCCTGAGAACTGCTGGCCACAAATGTCTCATACCCTTTTTTATCAAGGATGTTCTTTAATGTTTTGCACTGCTCCACATCGTCATCGATAATTAAGAGTCTTATTTTATCTCCCATTTTATCCTCTCCTTTTAACGGGCAGTTTAACCGTGAAAGTTGTTCCCTTTCCGGGTTGGCTTTCAACCTCGATCATGCCATGGTGTCCTTCAACAAGAGACTGGCATACAGAAAGCCCCAGTCCCGTGCCCTTTTGCTTTGTGGAAAAAAGCGGGTCAAATACCTTATTTCTGTTTTCCTCGGGGATTCCGCAACCGGTATCAGCGAAAGAAATCTCCGCAAAATTACCTTTTAAACCGGTCCTGATTTTAAGCCTGCCGCCGTCTTTCTCCATAGCCTGAAGTGCATTAGTGGCAATGTTATAGAACACGTGCTGAAGCTGGATGGCATCCGCTTCTACGGCCGGCAGGTTATTATCCAATTCTGTCGTAATCTCCACCGCAGAGCTTATCTCGAGCCTCTTTAATATGTCTTTTACGATATCGTTGACGTTTTCGGATTTAAGGGCCGGCTTTTTCGCCCGTGCAAATTCCAGAAGATCGCTTATGATTTTATCCGAGCGCTCTATCTCTTTGGAAAGAACTTCTATGTTTTCCGTCACATCCGGATTGTCTTTGCCTAACTCCAGCATATTTAAATAATATACCACGTTCTTCATCACGCCTAACGGATTTCTGAGCTCATGCGCGATGCCGGAAGATAATTTTCCGATCGCCGCCAATTTCTCGGCCCTTACGGCCGTGTCCTGCGCGTCCTTCAGTTCCTCGGTCATTTTGTTAAAAGAAACGGCGAGCTGACCTATCTCATCGAGCGACTTAATGGCTATCTTGGCCGTCAAATTACCGCTGGCAATTTCCTTTGTGGCTTGGGTCAGTTGGATAATGGGCGCGGAAATCGAGCGCGAAATAAATAACGCTATTAACGCGACAAACAACGCTAGCAAAAATACCGCCATCGACATCCACTTTGTAAGTTTAACTAGCGGCGCATACACTTCATCGGTGTTTATCTTTACAACGACACCCCAGTTAAAATACGGCAGGTACTGGCAAACCGCGAGTACTTCCTTCCCGCGGTAATCAGTATAAACGCCACGCTCTCTTCTCCCCAACACGGCCTGCTGCATGGCAATGCCTTTATCTGAACCTATAACTATACTTCCTTCAAATGCGGGTTCCGAGTTAAACTTTGGCTGATTTTGGACGAGCATCTTATACTCCTTACTATAACCTATCAGCAACTCTTCATTGCTCACCCTATAACCTATCATCGTCTCGCCTGTATCGCCGAATACGGCGTGTTTATCCAGAAAATCATAGACGCGTTCATAACCTATTTGAGCGGCAACCACGCCGATGACATTACCATCTTTTAAGATCGGTGCGGCTACAAAGGCGGAGGCGATATTCGATGGAGGGTAATATTCGAAATCGGATATTTCTGTATCCAACAATGTCTGGGAAGCGCGGAAGATTCTTGCCAGTCCCGAGTTCTTATAGGGACCTGTGCTTAAATTGGTGCCGAGATCCGCTTCGCGCAAAAGGCTGAGCACTACATCACCTTCCGGCGAAATTATTAAAATATTGTAATAGCCGTAGTTGTCTTTGAAATAGCGGATGTATTCATCGGTCTTTTCATAAAAAGCGGCGTATTCCTGAGCCTCCAACTTTCCGCTCTTGAAAATTCTGATTAACTCCTCGACGACATTCGTAAGAGCGGGCCGCGATGAGAGCACTGCAACACCTTTTTCATAATCAAGTACGTAACTCTCGATCTTATCTACTATAAGTTCGGATTGGCTTACAAGGCTATCCAACAGTTCCTCTTTTATTGTCTTCGCGTATTCAAAGTAACTTGCACAAGCGAAAACAATCAAGGGAATCAGCGCCACACATAAAAATGCGGCCCGGAGTTTCGTCCCTATAGTAAAAACCCTTAATGAATCCGCTATTTTACGGTGTTCGCCCACTTTCCGCCCCATGTTTGATAAAGCTTCTTGAGGAAATTGTTCCACTCAGATTTTGTCCTATAGGGAGGATAGGGAGCGGGCCGGACAAGTTTTTCCGAACTCCAAACTATGTCAAATTGTCCGGCCTTGTTTACCTTGCCAATCCTCACAATCTTCCAGGTATGATGGTTTCCATGATCGACATACACCATGCCTTCCGGGGCCATAAAACTCTGCCTGCTCACGGAATTGCGTACCTTATCGGTTTTAAAACTCCCAATATATTTCACCGTCTCAGCCCAGAGATATACGCCGAAATAACCGGCTTCCATAGGATCGCTCGTAACTTGATCGGGCCCGAATTTTCTCTTGAAATTCCCGACGAACCTTTTGTTTTGTTCCGTATCAACGCTCTGAAAATAATTCCACGCGGCGTAATCACCCGCCATAATACCGGTACCTATGTCACGGACTTCGCTCTCGGCGATACTAAATGACATCACGGGTATTTTATCCGGAGTAATTCCGGCGCGGCGGAGCTCTTTAAAGAAATAGATGTTACTGTCTCCGTTGATTGTGTTTAGGATAACGTCGGGCTTAGCCTCGATAATCTTGTCGGCAAGCCCTTTCGCGTTTTTGTTGCCGAGAAGCATATATTCTTCGCCTACAATCTCACCCTTAAGCGCAGTGACTTGGTCCTTAATTATTCTGTTCGCAACATGCGGGAAAACATAATCGGAACCGGCAAGGAAAAACCTTTTTCCCAAATTGTCAAAACACCATTTGACGGCCGGGATGATCTGTTGATTGGGGGCAGCTCCGGTATATATAATATTCGGCGACTCTTCAAGGCCCTCATATTGAACCGGATAAAAAAGAAGGTGTTTATACTTTTCGAATACCGGCTTGACGGCCTTGCGGCTGGCGGAAGTCCAGCAGCCGAAGACCACATTGACTTTTTCCTCAGCGATGAGCCTCTTTGCCTCTCTTGCGAATATCAGCTCGTCAGAACAACCGTCCGCTACAACAGCTTCAACTTTTCTTCCTAAGAGCCCGCCTTTAGCATTGATCTCTTCTATCGCCATAAGCGTGGCATCGACGACCGGCTTCTCGCTTAAAGCCATAGTGCCGGAAAGCGAATGAAGTATGCCGACTTTTATCGGCTCTTTGGGCACGAAACCGTAAATACCTATTTCTTTGGTGTGTATGTAGTGCCAAAAGGCGAGGCCCAAAAGAAGGATTAGCACCGCTATAAGCGCGATTATGTTTTTCTTCTTCATTTTCGTTATTTTAGGTTTTTTATGAGTTTACGTACCTGGTACCGATCCCATTAATCCGGTACCAGGTACGTAAAGGTGCGCTCACAGGTACTTATGAAACCAATTCCAGGTACCTAAACTATTACTAGAACAACAACATAATACTTCAAACAAAAACCCCCTGCAACACTTTCCGTCGCAGGGGGTTATGGAATTGTTTTGTGTACCTGGTACCGGACCCGTGAAACCGGTACCAGGTACTGGTTTTATAAATATCTACGAGCGCCTAAAGGCAAAACCAAATGTCAAATTTCAAAATCCAAATAAAATCTCAAATCCCTGCTTTGCCGGCAGACGGGAAAATGACAAATATACATCTTGTCTAGATCTATTTTATTATTTGGAATTCGGATTTCATTTGTCATTTGGATTTTGTCATTTGTCATTTTATTTAATCTGGTGCCTAATCTATAAAATGTTAGTTACTATGGTAGTTTCCGCTCTCGTCATAGTATCCGACGGGTCCCGAGTCTCCTACGTCCGGAACGTCCCCGACCGGATAACTACTAGAGGACGTATTATACGTCGAACCGCTTCCGCCGTCAAACGCGGAAGAATTCGAAGAGGTCTCCCGCGCTTCATCATAGGAACCGGAGTAGTTATAAGCGCCGGTGTATTCATCGGAGCTTTCGGCAAGCGCAATGAGCGGGCAGACCGCGAGAAAAAACATAAAAAACAGCAACAAGCTTGCAAGCTTCGTCTTCATTGGTTTTCTCCTTTCTTAAAAGGTACCGTTTTATGTACCTGGTACCGCATGTCTGAATCCGGTACCAGGTACATAAAAATGTATGATTATTGCCCTCCCAAAAGACTATAAACAAGCAGAGACAGTACTGCGAGTGTGATCATTGCATAAGCGAGATCGCGCTGGCGCATAAACGCAAAGACAGAAAATACGACACGCGCAATTGGAGTCGCAATTAAAAGGACAAGCCCGAGCTGGATTAACCCGCGTCGGCGCAAAGCTAAGGCATCCGATAATATTCCCGAAAGGCTCTTTAGGTCCGAAGGCTCCCCGCGGAATATGGAGTAATCGGCGATCATCCGGCCATACTTAAAGAGATATAAAATTCCTCCGAAAGCGACAAAGACAGCGGCAGCAATAACACCCACCCTCAAAAGCCTTCCTATAATCGCTTCTGTTTGTTCGTCAGATCTTTGCATTTACATTTTCCCCGAAAAACCTTTAATAATCATTTCAACGGCAAGCAAGGCAATTACAATGCTAAAAATGATGCGCAAAATCTTGGGTTTCGTATTGAATAACACGCGCACGCCCAATAACGAACCTATAAGCGCGCCTAACATAACCGGCATAGTCAGACCCGGATCAATATAACCGTTCTTAAGATAGATCCCTGCGCTCGCCGCGGCCGTAACTCCGATCATAAAATTACTGGTCGTCGTGGAAACCTTAAAAGGAATCTTCATTATCCGATCCATAGCCAGCACCTTAAGCGCGCCCGAGCCGATGCCGAGCAGTCCCGAGAAAATGCCGGCTACCCACATTAAGCTAAACCCCGCCGGAACGGAATGAACATTATAATTTCGCGGGCCTTCCGGTTCAGGATAACTTCCGTTCATTCCTAAGCGCTCGGCTAACGGATCCGGTTTGAGGCCGGCGGGCGGAACTATAGGACGCTGTCTCGACACATACGCGGAATAAAGTAGAAATACCCCAAAGATAACGGTAATGGCCGAGGTGGGAATTATCACCGCCAGCCAGGCTCCGAAAAGCGCACCAAGGACAGTGGCAATCTCAAGAAACATTCCGATTCGCATATTGGTGTAGCCTTCTTTGACGTAAGCGGCGGCCGCGCCAGATGAGGTGGCAATGACGGCGATAAGAGAGGTACCTACTGCGTATCGTATATCAACTCCAAAAACCAGAGTCAAAAGCGGGACTATAACAACCCCTCCGCCCAAACCTGTGAGCGCGCCTATAAAACCGGCGGCGACAGATCCCAAAGCCGTCAATATTGTAAATTCCGTTATGTTCATAATTTATTCAACTCGAGTTTGGCAAATTTCGTAAAATTTACGCTTCCATCAAGGGATGCGGCTGCTCCTTGAGAAGCTTCCTCCCGAATATAAAAGAGCCCATAACGCAACACACGCCGCAGATAAAGAGGGTGGCGGGAGCACCTATTTTTTCGGCGAGGCCGCCTGTCAACAAACTCCCGAAAGGCGCCATTCCCATAAAAGACATCGCGTAGAAACTCATGATTCTGCCCCGTTTATCGTCTTCCACGATAGTCTGCAGAACTGTGTTGCTGGCGGCCATCTGAACCATAACTCCAAAACTAATCACCAGAATCATCGCCATGGAAAACCAAAGCCACCGCGAGCAGGCGAAAACGATAATCCCCAACCCGAAGAGACCCGAGGCAATGGCGATTATTTTTTCAAGCCCCATAACGCTTTTTCTTCCGGCAAGATAAATAGCTCCCAGTAAGGCGCCGGCGCCGGACATCGCCACAAGAAAACCCAGAGTGCGCGGCCCTCCGTGAAAAACATCCCGCGCGAATACCGGCATCAACGTCTGATACGGTACGGCTATCAAACTTATCAGTCCTAAAAACAGCAGTATCAGCCTAAGATGAGGAATGCCGAAGGCGTATTTAAAACCTTCCTTCAGTTCGCGTAAAATATCGAGGTTCTCCGGCCTTGATTTTCTCCGCTCGATTCTCATCGCCAGCAAAGACACGATTACGGCGATATAGCTGAGGGCGTTTATCAGAAAACACATGCCCTCTCCGTAAACGGCGATAATGATACCCGCCAGAGAAGGTCCCGCGAGGCGCGCTACATTAAACATCGAGGAGTTTAAGGCTATCGCGTTGCCTAAATCATCCCTTTTCTCGATCATTTTCACAATGAAGGACTGGCGCACCGGTATATCGAAGGAATGCACCGTGCCGAGGAAAACGCTCAGGGCTAAAATGTGCCAAACCTTTACGCTGTTTGTCAATACAAGTACCGCTAAGATAGAGGCCTGCGCCATCAAAAGAAGCTGGGTTATCACCAACAAACGGTGCCTGTCGTATTTGTCGGCTACAACACCGGCAATCGGCGTGACAAAAAAAGTGGGAATCTGAGACGCGAACCCGACTACGCCGAGGAGGAACGGAGAATTGGTCATGCGATATACCAGCCAGCTCACGGCCACCTGCTGCATCCATGTGCCGATTAAGGAAATGCTTTGGCCGATAAAAAAGAGACGGTAATTCCTGTGCCTTAACGCCCGAAAGGTATGTTTTAAGCCCAATTTTTCCGCCATTTAGTGTTACTCATATCTCAATGCTTCGATTGGATTAAGCCGCGAAGCCTGTTGCGCTGGCCAGAGTCCGAATATTACCCCTACGATCAGGGAAAAAACCGCCGCAAGAACCACTGAGGACAAAGAAATCTTCACCGCCCATCCCGCTACAAGTGTTATCAAAACCGATATTCCGCCGCCAAGCATAATACCGGCTAGCCCGCCGATAAACGACATCAACATCGCCTCTATTAGAAATTGCGCCATGATATCTCTATTGGTGGCTCCTATCGCCTTTCTCAACCCGATCTCGCGTGTGCGTTCAGTCACCGACACAAGCATGATATTCATAATGCCTATCCCGCCGACCAAAAGAGAAATCGCAGAGATGGAACCCAACAACAAAGACATCGTTCTGGTCGTGCTTTTAAAGGCATTCTTGATATCAGACATATTGTGAATCTGAAACGAATCTTTTTGGTCGTTGGTAACAAGATGGTGGTTTTTTATAACGAGGTTATTTATTGCTTCCTCGGCACTATCGACTGAATCGGCGTCTTTCGCCTCCACATAAATAGAATCGATATAATCTTTCCCAAGAACTCTATACATAGCGGTGGTTATAGGAATAATCACCGTGTCGTCTTGATCGCGGGGACCGGCTGCTCCCTTTGCGGGTAAAATACCGATCACTTTGAAATTGATCAGGTTAATTTTTATAGTTTCGCCGACCGGGTTTTTATCGCCAAAAAGTTGCTTTACTACCGTAGTGCCCAGCAAAGCGACTTTTTGTCTCATTCTTACTTCTTCTTCGGTAAAAAATCTCCCGATCGTCGGGATGGATGAGCGCAATTCGGCGTAATTTATTCCTGCACCCTCAACTTGAGTATTCCAGTTTTCACCCGCATAAACAATTTGCCCGCGCCCCGTTACGGAAGGACAAACAATTTTCACCTCGTCCGTAAGTTTCTTTATGGCTTCCACGTCCTGAAAGTTAAAACGCGTAAAAGACCCTGTTTCCAAAGCTACCCCGTGAACTTTCGAAGAACCGGCCCTTACTATCAAAAGATTAGAGCCCAAAGACTGCAACTGTTGCTCAATCGATTCCTGTGCGCCACGTCCCACAGCAAGCATGGCAATGACCGCCGCCACGCCGATCAAAATGCCCAAAATAGATAAAAACGAACGCATCTTATGCGACAACATCGCGAAAGCTGCTTGGCGCAGATAATCAAAAAACTCTATGCTGCCTTTTACCACCATCTTCGGCTTTATTGAAACATTTTTTATCAAATCTTCCCGAAGGACAGTTCCGGAAACTTCCGTCTCGTCAGAAACTATCTTATCGTCAGTAATCCGGCCGTCGCACATGTGAATAATCCGCCCTGCCCGCGAGGCAATCTCGCTCTCATGGGTTACGATGATAACGGTTTTGCCTTTCCGATTAAGGCCTTTTAATATGGAGATTATTTCTTCTTTCGCTTTTGAATCGAGATTGCCCGTAGGTTCATCGGCTAAGATAATCGGAGGATCATTGACCAGCGATCTCGCAATCGCCACTCGTTGTTGTTGTCCACCTGAAAGCTCGCTCGGCCTATGAAACATCCTTTCTTCCAAACCTACCCCTTCGATTTCCCTCTTCGCCTTTTCCTTTAAGTGCCTTTTGCCGGCATAAACCAAGGGAAGCTCCGCATTTTCCAAGGCAGTCATCCGCGGCAATAAATGAAATTGCTGAAAAACAAAACCTACCAGCTGGTTTCTGACCAGAGCTAGTTCCTTGTCCGAAAGTTCCGTAACCGCCTCTCCCCCCAAGAAATATTCTCCTGAATCCGGCCGGTCAAGCAAACCTAAGACATGCATCAGCGTGGATTTTCCCGAGCCTGAGGCACCCATAATCGCGATAAATTCTCCCGGAAACACTTTTAAGGATACGTTCAGGAGGGCCTCTACCTTAACGTCGCCCATCTGATAGGTTTTACGGATATTTCTCAGTTCGATCATTTCTTTTTTCTGTCGGGCATAAACGGATTGCCCCCGACCGTGCTCGTCGGAAGGACGTATTTTCTGGTTGTGATTATTATTTTATCGCCTTTGTCCAGTCCCGATATGATTTCTACGTTTTTGTCGTCGGAAATACCTATCTCTACCGCGCGCTTAACGGGCTTTTGCGCGTCGGAGTCCTTCACAAAAACGTAGTTTTTGTCTTTCTCTTTATGCAAAGCCTCGACCGGCACAAGCAAAACGTCCTTCTTGCTTTCTTCTATGAAATTGACCGATGCATTCATTCCCGAGCGGAAAAAAGGGGACACTTCTTTCGGGACTAAATCAACCTTATACACCGTAACGTTGTTAACGGTTTCTGACTCGTAATATATGTGTTCGACCGAAGCCTCGATTTCCGTTCCGGGATAGGCATCCAAAGTGATTACCGCCGGCTGGCCAAGTTCCACCTTTCCTATGTCGGTCTCGTCAACCTCTGCTCTTACGATTAGATGGTCCGACAACACGACTATCGCCTCGCTTGTAGTAACGGTCTGGCCCGGCTGGATAGTTGCCACAATTACCTCTCCATCGATAGGCGCCAATAGCCCTATCGGCTTATAAACATTCTGCCAGTAATTTAACGCGGCCTCGCCTTGACCCCTAGCGGCATCAAGCAACGCAGCCCTTTCCGTGGAGCTCATCCAAGCCAGAGTCTGGCCGACCTTTACCTTGTCTCCCTCTTTGACCAAGATACTTTCGACTCGGCCGTTAACCGGCGGCTTGATTTCTAGACGATTTTTGGGCAATACCGTTCCTGTAGTTGATATGGCTGTTTGAATAGCCCCCATAACGGGTTTTATTTCCTTAGTTACCTCACTGTCCGGTTTATTGCGCTTCAAATTCACCGCAAACACGGCCAGCGCAACCAAAATAATAAAGATAACGATATACTTACCCCATTTCTTATTCTTCATACTCTAAAGTCTCTCCCTTCGCCTGAATCCAATTTGCCTCGGCAAGCAAAGCGTTTGTCTGGGCATCCAAATAGGCTTTCTTGGCTTTAACCAAATCGTTTTCTATTATAATCCAGTTATCAAAACTGATAAAGCCCGTCGAATACTGCGCCTGTGCTATATTGGAGCGCTCTTGAGCCGCCAAAAGTGTTTTGTACTGTACCTCCACCGTTTCGAGAGCATCTTGCAATTTAATCCAGGTCTGCTCCAAAAGCACGATGGCGGCATCTTTTACGACTCTCTCGTTTGCCTCGGTCTGTCTGTGCAAAGCCTTGGCCTGCGATAGTTGAGCAATTTTAAGCCCTCCCTCAAAGATGGGAACACTCATAGCCAATCCGATATTCCATTCACTGTTGCGTGGCGGCCAGTAGTAATTTGTCTTGTCGGCGCCCATATTACCCGTAATCTTCGGAAAAAAGTTGCCGTAAGCGGATTTAACGCCGAAGGCAGCCGACCTTTTCTCCGCAATAGCCTGTAGTAAAGAAGGGTTGTTCTTTACCAAATTCTCTAAGTCGGGTTTCTCCCGGGCCGTATCGCGAACGGTAAAATCTCCGTTCGCATATACTGGCTTCAATTCCTTACGCCCCATCGCCTTATTCAGCTGCACCTGTGCATATTCCACGTTTCTTTTCGATTGTGAAAGGCCGAAATTTGCTTCCGCAAGGTTTGCCTCCGCCGTCAACAGTGCCCCCTTGTGCTCGAGGCCGGATTTATAACGCAGGCTTATGAGGCCCAGATTGTCTTTTCTGATCTTTATGATTTGTTCAGCCACAACTATCATCTCTTGGGAACCGAACAAATTGACAAAGGCAGTGCGTAGGGTAAGTCTTACATCGGAGGAAGTAAAACGGTAACCTTGTTCGGCGGCTTTTATGTTCTCTGAACCGCTGTGGACGTCGTTAATGGTCTTGAAACCGTCAAAAATAAGTTGATCGAGGTCAACGCCGTAGGTAAACGAATTATTCGTCGAGCGCTTGGATGTCCTTGAAAACTCGCTTTTAGTGCTATTTGCCGCTCTTGAAATATCTGCCTCACCGTTGATTTGGGGGAACAAACCGCTTGCTGTTATCGCCTTGCCGGCCTTTTGTTCGTTGACGCTTTCCACTGCGACAATCAAATCGGGGTTATTCTTTCTCGCCTCTTCGATGCAATCTCTCCAACTCAGAACTTCTTCCGCACCCGCCCATGCCGGCATAAACAATATAGAAATCATGGAAATAAAGATTAAACTTAAGGGATTTTTCACAATGTGCCTTCCCTCTCTAGGAACTTTACCTTCGGACTTTGAAACAACCCTTGGGCCGCGTCTCGGAGACTGGCTGGAAAATCTTAGCGGTGTGGAATCTATGGCTTCCTTATCGATTGAGTTTGGTAAAAATCAGACACCCGGCTCCGATGGAACAATTTGGTGCCGGGTGCCCGATACGGGGGTCAATCTCTTGGACAGGGGGGCATAAGCTTATCGCCGTGCTTTTTATGCCTCTCTTCCATCTTAGCTTTGATCTCGTCAAATTTTTTCTGCTGATCCGGATTTAAGATTTGGCGAATCTCGGCATCGGTTGCTCGCCTTAAGGCCTCGAACTTGGGCTGAATCTCGGCCTGCAGCGCAAGCATTTGCGGATGTTTGGCCTCAAAAATACCTTCTACTTGTGTTTTTTGCTCCGCCGTCAGATTGAGGTCCTTGCTGAGATGCTCCACCATTTTGGCTTTCATGCGGCCATGCTCCCCGGGTTTAGGAAAATGCGGCCGGCCGCTCAACTGCCCGTAAAACGCCCCCACCAAAAACCCAATCACGATGGAGATTGCGACCTGATGCCAACTTATTTTCCATGAGAATGTCATACGTCCTCCTTTGTTATACCCAATAGTTTCGTTGTCTCCGGTAGCTCCGGAGAAAAAATCCATTGTGATGCCTGCGGCACGTCTGCCAGCAGAATGTTTTCGGTCGTAACCGTAGGATACCGGTAAGACACGGCGGCGAACACAAATAAAATCGCGAACCCGTATCCCAGCGCGGGAATTAACCAATTAGGAACCAGTTTCCGCCGCGGTACCGGAATTGCTTGCTGCGGAAGCGGAATACGCTCCATGACGCTCTCGACAAAACCCTTCGAGCTTTTCTCTAAGGTGGACCGGCGAAGCGCCCCGCTGATTAACTCCCATCGCTCAAGGGCCAGTCTGCATTCCCCGCAGGTTTTGATGTGCTCGGTAATTTCCCGGCGTTCCTCTCCCGTTAATTCCCTATCGTGAAAGTTAAGCAACCTGTCCTTTATTCTCTTATGTGTCATGGCTTTTGCCTCTGTTATTTAGACGCCCGACGGTTGAAAAAGTGTCGCAGTTTCGATTCCAGCTCCCGGCGCGCCCGCCTGAGCCTGGCTTTAACCGCGTCAATCGAACATTTCAGCACTTCGGCCAACTCTTCGTAGCTCAGGCGCTGAACCTCGCGCAGCACAATAATTGTCCTGTGCCGCTCCGGAAGATATGAGAGTATTTTAGTTATAAGTTCGTTGTTCTCGGCCGCCCGCTCGGTATTTTGGGAGCTGATAAACAAAGCCTCTACCTTCTCGCCCTCCCGCTCCAAAAGCGCTTCCCAAGATTCGGTTTTACGGCGGGATGCTTTCCTTAAGACGTCAACGCAATGATTGGCCGCGATACGGTAAAGCCAGGTGGAAAACGAAGAGCCCGCGCGGAACTTATCAAGGGCCTGATAGGCCTTGATAAAAATATCCTGTGCCGCGTCTTGGGCCAGCGTCGGATTAGACAGCATCGCTAAGCAATATCCGCGGACGCGGGCCTCATACTTGCGGACGATCTCCGAATAGGCGTTACGATTGCCGGCCAAAATATCTAAGATAACCTCAATGTCTTCGATGGTGCCCTCCTCTTGCCGCTTAACCTCGGCTCTATAAGAGATTGCTTTCATTTTAACATCTTTCTCACAAAGTCACCACTCAAACGGAAAACATAAAGTTTGCGGCTATTTCTTGGTGTATCTTGCCTTAAGCTCTTCCACCGTCGGATGGTTGGGATAAAGCTCGCCCTGCGGTCCTACAAAACCCTTGTCCGTTTTCCTAAGAGTTACAAGCGTGTAACTGCCGTTGTCGTTCGCGATATAAATCTCGAACGCGGTGGTATCGCTTTTGTCCTCGGCTTTTGTGGCTGCACTAGTTGCGCCTGAGGAAGCCGCTTGAGACGAAACGGGAGGGGCCGCAGGAGTTGCCGTCGGGACAGCGACTGGCACCGCGGTAGCGGGTGCCGTCACCACCATATAGCCGGCAGGGGCCGGCGCATAGTAAGTATATCCGTAAACGTAATACGGTGCTCCATTTACAATGACCATCGTATAGCCCGGCGGCAGGGCCGGAACAACAGCTCCCACAGGCGGCGGCACGACAACATAGCCAGCTTGGGAGTATCTATAAAATAAGCCCTCACAATAAAGATAGGTCAATCCGGCTACTATAAGTGAGATATATCCGGCCGGCAGGCGATGGGCAACGTAATCTCCGTGAAAATCTCCGCGTCCGTGGGGATCTCCGTGAAAATCTCCGCGGGATCCGTGCCCTCCTCCTGGGGGACCAGCAAATGCCGAGAAAGGCTGCATGAGGAAAGCAGCAATCAGAATTGTAACAATATATCTTTTTAGCATTTTTTGCCTCCTTAAATGAGCACGTGACTTATGGAGTACGAAGTACGACATAAGTCACTGTGCGAATTTAATCCTCCGTAGCCTGCTACTATGGGCGACCCCATATAGGCGAAGGAGGATTGCATTCCGATAATGTTTAGACGTCATGCCTATGCTAAAAGTGTCACTTTTGTTTTCACCTGTTTCTTAGGAAATAGTTTTATTTACCCGGTGCCACCTTTATGTACCTACAATAGTGTACCTGGTACCGGATTAATGGGATCGGTACCAGGTACACTATTGTGTCCGGGTACATAAAACAGAAACATTAATGGGGAAAAGCGGAAAGGAGAAAACAGCGGGTTCTTCAGAATGTATCTATCTGTAGCGTAAAGAAAGTGGAGCCCCGCGGCTTCACAGCCGCAACCCCTTGACTTACGCTTCGCGGGGCGGAACCGCTCCGAAGCAATGACTCTGCTTCGCTCAAAAGCATACGAATTGAGCCTCGCAGCCGTACCCTCTTCGCATTCATCAAAGCTTGACAGCCGTGGCTTTCTGCGAAGGAGGGCAATATCGATTTCATCTCTCTCAATCAGGTACCTGGTACCGGATTAATGGAGCCGGTACCAGGTACCTAACCTTTAAATACCCTCTTACCAATCAAGCAAATCAAGGACAACATCCATCGGAATAACGACGGAATAGCCGGAATTCTCAACGCCCGTTTCCGTGCCGCCGCTTGCCGCATACTTTCTTTCCTGAAAGGGGATGAACTGCGTCGCGACGCCGATGACGTAGAAATTTTTTGTGGTCGCGTCCACCTGCTCAACCTCGATGACGGGCCCGCCGCTGTTACCCAAGTACATCGGACAATCGATTATGATCGTCTTATTGCAGTCGTTCTTGCCGGCAACTATCCCCTTTCTGAGAAGGGGCTTGCTCTGCTCTATCTGCGGATGGCACTGGCACCCCAGTGACGTGGGGTAACCAAGAAGAAAAACGTCGTTAGAGATGAGCACTTGGTTGTATCTTTTAACATAATTCAGCGGAACCGTGACAAGGCCCGCTGCGGGATAACTTTGGATCTTAACGCCGTTGGCCACGTTGCCGCGATCCGTATTACCGGCTTCTATGACTTTTATCGCGGCTATGTCGCCGCTTGAGTGCACGCGAAAGTTCTTGTGGTCGTAGAGATAGGCGAGATCGAGTTTCAGGACTATCGGCTCGTTCACGTCTAACTGCGACGGATAGGAGAAAAGTGTGGCGCCGCGCGTCTTAAGAGCGTACTTGCCGTCTTTACGATTTTCGCCAAGGAAAACATGGCGCGCGCTGACGAGGTACACGTTTCCGTATTTATCCCGAAGATAGAAACCGCTGGCCGCTGTACCGTTATCAAGAACAACAAGAACGGGATACCTCAGATTTATTTCGGGAAAGGCGCTCATGGAATAGGCGCTGATGGGATATAAACAAAGGATGGCCGCCAAAAACGAAATAGCAGAAACTGCCTTTACGATACCGCGCATCTTGAAACCTCTTATTTAAGCCCGGCCGCGGAGTTGGCTTACGCCCGGCGTTCAAATGCTACTACCGCCGGCAGCATGAGTCAACGGGAAAGCGTTTGGCGTCAGGTACCTGGAACTGTTTTATGTACCTGGTACCGAATTTACGGGTCCGGTACCAGGAGCTGGTTTCATAAGTACCTGCAAATACCTTTTGGGGGGGGTAACTTTATGTACCTGGTACCGTATTCGCGGAACCGGTACCAGGTACATAAAGGCGTGCAAGTGTCTCCTCGTACCAGGTACATAAAACACTCGCGGAAGCAGAAAATAAAAAGGGAGGGCTTTCGCCCTCCCTTTTTATTTTGAATCACTCTTCACTGAATAACGCGAAAAGTTTATCGTCCGCCTTCCTTGCGCTTCGAGAAGCACTCCTTGCAGTACACCGGACGGCCTCCGCTTGGCTTAAAAGGAACTTCACATTCCTTCTGACAATCTGCGCAGGTCGCTTTGAACATCTCGCGGGGGCGACCGCCGCCGAACCCACCACCGCCACCTTGAAATCCCATGCTGCCTCCTTTTTTTGTTTTAGCACAATTCTAAAAACGCCCGGCTAATACGGGGGTAAAAATACCGCTATATTATACAGCAAATATTTCAAATTACCATATTTTTGATTTACCCCATTCGCGGACGAATTTGGGGCTCCTGCAAGGCTAAACCTGCTTTTCAGCCATATCTCCGACGACGGGCAGCTTAAAGTACTCACCTTGGTAGGCCTTAATCATAAGGACGATCCACAAAATCAAACCCGCCAAATTTACAACAGGCATCAGAATCCAACCTATAACGGGTATAAAAGGAAGTATCACGTTTAGGACAAACAGTGCCCCGAAAGTTATGACGGATTGCATCGCGTGAAAACGCACAAATTTATTATCTTTCTCGATAAGGTAAAAAATGATCCCGGTAACAATTCCCACAAGATAGCTTAAGAGGGCGGCGACGTTGGGCTGCATGCCTGTCGAGGTCTTGCCTAAATCCTTTCCCATGTTCTCCTCCTTTCGTTCGATTGGCTGACGATTTTAATCTACGGCCTTATGTTTCTTCCGCTTGAAAGAAAGTCTTAATACTTTCTATCGCCTCTTCGGCGTCATCGCCTTCAACTTCGATATAAATCTTTGATTTCCAAGCCGCGGCCAAGAGGAGAAGCCCTATTATATCTTTCCCGTTGGCGGCGACTTTCCCCTTCCGGACGCGAATATCCGAATCAAATTGCCGCACGCATTTAACAAATCGCGCTACCACCCGAATGTGAAAACCAAGGTGGCTGGGCATGATGATTTCGATCGTACGCGCTAACGGTTCTCTAGACCTTTCCATCTTAACCGTTCCCTCTTCCCGCCGGAATTAAAAGCACTTGACGGTCATTTGAGTGGCATCGATTCCGAGGGTGCCAGGGTTATTCTAGCACAAGCGCAACGGATTTAGAAACAAAAAGGCGGGGCGGCAGCTCTAATCTAGGTTATTTGAGTTGTAACTTATTTAAAGACGAGCACTTATCGTTCAAATATTTATCAGCGAAGTTAGCGGCTTTGGTCTTCTATATAATATAACGCTACTCCTGGGCGGCCCGCCACAATAATGTACCTGGTACCGGATTCAAGCAGTACCAGGAGCCGGTTTCATAAGTACCTGTGAGCGCACCTTTATGTACCTGGTACCGGATTAATGGGACCGGTACCAGGTACATAAAGGTAAACCTTCCGGGCTTAGTTTTAGGCGTGCTTCAGGGGGTGTGCTTTGTCTTATGCGGTTTATCCTGTTTCGACTGGATGGCGTACCACTCGGCTTCGGCTTCCTCGATTAAAACTTCGAGTTCTTTCAAGCGCATATTACGCGCCTTTGAAAAATGCATGGGATTGGCCTGTATTTCCTCAAGAAGCTTATTGCGTTCGTCCGTGAAGTGCTTTATGCGCCGTTCCAGCTTATCCATATTCTTTTTAAGTTCCAAGGCCCGGGGATCCGGTTTGCTTTTCTGGGGAGATTTTTTCACAATTGTCTTAGCGTGGTCGGAGGTTTCTTGTTTATCCGGTTTCTTAAGATGGGCCTTATCCTGAGAGGGCGGCTCCGCCTCCCCGCCGCGGGCGGCCACCTCAAGCGAGTAGACATAATCTTCATAAGTGCCCGGATAGCGCTTTACGCGGCCTGACTTAATTTCTATGATTTGAGTGGCCCCCAGATTTACGAAGGTGCGGTCGTGGCTTATAAAGAAAATCACGCCCGCAAACCTCTTTAGGGCGCGGCCGAGCGCCTCGACGGTATCAAAATCGAGATGGTTGGTCGGCTCATCCAGAATCAGGACGTTCTTTTTCGAAAGAAGCAGGCCCGCCAGGACAAGCCGCGCGCGCTCTCCCCCGCTTAAGACCTTTACCTTCTTTTTTACGTCGTCGCCCTTAAATAAGAAACAGCCGGCCATAGCCATGATGTCCTGATAGCTCACCCCGTCGGCCGCCTTGCGCGAGAGGTGTGCGTAAATGTCGTCTTGCGGCTTCAGGGACGCAAACACGTGCTGCGCGTAATAGGCAATATCAAGGCCGGCGCTCCAGCGATAAGACCCGCCCCTTGCCGGAAGGTCTCCCGCAATTGTCCTTACGAGAGTCGTCTTGCCCTCTCCGTTATCGCCGAGGACGGCCACATGCTGGCCCCGGTTAACAGAGAGATGAATGCCCCGCGCCACCTCCTTTTCGGGGTAGCCTATCGTAAGGTTCTCGCAGGAAAAGGCCGTGCCCGATTTTGCCGGAACCTCGGGCAAATGTATGCGGACCCTGCTTGTTTGATGGTTGATCTTGATTGTCTTAAGTTTCTGCATCTGTTTCAGCTTGGATTGGGCGCGGCTCGCGGTAGAGGCCTTGGCGCGGAAACGGTCGACGAAGACCTGCAGCTGATCAAGCTTTTTTCTGACACCTACGTTATACGCCTCAGCCTGCGTTATCTGTTCCTCCTTAAACTCAAAATATTCTTCGATGTCGCCCGGATAAAGGGTGAGGCGGCCGCCTTCGAGTTCAAGCGTATGGTCGCAGGTGCGCTTCAGGAATTCACGGTCGTGAGAAACAATCAGATACCCGCCCTTGAAAGTTAAGAGAAAATTCTCGAGCAGGATGAGTGTGGCGAGATCGAGAAAATTGCTCGGCTCATCCAAGACGAGGAAATTCGGTTCGGTGAGCAGCATAGAAGCGAGTTTCAGGCGCGTCTGGTATCCGCCCGGCATGGATTGCACGACATTACCGAGCATCTCATTTTTGATTTGAAACCTTGCCGCGGTCATGCCGCATTCCCAGTGTTCACGGTTAGTCGTGCGCATCAGAAACTGGAGTGCCGTCTCGCCCGGCTTAAAAACATCGTGCTGTTCCAGGTAACTCAGGCGCAATCCCGCGCTGCGCGTGATGGTGCCGTCGTCTGCCGCTTCGCAGGCCGTGATAATGCGGCACAGCGTGGACTTTCCCGCGCCGTTTGGGCCTATCATTCCGATCTTTTGGTCTGTCGAAAATGAGGCGCTCGTATCCGACAAGATGACATTGGCGCCGTAGGCCTTATGGATCTGATTGATTTGCAATATTTCAGGCATCTGTTTATTATGTTCTTTCTGGGTTATCCGTAGTGGCGCTATACAATAGTGTACCGGGTACCGGATTAACGGGAGCGCAATAATGTACCTGGTACCGGTCCCGTGAATCCGGTACCAGGTACATTATCATTATTGGTTCCAGGTACATCGTTTTGGACTCAACCCTCCGCAACGGCGACAAATTTCTCTATAAGGCCCGTCATCTCAAGCTTATTGCCGGCGCAAAAAACACTGGCTCTTAAGGGTCTCACTCTCGAAAACCCGCTGGTATACCAAATGTAAAACTTACGAAATTCTATGGCGCCTGTCTCGCCGTAGAAATCGAGGCATAAATCCAAGTGGCGCTTCATTGTCTCGGCGACCTCTCTCACGGCCGGACGGGGTATAATCTTACCCGTGGCCAGAAATTCTCCGACCTCATTAAATATCCACGGATTGCCTAACGCCCCGCGGGCTATTGTAATCGAATCGCATCCGGTTTCATCAAACATTTTCTTGGCCATTTGGGCCGACCAGATATCGCCGCTCCCGACGACCGGAATCTTGAGGGCGGCTTTTATCTTTCTTATCGCCGGATAGTTGACCGGGCTCCGGTATCCGTCCGCCACAGTCCTGCCATGCACAAAGACGGCTTTAACGCCCGCGTCCTCGGCGTGTTTCGCTATATCGACGGCGTTTTTATCGTTATCCCAGCCGAGCCGCAGCTTAACGGTTACCGGAACGCTCACTTCCCTGACGATAGTAACCAGCAGTTTTTGCAATTCCTTGGGACATTTAAGAAGGGCCGCCCCCTTGCCGCGGCTGGTCACCTTCTTCTGGGGACAGGCCGCGTTAAGGTCCAGAATATCATAGGCGTAGCCCTCGAGCTTCTCCAGCGCTTTCAATATATAGTAGGGCTCCCTCCCCAAAAGCTGTACGCCCAAAGGTTTGTCTTGGGCTTCGGTAAGCATCATCACGGCGGTTTTCTTGCTCGAATAGCTTAAAGAGCGGGCGCACAACATCTCAAGGAAGGCAAACTTGCACCCGGCCTTCCTATTAAGCATACGGAACGGCAAAGAGCTTACCCCCGATAAGGGTGCCAGAATTACACGGGGAAACAAAGCGGTCATTTAAGTATCTCCTTTTGGGCCATAATTATACCATCCGGCTTCAAAATGGTAAGA
>JAQTRP010000119.1 GCA_028711765.1 Candidatus Omnitrophota bacterium | reverse complement strand
ATCTCCTATCGTAAAAGTCTCTACACTGACAGAGCTTTCCTTTATAAAGTTGCTTCCCTTATATGATTTAACCTCGGATTCCGGAAAATGCTCGATAAAATCATAGGCCGTCTTTAAATCATCATTCCCCGACCGGAGGCCCGGAACCTTCTCGCTGGTTGCCACATATTTAATATTCATCAAATCAAGCAGGGGGGAGCCGAAACCTTTCGGGTCATAAAAATAAGAAGGATAAAGACCGCACAAAGTAGCGCCGGGAACAATAAAAGTAAGAAACTCGTAGGTCTTTATAGAAAAGAGCGACATCGCCCTGCCGCCTGCATCGCTGATTCCATATGCATTGATTGCCCCACTCGACAGACACTTGTCGTTCCCGTAACGGTATATCCTATGAAGTGACCTGTCTTGCTGTAAGAACTCGATGGTGCTTGTAGCCGGATAGGCCAGTTTTAATGGAACCGTAGCATTGTATTTGCTGCCAAACAGGAAAAGGTCTAAAAATATAATTCCTATACACAAAGAGCTCAGAGGCCCGGATAAAGAATTGGATGTCCGCCTTTTAACAAAATAGGCCAAACTCAATCCTGAAAAAAGAATAACGATAGAGAAGTTTATCACCTGATAAAAAATAAACTCAATTTGAGAAGGCGGATTAATTACACACGCCGAACTCGGTCCCCCCATATCAACATTAAAGAAGTGTGTCTTCACAACAAGATCGTAAAACGGTTTAGCCTTATACAACGTTAGAAGAATTATGGCGGCGAAAACAACGATCAAGAAAAAACTGATCGCAGAACCACATCTAATAATTTTACGTCTTTGGAGACTTTCCTGTTTAGCAATACTATCGACAGAGAATCCTGCCAAAAAAGCTAAACAAAAACTCGAGAGAAACGTAGTCCTTAAAGCACCCATCCTGCTGATAACCCCGAGATTAAGAAAATGATAAATCTGAGTAATAACCGGGGTATAAATACCCAGGGCAAAAGTAATAACAGCTGACCATGTAAAGAACTTAACAAAACTGTTTCTAATAGAAACGGCGGCGGAAACTGCCAGGATTAAAGGAAGAACTCCCACATAAATCACCCACTCGGCATAAGGATTCTTTGTCCACAGCAAAAGATCGTGCGCGGCACCATAAAACTTTGGAACCATTAAAGAACTTATCGGAAATAGCCGCCAGGGAGCATTTAAGTGGAAGTAAGCGAAGTTCGGCGAAGACATACTGTTCTTTATCTCAACAAACAACTCCTTTAACGAGGGAATGCTTATGCCAACCGACCTTGCAGAATGCCCGGAGAAACCCATCAAGGGTAACATTTCAACGGCGCCTATACCTGCTCCGACAGCCACTGTTAAAAAGAAGAAAAACAAAGATTTGAACAGAATAACGGTTTTCTTGGCCTCCGGCATCCTTATGGCAAAACTTCTGAACACCACATAAACAAGCAAAAATTGCGCGAAATAAATAGTAGATTTGGGATATGAAGCCAAGATTGAAAAGCCGTAGAGCAGACACGACCACAACAGGTAATAAATCTTATCTCTCTTAATGTATCTCTCGTAACAAAAAAGTATCAGGGGAGACCACATTGTAGCATCAAGAAATGAATAAAATTCCAGCCATGCGATTGTCCGAGAGCAAAACATAACTACAACGGCGGCTACCAAAGCCCCCTCTTGGTTTAGATCTATTTCTCTTCCGTATATATAAGTGAATAAACCTAGAAGAAACAGGCTTGCTAAGACTTTGATGGTGGCCAAAACCAGAGGATTGATAGGAAATAACAAGAACAGGGTATTGACAGGATAGAAAACAGCGAAAGTGCCGTCACCCATTTGAGGCGAACCGCACATCCTTAAAGGATTCCATAACGGAAGTTTACCTCCCCGCAATACTTTTAATGAAAAAATCATATTTGGCACAAAACTAAAAACGGGGTCAGAAAGCTCAGGGTTTCCGGGCCTTGTAGCAGGAGGCTTCACAGAAGCTGCGGCATTCCAAGGTTCGTACGAACAAAGAAGAAGATCGGAACCGGAAAGCACCTTGCCTTCAAACGTCACCGGCCAGAAAAAAACCACCACAAGTAGTAATATAACTACTGCCGGCCAAATTTTGTGTAGAATATCCGTTGAATCTTTCATAATAATCCGCTATTTCTTAGAAACTAAGATATTCCCCAAGACCAGGTTGTCCATCTCCGTGGAGAGAAAACACTCAAGGGCGTCTTTGGGGCTGTTCACTATAGGCATACCCTGCACATTAAAAGAGGTATTAAGGATAACCCCTACTCCCGTAAGCCGCTCAAACTCTTTTATCAGCCGCCAGAAAAGCGGCTGTTTTTCCTTTTCCACCGTCTGAACGCGTCCGGTCCCGTCAACGTGCGTAACCGCCGGTATAACGTTCCTTTTTTCAGGCTTCACATTGTAGACAAGGAGCATGTAGGGCGATGGGTATCCGTTATCAAAATATTCTTCCGCCCGCTCCGCTAAAACAGAAGGCGCATATGGACGAAAACCTTCCCTGTGCTTCACGCGCTCATTTAGAATGTCCTTCATCTCAGCAATTCTGGGATCGGCAAGGATGCTTCTTGAACCTAAGGCGCGCGGTCCGAACTCGGCGCGGCCCTGAAACCATCCGACGATCTTGCCCCGTGACAAAAGTTGCGCTGTGCGCTGAGCAATGTCGTCTGAGCGTTCATATTTCACAGGAAAATTCTTAACCGCCTCTTCCATCTCGTCCTGAGAAAACTCCTTGCCTAAAGAAGCGGTCTCAAGGACATATTTCCGCGGGTATCCCAAAATCATATTATAAATATAGAAGGCGGCACCGATAGAACATCCGGCATCGCTCGCAGCGGGCTGGACAAACACCTCATCGAAGATTCCTTTCTCCAATACCTTTCCGTTGGCCACGCTGTTGAGCGCCACGCCGCCCGCCATGCAGAGGTTCCTGCTTTTCGTACGATCCTTTAAGTAATAAAGTATATGGAAGATAGATTCTTCCAAAACCCGCTGCAGCACGGCAGCGATGTCGTTGTGATGCTGGTTCAGGGGTTCGTTCTCTCGCCGCGGCGGACCAAAGGTATCGATAAACTTTTGCGAGCATCTCTGCCCTAACCGTGAGACGTGATAACGGAAATACGAAAGGTCTATTTCGAAAGAGCCGTTTGGCCCTAAGCGAACGAGTTTCTTGAACTCCTTGTAATATCTTTCCGGATCGCCGTAAGACGCAAGCCCCATTACTTTGCCGGGGCCGTCCAATATCGAAAACCCCAGATAAACGCACACCGAGTTGTAGAAAACCCCCAGGGAATGGGGCGAGTAAATTCTCCTAAAAATCTCGAACCTGTCGCCCCTGCCGTATCCCAACATTGTCGTAGTCCACTCGCCGCATCCGTCGATGCTGAGGATGGCCGCTTCTTCAAATGGCGAAATCAAGTAAGAACTCGCGACGTGGCACAAATGATGTTCTAAGAAATGGAATTTGGGGCGCTTGCCTTTTATATCAAACTTCTCGCGTATCAGGTTCGGAAGCCCCAGCATTTCTAAAGGATTCAGGGTGAGACCGTATGCTATATAGTCCTTTTTCTTTTGGGCTACCTTCAGTTCACGGATAAGATTCAGGCTTTCGGGAAAATACTTTAGGAAGTGGAGAAAATAATGAGGATAGCCTATCCATGGTTTGATGTAATAACCTATGTGTTCAACGTCTTCCAGGCCGATTCCGCACTCACTCAGGCAGTGCCTGATGGAATTGACGGGTAACTCAAAGGTATGCTTGCGGCGATTAAACCTTTCCTCTTCAACCGCCGTGACAAGTTTCCCGTCTTTGACGATTGCCGCCGAGGCATCGTGGCCGTAGCAAGTAATACCTAATATATACATTTTGTTTACCTTTCGTTATCAACCGTGGCGCAGCGCTCGCCCTTCGCGACCTGCTTCATCGATACACCACACATAGGCGAAGGAGGACGTTCGCCCTTGCAGTCCGCTGCCTTCCGCATCTTATAACCGCCGAGGCCCAGAAGAACCGCGAACCCTTTAATCTTGGACTTTAAATGCCGAAGATTGGTGGTCTTCGTCAAATTTCTCAGGAATTGCTTTGGCCTGAAGTAAAACCGCTGATAACACTTCTTTAAAAGCGCGCCGAGTTCTTCCCTGCTAAGGTACTCGTTCCACACCGGAATAAGCGCTTTGGGAACCGGTGTCTTAACATAGTTTATCCAAAAATCCTTATCTAGCACCCCCTTCTCCACACCATCCTTAAAGATTTCCGTTCCGTAATAGGGAATCAGGATATTAAACTGGGCATAATCGGAAGAAACCTTCACCGCAAAGTCTATGGTTTTCATCACGTCTTCCTTCGATTTTTCGAAAGGAAAACCGATAATCCAGTTGGTATTGGTTTCGATTCCATGCTTTCTTGTAAGACGCACGCCGTTAATTGCTTGCTCTGTGGTTATCCTTTTTTTAATTAACCTAAGACCTTCGTCCGTTCCTGTCTCGACGCCAAAAAGAATTTGATGGCAACCCGAGGTCTTGGCTATTTTTAGTGTTTCGTCGTTAATTTGATCCACCCGCCCTCTAAAACTCCAGACAATCTTCAGGTCTCTCCGAATAATTTCCCGCGC
>JAQTRP010000032.1 GCA_028711765.1 Candidatus Omnitrophota bacterium | reverse complement strand
ACGACTCCGCCGAAAGGCCCGTGAAGCGCGAGACTTGATGAGATTATGTTAGAGCAGAGTTTGTCTTTTCCTAGAAGGACAGCACAGGCAGTCTCATCGCACGAAGATTCAATTCCGAGGGTGAGGAATTTATGGGACATATGGCACAGCGTATCTCGTTGTTAGTATCTCGTATCTCGCGGAATACGAAAAGAACCGCTGCCGATAATATTTTCTGTCCCGACGAGATACTAGATACGAGATACGATTTACGATTTTACTTAACAATGTCGCCCAGCCTGACGAGCTTGATGCCCTCTTTTTCGTAAACGGGGAGCATCTCGGCCAGTACCTTTAAGGTGTTCTCGCGGTAATGGCCTATGCCGATGGCAACGCCGCGGCGGCGGGCCAGCCTAATCAGGGTCTCGAGTTGTTTTTTGATCTTGGCCGGGTCATCGTCGTTATCGAGAAATACATCGCGGCGCGCAGTCGGGATATGTTTCGCGCGGGCCGCCTTCATGGCGATAGACTTTGGCGTCGTCATGCTATCGAAGAAGAAAAGCCTGTGCGATTTGAGATATTCTAAAATAACATCCATAGCAAAACCATTCTGCGTGACGCGCGAACCCATATGGTTGGAGACTCCCGCCACGCAGGGAATAAATTCGAGGTCTTTCCTGAGGGTCTCGCGGATTTCTTTCTCTGTCATAGCCGTCGTAATCGCTCCATCGCCAGGATCCGCGCCTGAGGTGGCCTCCATAGGAAGGTGGAGTATCGCGCCGTAGCCCCTTTTCTCCGCCTCTCTGGCGAAATAACCGGAATGCGGAACGCACGGCATAATGCTTAGGGTCACCGCCTTTGGAAGCGAAAAAAGCATCTCTTCGTCTTTACGCGTGTATCCGACGTCATCGATAACAATAACGACACTGCAGGGTTTTGGCGCGAGCTCCGGTTTTAATACCTCCGCTTTCTCCGCCTCGCCGACAAGCGGCGGAGGCGCCACGGGGCGCTCCATCATCTTAGGCTGGATTAAAGTGAGTGAATAAAGAAGGAGCTTCCCGCGGTAAACACCGAAGGCGATCTGCCTTTTCTTGTGATCATCATAGAAACTCGTTATATAGACCCTACACTTTTTGCCGAATTCCTTCTGGAGGAGGTCTCCGTACTGGGAAATATCGAAGGGCGGCTTCTTGATTTCTCCCTGAACCGACAGGGTATTGTAAGAAATCCTTCCCGCGCGCTCATGAGAAACGTTGAGGGTCATCCTATCGAATATCGCGCCGCGCTTCTCGAGGTCTTCGGTGACGCGCTTGTGGATTTTCTCCGATTCTTTCGTAATGTCGATCGGATGCGTTACCGCATAGATGATAACACCGGCGAGGACAACGGGTGCCACGATAATCGTCCAGCGCATCGCGGGAGATAAATTTTTGAAGAAGACTTTGAGTTTTGAAAGAATATTTTTCTTCCGCATACGGTTATCCGAGTTTCTTTCTCAGGATTTCATTGACGAGAGCGGGGTTAGCCTTTCCTTTTGTTTTCTGCATCACCTGCCCCACCAAAAATCCGAGCGCCTGTTTCTTTCCCGCCTTATAATCGGCAACGGACTTCGGATTCTCACTCACTGCCTCATCCGCCGCTCGCTCAAGCAAACCTGTATCGCTCACCTGAACGAGGCCTTTTTCCTTAACGATCTCATCGGCCGACTTCCCGGTATCGAGCATCTCGGGTAAAACGTCTTTTGCGATCTTGCCGCTTATCGTGCCGCCCTCGATTAAACGGACGAGGCCGGCGAGGTCACGCGGCTTCACTTTGATATTTTCAAGCGCCAAACCCCGCGCCTTCATAAACCCGAAAAGCTCCGACTGAATCCAGTTTGAGGCGAGCTTCGGGCTCACCCCCTCTTTGACGCAGGATTCATAATAATCGGCAAGGCCCTTTTCCGTAACAAGGACATAGGCGTCGTAGCGCGAAAGCCCGTAATCCTTCATGAAACGGCGCGAGCGCTCAACGGGCAATTCCGGCAAAGTTTTGCGCATATCCTCCACTTTCTCGCGCGAAACAGTGAAAGGAACGAGGTCGGGCTCCGGAAAATAGCGGTAATCGTGCGCCTCTTCCTTGCGGCGCATAGAAACCGTGATTTCCTCTTTGGGATTCCAGAGCCGCGTTTCCTGTATAACCTTGCCGCCCGATGCGACGACCTCGATCTGGCGTTTGATTTCGTGTTCGAGGGCGCGGCGGACATGGTTAAAGGAATTGAGATTCTTAATCTCGGCCTTTGTCCCCAATTTTTTCTCGCCCTCAGGCCTCACGGAGATGTTCACATCGCAGCGCAAGTGGCCTTTTTCCATATCGCAATCGCTCACCTCAAGGTACTGGAGTATCGCCTTGAGGCTCACGAGATATGCATAGGCCTCTTCCGGTGTCCGAAGGTCCGGCTCTGATACGATTTCAAGCAGAGGAACGCCCGCGCGGTTGTAATCGACCCAGCTTCCATCCTTGATGCCCTCATGCAAAAGTTTTCCCGCGTCCTCCTCGAGGTGGGCCCGCGTAATGCCGATTGTCTTCTCGCCCTCCTTCGTCTCGATCACGAGATACCCCTTGTAGGAAAGCGGCATGTCATACTGTGAAATCTGATAGGCCTTCGGAAGGTCGGGGTAGAAATAATTTTTTCTGTCGAATTTAAGCCGCTCGGCCACTTTGCAATCGAGGGCGAGCGCCACCTTTATCGCACAGTCAAGCGCCCGCTCGTTTAAGACAGGAAGCGACCCGGGCAGGCCGAGGCACACGGGACAGGTGTTCAAATTCGGCTCGGCCCCAAATTCAGTCGGGCAGGAACAGAAGGCCTTCGACCTTGTATTAAGCTGAACGTGGACCTCTAATCCTATGACCGCTTCGTATTTCATATCGCGGGCCTCTTCTTATGGAAATCGGTCGCTCGTTCGAAAGCGTGCGCTACCCTGAATAGAGTCTCCTCACCGAAAGGCTTTGCCATGAGCTGAAGCCCTATCGGGAGACCGCCTTTGGTAAATCCGCACGGAATAGAAATTGCCGGGATGCCGGCAAGGTTCTGGGGAATCGTGAAAATATCCGAAAGATACATCGCCAAGGGGTCGTCGAGCCTCTCGCCCACTTTAAAGGCCGGTGTCGGCGACGTCGGCGCGAGAATGACGTCGAGCCGCTCGAACGCCTTGTCGAAATCCTGTTTAATCAGCGTCCGGACCTTCAGGCCCTTAAGGTAATACGCCTCGTAATAACCCGCCGAAAGGACGAACGTGCCGAGCAGAACGCGGCGTTTCGCCTCGCGGCCGAACCCTTCGCAACGGGTCTTCATGTACATCTCGACAAGATCGCTACTCGGAACGCGCAGGCCATATTGCACGCCGTCGTATCGGCCGAGATTCGAGCTTGCCTCGGCCGTTGCCACGATGTAATAGGTCGCGACGGCATACTGGGTGTGCGGCAGCGATACCTCCTCGATCTTGGCGCCTAACGATTCGAGTTTCTTGGCCGCGCCGCGCACGGCACTTTCCACTTCGGGATCGATTCCCTTTATGAAATATTCCTTGGGGAGGCCTATGCGCAGGCCTTTTACGTCTTTTTTAACGGCCTGCGTGTAATCGGGCACATCCGCGGGGGCCGATGTCGAATCAAGCGGATCGTGCCCGGCAATCACACCAAGCAGGATCGCCGCGTCTTCCACCGTCTTAGTGAAAGGACCTATCTGATCCAAGCTCGAGCCGAACGCGATCAGGCCGTAGCGCGAGACGCGGCCGTAAGTCGGCTTGAGCCCGACAACACCGCATAGGGCCGCCGGTTGACGGATCGAGCCGCCCGTGTCCGAGCCCAAAGAACCAACCGCAAGATCCGCCGCGACCGAGGCCGCCGAGCCTCCGCTCGAGCCGCCGGGAACGCATTGGGTATTCCAGGGATTAAATGTCGGGCCGTAACACGAGGTCTCGCAGGAAGAGCCGAACGCGAATTCATCCATGTTGCACTTCGCGAAGATTATCGCACCGGCTTCTTTAAGTTTCCTCACGACAGTCGCGTCATAAGGCGGGATGTAGCCTTTGAGAATCTTTGAAGCGCAGGTAGTCTCCCATCCGCGCGTCGAAATATTATCCTTAATCGCGATCGGGACACCCGAGAGGGGCTTCGCCTTTATAAAGTCGGCCTTCTTGGAACGGCTCTCGTCAAAGTTAACGTAGGCCTTAAGCTTCGAATCCACTGCGCGAACGCGTCCGCAAAGCGATTCTAAAATATCGGACGGCGTCGCCTTGCCGCTCCTAAGCGCCTCCGCCGTTTCCTTAATTGTCCAAGTGTAGAATTCATCCATGATTAGCAAATGATATGGCGTTCGCTGTTAGCCGGTTAGCGAGTTAGCGGGTTAACCGGTTAAATACAATTGGATTAACCCGCTCACCGGCACACCGGCTTACCGGCTCACACCTCTTCGATAACTTTCGGCACTTTAAAAAAATCCCTCTCCCTAAGGGGGGCGTGCTTCAATACTTCTTCCTTCACGTCCTGGTGTTTAATTTCGTCTTTACGGAATACGTTCTCGAGAGGAAGCGCGTGGCTCGTGGGCTGAACAGCCTTGGTATCAAGCTCGTTAAGCTTCTCCACGTAGGCTAGAATGCCTTCGAGATCTTTCCCGAGCTTATTCTTTTCCTTTTCATCCAGCCGGATGCGCGCTAATTTTGCGACATCTTCAATCTTCATCTTCATGATAATCTCCAAGTCCTTGCGATTCAGTGTATTATAATAGCCCGTGGAACAGCTTGCAACAAAGGACTGCCCGTGAGTACACCTTTATGTACCTGGTACCGGTCCCGCGAATGCGGTACCAGGTACATAAAGGTACCCCAAGGCTAACTTATCCTCTTCTTCAATTCCATGGCGAGTGTAACATAATCCTTCATCATAAGCTCTTCGGGGCGTTTAGTTGGATCGATCGCGCCCGCCTTGAGAAGTTCCCTAATTCCCTCTTTGTCCATACGATTGACCCTCTCGTCGGTGAGGGTATTAAGGATATTCTTCCTGCGGTGGGCGAAGCTCGCGCGCAAAAGCTCAAGGAAAAGTTTGCGGTCGAGGCCTTTGGGGAGACGTCTGTGAAACTTAAGAACGATAAAACTCGAATCAACGCTCGGCGCGGGAGAGAAACTATGCGCCGGAATATTAAAGAGCCGCTCGATATCGGCAAAAAACCTCACGGCAAGAGTCAGGCGGCCGTACTCCTTTCGCCCCGGCTGGGCGACGAGGCGGTCGGCGAGTTCTTTCTGAACGGTGAGAAACGCGCGCCCTATGCGCGAATGGTGATCGATAAGGGAAAATATAATGGGAGTGGTAATATAATACGGAATATTTCCGAATACATCGATTAATTTGCGGCCTCCGCCGAAAAGCCCTTTCCAGGAAAGCTCGAGAAAATCACCTTCGATGACGCTCAGATTTTTAAACTTTTTCGCCAACCCGTTCCTAAGAATGCCCGCGAGGCCCCTGTCCTTTTCGACGGCAACAAGTTTCGCGCCGCTATTTGCGAGCAGTTCGGTCATAACGCCTAGGCCGGGACCGATCTCAAGGAGACAATTTCCCCGCTTGGGAGAAATCGCTCGCATCATTTTCAGGACAATATTCTTGTCCTTTAAAAAATGCTGGCCGAAGCTCTTTCGGGGAGCAAAACCGTATGGGGCTAATATCTTTCGCGGATGCATGGAGGCATTATATCAGGCGGGCAGGTACTGCGCAAAAGAAATGCAAAGTTAGAAATGAAAAGCGCAAAACCAAAATTTAAAATGCAAAATGAGTAAAACAGCAAAACGCTTTTAAATTTTTAGCTGTAATTTTGCGCTTTTCGCTTTGCATGTACAGGTTTTCTATACGCTATACGCTATACGCTAAAAAATATGCCCGGCCGGACATTGCTGTCACAACCGGGCACTGAGAGAACAGGCCTGGGGGGTAACCTGTTCCCATTCAGACGTAATATACACCTCTGTGTACCTGGTACCGGACTAATTAGGTCGGTACCAGGTACACAGAGGTGAAGTGAACTTCGAATTCCGCTTTTGCAAAGTTGGCACTTTAAAGAGCAAAAAAAATTCGTTCCACCTAAAACAATAGACGCGGAACACGCACAACGCTTTTTATAAGACTTTTTTAAAGTCCAAACATTTTGGGTAAAAAAATTCTGATCCAATCATAAACTGCGTCGATCGGATCAGCTCTCTCCCCCAATATATCCCAAAGAATAAAGAATAATAACTGCTTACGAAACTTACTCTAAATATACACTATGCGATTCAGATTGTCAAATGCATTCGCAAAAAAGTATAATACGTAACTTACTATATAATAACATGTTATGAATATAAAACCATACTAAATAAAAGGTATGAAAAAACAAATACAGTGTGGGTTTGCCTGCTTAAATAACTGCGGTTACTAAATGCGCGAGCGAATTTTAGCCACCATTCGCAGGGCAAGACTGATGGCGGCTTCCATCGAAGAGGAATCGGCCTTGTTACGGTAGGCGACTCCAAAAGCGGTGCCATGATCGGGAGAAGTTCTTACAAAAGGAAGGCCCAGGGTGCAATTAACCCCCGTCTTAAACGCAATCATCTTGAAAGGCCCCAGACCTTGATCGTGATACATCGAGACCGCGGCATCATAATTGCCCCGAAAAAGCTCGTAAAACAGCTGGTCCGCGGGAAGGGGCCCTGTCACATTAAAACCTTTTTTTCTAGCGCTTCGGACCGCGGGCTGAATGATTCTTGCCTCTTCGCTGCCAAACTCCCCGCCGTGAGGATTGAGAGCGCAAACCGCGATCTTCGGCCGGGCCACACCGAAAAACCTTCTCAAGGCTTCGCCCGTAAGAACAATCTTCCCGAGGATGAGAGATTTTGAAAGCTCGGACGGCACTTTACGGAGCGGAAGATGCGTTGTCGCCAAAGTGACCCTGAATTTCTTATCGACAAACATCATCGCGAAACGCTTGGTATGAGAAACCTTGGCGAGATATTCCGTGTGGCCTATAAATGAAGGAACCACCAGCCTCACAGCGCTCTTATTTACGGGGGCTGTTACTATGCCATCGACTAAACCCGATGAGGCCAGATACGCGGCGACCTTAAGCGATTCAAGGGACAGCCTGCCGTTTATTTTTGAAATAATTCCTTTTTTAAAAGTTCCTCCGGTAAGCGGAATATCGAGAAGATTTATTTGATGCTCAGCGAGAAGCCGCAGCGCGAAACTTGACAATCGGTTCACGCGGAATTTCAGTTTAAGGCTTTTCGCGGCTTCCTCATAAATTGAAATAGGGCCTACGAGGAGGATTGTGGCATCATTTCTTCTTAGGCGGGAAAGCACTTTAAGCGTAATCTCGGGACCGACACCGCCCGGATCACCGAGTGTTATCGCAAGTATAGGTCTTCGGCTCATGGGAAATATGTTTAATAGTAGCGAGTAAGTACAATCCCAAATCCAAATGTCAAATTCCAAATGACAAATGAAATCCAAATTTCAAATGACAAAATGAATCTAAAACAAGGTGTTTATTTGTCATTTGGATTTGGGATTTTATTTGGATTTTGGATTTTGTCATTTGGATTTTAATCTATTTCTCTACTTGCTACTTTTGCTATCTAATGGAAATATACGCTTCTTTTTTCAGCTGCTCCATCCACTCAACGAAGCGCTTGCGCATCTTCTCACGGTAAATAATGCCCTGGATGTTGCCCCTCATCTCATCGAGTGCCTGCACCTTGCCGGCCTGGATATCGTCTACCCTAAAAATGTGATAGCCGAGCTTCGACTCAAGGACCTGCGACAATTCACCCTTCTTAAGAGAAAAAAGCGCCTGATCGATCGCCTCAACCATATCGCCGCGCTCGATAAAACCCAATTCCCCACCCTCGAGGGCATAGGAATCCTGCGAATACCGTTTGGCGAGCTCTGCAAAATCCGCCTTGGTATCGATAAGTTCCTTTAACACCGCCTCTGCCTTCGCCTTGGCCGTCTCGTCAGTCAGGCCCTTTTCTACAGCCTCGGGAGACTTCCTGATTGTGATCGTGCGCACCTGAATCCGCTCGTTAGTGGCAAACTCATTTATGTGATCCTTATAGTACTGCTCTACCTCTTTCGGCGAGACCATAACCTTGCCGCGGACCTCATACTGATGCAGCTTCCGGATTGCGATCTGCCGCTCATACCGCTCGCGGAGTTTTGTCATCGTCATGCCTTCCTCTTTGAGCAGTTTATTAAACTCGGCATCGTTCTGGAAGCGATCCTTAAAATCATTCACGGATGCATCAACCTCCTCCTCCGCCATCTTAACGCCCGCGCGCTTCGACTCCTGATAAACAAGCCTGTCTTCGATAAGCTGATTTAAGAGTATGCGCCTCGCCTCATCGAGCTTCCTGAATAAATCCTCGCCCTGATATTGCTTCCTATATTGCTCGTAAATCGGGTTGAGGAGCTCATCAAGTTCGCTTTGCGTAATCGCCTCTTCATCCACCACCGCGACGACCTTATCGACGAGTTCGCGGCGCTCGGCACGGGCTTGAGAAATAAAGCAAATATCCATAAGCAAAAATAGCCACAGAATTAAAAAAGATATGGAAGTAAAATATTTTGAGCGTTGTTTCATTGGATTATTCTCCGCACGCTTCTGTGCGCGGTATCCATTCCCCATGCGGAAGCATGGGGTACTTTTGGTTTCTGCCATCCCTCCACACACTCCCCTGCCTACCGGCAGGCGTGTGTGGCATCCATACCCCACGCGGGAGCGTGGGATGTTAACGAGAGATTGTACTTTACCATGCTCATCAGTTACGCGCAACCGCTTTCTCCTCATCTATCGCCGTATGGAGCATCCGGCAGTATAAATCAAACCCGACCTGATAAATGAAGCCGCTTTGTTCTTCTCCCAAGATATTGCCGGCGCCGCGGATCTCAAGATCTTCCATTGCGATGCGGAAACCTGAGCCGAGGTCGGTAAAGCGCTGGATCGCGGAAAGACGCTTTTCGGCATCCTGTGTAAGCGGATAATCCTCCGGGACAATAAAATAAGCGTAGGCCTTTCTGCTAAATCTGCCGACGCGGCCGCGCAGCTGATACAGGTCGGCGAGACCGAAATAATCCGCCCTGTTCACAAAAAGGGTGTTCACGTTGGGAATATCAAGGCCGGATTCGATAATATTGGTCGCGACAAGGCAGTCAATATTGCCCTTAATGAAATCGAACATAACCTTTTCAAGCTCATGCGCTGGAAGCTGGCCGTGGGCAACGCCGAAGCGCACACCCGGCAGAAGGCCCTTCAGCTTTGAGTAAACCTTTTCTATAGACTGAACCCTGTTGTGGACAAAATAAATTTGGCCTTTGCGTTTTGTCTCGCGCTCGAACGCCTCGCGTATCGTGTGATCGTCAAAATCAATCAGGTGAGTCTCGACGGGCATCCTCCCTAAGGGTGGTGTATTAATCATTGAGATCTCGCGTGCCCCCAAGAGCGAAAGGTAAAGTGTGCGCGGTATGGGCGTTGCCGTAAGTGTAAGTACATCAACAAGTTCCCGCAACATCTTTAGGCGCTCTTTGTGCCTGACACCGAAACGCTGTTCCTCATCTATTATGACAAGGCCGAGATCCTTAAACGCTATATCCCGCGAAAGAAGGCGGTGTGTCCCGATCACAACGTCAACCTGCCCGGCGCGAATACCTGAGACAATCGCTTCCTGCTCTTTCTTTGTCTTAAAACGCGATAGCGCTTCGACTCTTACGGGAAAATTCTTGACCCTTTCGGAAAGCGTTATATAGTGCTGCTCGGCCAAAATCGTCGTAGGGACAAGAAAGGCCACCTGCTTATTGTCCATCACTGCCTTAAAGGCCGCCCGCATCGCAACCTCGGTCTTTCCGTATCCGACATCGCCGCACAAGAGCCTGTCCATGGGGTGCGGCCGTTCCATATCTTCTTTTACCTCTTTTGTCGCGCTGGTCTGGTCCGGCGTCTCAGGGTAAGGAAATTCTTTCTCAAACTGGAGTTGCCATTCTTTGTCGGGACTGAACGCCGTACCCGGAAGAGAGCTCCGTTTCGCCTCGAGCTTTATGAGATCCCGCGCCACGCTGTGGACGGCCAAGCGGGCCCGTTCCTTAGCGCGGCTCCATTCCTTTGTGTTGAGCTTTGTCAGCCTGGGCCGTTTCCCCTCAACGCCTATGTAGCGCTCGAGAAGCTTCGCGCCTACCTCATCGACATAAAGTATTTCCCTGTCCGCGTACTCTATCGCGATATGCCGCCGCCAATTTCCCTCAATCTTAAGGCGCTTATAACCTAAAAACCGCCCGATTCCGTATTCGAGGTGCACCACATGATCGCCGGCCTCAAGCTCGCTGAAACTCGTAAGAACATCCTGCCCTGCGAGACGACTCTCGGCAACGGTAGCGCGCCGTTTGATCGTCTCGGCAACAGGCACAACCGTAAGCTCATTAAACGAATCCATAAGCTCGCCGGATTTCGCCGAAAAATTGCGGATGGATTCGATCTTGTCGATATGGAAGCTTACGCGGATAGGCGAGCGAAAGCCTGCGGGATAGATATCTACGAACGCACCGCGCTCGGCAAATTCTCCCGGACGGGTGACGTACTGATCTTTAGTGTAATTGAGCTCGAACAAGCTGCGGATTAGTTCTTCTTTCTCGAGGGTCTGGCCTGCTTTGAGGGAGAGTAGTCGAATCATTTTATAGCTATAAGCTTTAAGCTATAAGCTGTAAGCGAATCTTTCGAGGCTTACTTGCTATCTATTTCTTACAGCTTATAGCTTACAGCTTACAGCTTGTTTAGAGGGTGCGCATCCATTCGGCGATGCGTTCAATCCCCTCTTTGATGAGGTCCTCGGAAGTGGCGAAACTCAAGCGGATGTGTTTATCGCTTCCGAAAACGATGCCCGGCACAACCGCAACGTGCTTCTCTTCAAGGAGGCGCTCCGAGAATTGTATTGAGCCTAAACCTGTATCGCTGATATCGCAGAATAGATAAAAAGCGCCGGACGGCTTAAAAGTGGCGAGGCGGGGGACTTTTTTCGCAAGGCGGAAGATCAAATTCCTGCGCCGCTCGAACTTCTTCCTGAATTTTTCGATATCCTCGTTCGAAAGCTTAAAGGCCTCAAGGGCGCCGTACTGGGCAAAAGACGTGGGGTTTGAGGTGGAATGACTTTGCAGCGTGCTCACAGCCTTTGCGATTTCGCGCGGAGCCGCGAGATAGCCGATTCTCCAGCCCGTCATCGCGTAGGTCTTACTGTGCCCGTTAACGGTAACGGTTTTAGAGCGAATTTCATTATCGATTGAGGCAATGGAAAAGTGTTTTATGCCGTCGTAAATCAATTTCTCGTAGATTTCATCGCTGATGATAAAAATATTTCTGGGGCGCAACACTTCGGCAATAGCCCGGAGCTCGGCCTCAGTGTATACCGCGCCGGTCGGGTTTGAGGGGGAATTTAGGATGAAAAGTTTCGTGCGGGGTGTGATGGCCCGCTCAAGCTCGGCGGGCGTAATTTTAAATTCCGATTCCTCAGTTGTCGCGAGCGCCACCGCTTTCCCGCCTGCGAGCGTCACCATCTCGGGATAGCTCAGCCAATAAGGCGATGGCAAAATGGCTTCATCGCCGTCGTCAATGAGAACTTGTATAGTATTGTAAATCGAGTGCTTCGCGCCGCAGGAGACGACAATCTCATCCGCTTCGTATTCAATATTGTTTTCGCGTTTCAGCTTCTCGGCTATAGCTGCTCTTAGCGGCTGGATTCCGCTCTCAGGGGTATATCTTGTATGACCGTCACGGAGCGCCTGTTCCGCGGCCTTGCGGATTGCGCGTGGGGTATCGAAATCGGGTTCGCCCGCTCCGAACGAGATGACATTTTTGCCCTCGGCCTGCATTGCCTTGGCCTTGGCTGCAATACCGAGAGTGAGTGAGGATTTTACCTGTGCGATGCGCCTGGCAAAGGTGGGCATGGCTTACTTTTCTTCGCCCTTAAGGAACCGGCGCAGGCCACCGAGGAAACCGGGGCCGCGGTATTTCTCTTCTTTGGGTACTTCCTTCCCTGGCTTCCCCTTAGGTTTTTCCTCTTTAGGCTGCTCCTCTTTGGGTTTTTCCTCGGCCCGTTTGGGGGGCTTTTTCTCTTTCTTTTCTTCCCGGGGTAGCTTCTTCGCTTCCTCGGCTTTTGGCCTCAAGGGCTCTTCTTTCTTTCTATGGGTCTTCTTTTCGGCCTGTTCCTTTTTGCGCTTCTTCCTTTTCTCCTCGGCCTCGATAAGAGACTGCGGCACTTTTGTAAACTCAAGCAAGGCCATGTTGGCCCCGTCGCCCGGCCGGAAGTTAAGATGGATGAGCCGCGTATAACCGCCTTTTATATCGCTATAGAGCGGAGAAATTTCCCGTATCAGACGGTCTGCTAACTGAGGAGAATGCAGCTTCGCAATGAGGAGCCGCCGCGCATGAAGAGTGCCTTCTTTTGCGATAGTAACAACATGTTCGGCCAGCTGCTTTGCTGCCTTGGCGCGCTGAACGGTCGTACGGATGCGGTTGTGCAGGATCAAACCCTTGACGAGATCCCTCAGGAGCGCTTCACGCCGGCGGGCCTTCCCGCCTAATATTCTTCTCTTACAACGGTGTCTCATGTTTTTTTCTTCTTTAACCTCGCGTCGACGTCCATTCCCAACTGTAATCCCATACCAGTAAGGATGGCCTGAATTTCCGAAAGGGATTTTTTACCGAAATTTTTATACTTCAGCATCTGGGCCTCGGTCTTACGGACCAGGTCACCGATAGTTTTTATCTTCGCGGCCTCAAGGCAGTTCGCGCTGCGGACAGAAAGCTCGAGTTCCGTAATCGGCTTATTGATAAGGCCCAGAAACTCCTTATCCTCTTCCTCTTCCGCTTCCTCTTCTTCCTCGGGGAGTTCGCCATAATTGACGAAAATATCCAAGTGGCGCTGCAGGATGTTGGAGGCGTAAAGCATTGCCTCCTCCGGCGCAATGGCACCGTTCGTCCAAACCTCAAGTATCAGGCGGTCGTAGTCGGTCATCTGGCCTACGCGCGTTTCCTCAACGATATAATTTACCTTGGTGACGGGCGAAAATGCCGAATCGACGGGTATGACTCCGATAGGACTGTCTTCTTTCTTGTTGCGCTCGGCCGGGACATAACCGCGTCCGCGCGTCACTTCCATCTCAGCGTAAAAACGCATTTCTTTGGTCAGCGTCGCGATGTGGAGATCGGGATTGACGATTTCAACCGTCTCGTCGGCCTGAATGTCGCCCGCCTTTACTTCGCCCTTGCGCGTTATGTCGATTATAATTTTCTTATCACCCTTGCCATGATACTTAAGCACCAGCTTCTTCAGATTCAAAATAATTTGAGGCACATCCTCGAGAACACCCTCCATCGCCGAAAATTCATGGAGCGCTCCTTCGATGCGCACGTTTGTAATCGCCGCGCCTTCGATCGAGGAAAGCAAAACTCTTCTCAGCGAATTTCCAAGCGTAGTCCCAAAACCGCGCTCGAACGGCTCCGCAACAAATTTCCCATAGGTTGGCGTCAGCGTGGGGCTATCACAGACGAGCGAATTGGGAATTTCAAACGTTTTCCATCGTATTCCCATCTTGTTTCCCTCCTTAAATGAGTCCGCCACAATTATTGGCGGGTGAATTTAATCCCTGCCTACCGGCAGGCAGGCGCCGAAGCCAGCTACACCGAGTTGCTAACATTAGGCGAAGGCGGATATTTGCCAGGCATTTTTCAATCTTTTAACTCGTCCGCCATAAATTGCGGCGGATGGGCCCAATGGCCGTCTAAGAATTTATTTCGAATACAATTCTACAATCAGCGATTCTTCCACAGGAAGACCGGCGTCGGCCTTGGTGGGAAGTTTCACAACCTTGCCGATAAGACTGTCCCTGTCCAATTCAAGCCATACCGGAACGGGCCTGTCCTTTAAAATCTCCAGCGTAGCCTTTACGCGCTTCTCGATGTCCTCTCTTTTCCTTACCTCGATGACATCTCCGGGCCGGACAAGATAAGAAGGAACGTTGACACAGCGCTTATTCACAAATATCGAGCGATGGCTTACCAACTGACGCGCCGATGCGCGGGATGGGGCAAATAGAAGCCGATAAACCACGTTGTCTAAACGGCGCTCTAAAAATTGAATCAAGGTCTCGCCCGTAACGCCCTTTTTCCTGACGGCCCGCTTAAAAAAGTTGCGGAACTGCTGTTCAAGCACCACATAAATACGTTTCATCTTCTGCTTCTCGCGAAGCTGAAGGCCGTAATCAGAAACTTTTCCACGCGAGCGCCCGTGCTGGCCCGGCGCGTAGTTACGACGCTCAAAAGCGCACTTATCACCTGAACAGCGGATGCCCTTGAGAAACAATTTCACTCCCTCGCGCCTGCAAATTTTGCAACTCGGTTCAATACGTCGTGCCATAGTAACCTCTCTTACACCCTTCTCCGCTTTGGCGGCCTGCATCCGTTATGAGGAATCGGCGTTACGTCGCGGATTATCGTCACATTAAGCCCGCCTGCTTGCAGGCCTCGTATCGCCGACTCGCGGCCTGAACCCGGCCCCTTGACATATACCTCAACCTCTTTGAGCCCCTGCTCTAACGCCTTTTTGGCGACCTGATCCGCCGCAATTTGCGCCGCGAAAGGCGTCGATTTGCGCGAACCCTTAAACCCTGCGGTACCCGAAGAAGACCAGCAAATGGCGTTGCCCTGGGTATCGGTTATCGTAATGACGGTGTTGTTAAACGTCGCCTGGATATGCGCAATGCCTTTTGTTATGCCGCGATGTTTTTTCGATTTCTTTACCATATGACTTATTATCCTTTCGGCTTCCTATTCCGGAGCGATATTATGACGGGGATGGCGCCGGCTTGTGAATCTTCATACCAACTGCCCTGCGGGGACCCTTGCGGGTGCGCGCGTTAGTATGAGTGCGCTGACCACGTACGGGCAAACCCTTCATATGTCTTACTCCACGATAGCACTTGATATCCATAAGACGCTTGATATTCTGTTGCGCCTCGCGCCTTAAATCGCCTTCCGTAAGTATGCCGTCCTTCCCTAGCTGAGAAGCGATAGCGGCGACCTCTTGGTCCGTAAGATCCTTTGCGCGTTTATCCGGGCTGATGCCTGTTTCTTTCAATATCTTCTGGGACGTGACAAGACCTATACCGTAAATATAGGTAAGCGCTATCTCGATTCTCTTTTCCTTAGGAATATCAATACCAACAATACGAGGCATCTTTACATTTGTCCTTTCTGAAATGAGCGCATCACTTACGGAGCAAAGCGACGTAAGTGATTTGCGCGAATTTCATCCGCCGTAGCCAGCTACGTAGCATCGCTTACATTAGGCGAAGGCGGATAACTTCCTTTGAATGAACACTAACCCTGTCTTTGCTTATGTTTGGGGTTTGAGCAAATAATGTAAACGCGGCCTTGACGCCGCACTACTTTGCACTGCTCGCAAATTCTTTTTACGGAACTCCGCACCTTCATAAAACCCCTGTATCTGTGATCGTCTGTGTGATGCAATCTACGATCATCTGTGTTCTTCAGCCTCTATACGTTATCCGCCCGCGCGTGAGGTCGTAGGGCGAAAGCTCAACCCTGACGCGGTCGCCCCGAAGTATGCGGATGTAGTTCATCCTCATCTTCCCCGAGATATGGGCCAAAACCTTATGCCCGTTCTCTAGCTGGATGCGGAACATAGCATTGGGCAGCGGCTCAATAACAATGCCTTCTACTTCAATCGCGTCTTCTTTGGGCATGTTTTCTACTCCAGGTTCGTTATATTCTCCGGCTCGCCGTCCGTAATAATAATTGTGTCCTCGTAGTGCGCCGAAAGCTCGCCGTCGTCCGTAACTACCGTCCAGCCGTTATCTAAAACTTTAACCTGCCAGGAGCCTGAATTAACCATCGGCTCAATCGCGAGGGCCATACCGGCCTCAAGTCTCCTGCCGGTTCCAGGTTTGCCAAAATTAGGCACCTGCGGCTCCTCGTGCATCTCGCGTCCGATGCCGTGACCGACATAATCGCGGACCACTGAATACCCTTTTGCCTCAACAAATTTCTGAATCGCGTTCGAGATATCGCCGAGGCTCTTCCCCGCCCGGGCCTCGCGAAGGCCGTAACAAAGAAGTGCATCCTCGGTGGTCCTGATTAAGCTCAAGGCCTTATCTGAAACTTTTCCGACAGGCCACGTCCGGGCCGCATCGGTATAATAACCATTATAAAGAACGCCGACATCAACGCCGATGATGTCCCCTTCCTTCAGCTTCCGCCGGGAAGGTATACCGTGTACCACCTCTTCGTTAATCGAGGCGCAAATATTAGCCGGAAAACCTTTATAACCCTTAAAAGCCGCTTTGGCGCCAGAGCTATTAATGATCTCGCCCGCCAGGCGATCAAGTTCTGCCGTGCTCACGCCCGGTGATACGAGTCTCTTAATCTCTTTAAACGCGGCGTTGAGGATACGGGCGCCCTGCCTCATAATTTCGATCTCACGCCTTGATTTTAGCGCGATCATCGGCAGCCTTAGCCCTTAAACATTTTTTCAATGACGGAATTCAGCTTCTTAACGTCCAAATCGCCCGAGACTCTCTTCAAGGAACCTTTTTCGTCGTAATACTTAACGAGGGGAGCCGTCTCTTCCTCGTAAACTCTCAGCCTGCGGCGTATCGTCTCCTCCGTGTCATCCTTACGCTGGATGAGCTCGCTAGAGCAATCATCGCAGATATTATCCTTCTTTGGAGGAATATTTCTTATATGATAATTCCTGCGGCATTTAGGACATACGCGCCTTCCCGTAAGTCGCTCGACTATCACCGCAGTCGATGTCTCAAAATAAAGAACCGCATCAAGCGTTATACGAAGCTCTCTGAGAACCTTATCGAGCGCCTCAGCCTGAGCCACAGTGCGCGGAAAACCATCCAATATAAAACCTCTCCGCGCGTCATCGCAAGCGAGCCTTTCCCTTACCATCTTAATGACGACGGCATCGGGCACGAGGGAACCGGACTCAACATATTTCTTCGCTTCTCTGCCGATCTCGGAGCCGTCCCTAATCCTCTCGCGAAGAATATCTCCCGTCGAAATCGCCGGTATGTTGCGCGACCGGCTTAAAACCTCCGCCTGTGTTCCTTTTCCCGCACCCGGCGGTCCAAGCAAAACAAGTCTCATGGCTTCATCCGTCTCCTAACGGTGAACCCTACGTGGTTCACCGACGCCCCTTGATTTTCCCTTTCTTGATAAAACCGTCGTAATGCCTCATAAGGAGTTGGGACTCGATTGCCTTGGTGGTATCAAGGATAACACCAACGTTAATCAAAAGCCCCGTGCCTCCAAAGAAGCTCGCGATCAGAAAAGGAATGTTCAATATCTTGGGTGACGAGACAATGCTGGGAAAGAGCGCTATAATCGCGAGGAAAATAGAACCGCTTAATACGACGCGGGTCATAACGTAATCCAGGTGCTCTGCCGTATTCCGCCCCGGACGGATCCCCGGAACAAAACCGCCGTACTTTTGAAGGTTGTTCGCGAGCTCAATCGGATTAAAAGTAATGGCGGTGTAAAAATACGAGAAAAAGATAATCAGAAGCGCGTAAAGAACCGAATAAACAATGTTGCCCGGCGTAAAGAGCGACACAAACTTCTGAAGGGCGTCGGAACGCACGAATCCCGCGATAGTGGCCGGAAAGAGAATGATCGACTGCGCAAAAATAATCGGGACAACTCCTCCCTGGTTCACCTTAAGCGGTATATAAGTACTTTGCCCGCCGTAGACACGCCGTCCGCGGATTTGTTTCGCGTATTGCACCGGGATTTTGCGCTGGCCTTGAGTAATCAAAATAACGCTTATCGTGGTGCCCACAAAAAGAAATATCATAAGGCCGAACTTCCACCACGCCAACTGCTGGTGCGCTAGATCGAAAGGCGAAAGTAAAACGTAGGTCTGCCACAGGGCGGTCGGGATGGACTCGATAATACCCGCCGTAATCAAAAGCGACATCCCGTTGCCGATGCCGTATTCATCGATCTGCTCGCCCAACCACATAATGAAAGCAGTGCCTGTCGTGATCGTTAGTATCGTCATCAAGCGGAAACCCCACCCGGGGTCAGGCACAACCACCATTCCCTGAAACGCGTAAGGATTTTCAAGCCAGAGCGAAATAAAGAAGGTCTGAATAATCGCGAGGACTACCGTCATATAGCGCGTGTACTGGATGATTTTGCGCCGTCCCTCTTCGCCTTCTTTGGCAAGCTTCTCAAGATAAGGAATCACCACCGTAAGAAGCTGCATTATAATCGACGCCGAAATGTAAGGCATTACTCCCAAAGCAAATATCGTTGCCTTCTGGAGCGCGCCGCCGGAAAACATGCTCATAATGCCGAATAACGTGCCACCCGGCGTGCGTGAAATATTTTGAAAGAACTGGCTTAGGGCATGGCCGTCGATTCCGGGCGTCGGGACATATGTCCCGATCCTGTACACCGCGATGATCATCAGCGTAAAAAGGATTTTCTTTCTGAGTTCCGGAATCTTAAACGAATTTACCAGTGCCTGAAACATAGACTATCCCTTATTTATCTTTCTTATTATCGGAATGCGGTTTTTCCTTGGATTCCTTTTTCTCTTTGTGCGCCGATGGTTTTTCTTGGTGCGCTTCTTTCTTGGGTGGTTCTTTTCCCTTCATGGCGGGTTTTTCACTCTTAGCAGGCTTCTCGGTTTTAGCCGGTTTTTCAGCCTTTGGCGCTTCTTGAGAAGGCTCTTGCTTCGGAGGCCTCTCTCTGACTACTATTTTCTTGGGCGGGGGCTGAGGGCCGACCAAAATCGTCTGGCCGCCCGCTTTTTCTATCTTTTCCTTCGCGGAAGCAGAAAAACGATTGGCGTGTACCTTGATGGCGCGCTTAATTTCACCGTCGCCGAGAATCTTAACGCCGTCGCCTAATTTCCGCACCAGGCCTTTCCTTATAAGCAACTCCGGCGTAATCTCTGACTCATTAATCTCTGCCAAGCGCTCAAGGCTCACTATAGCAAAATGCTTCTTAAAAGGAGAGATGAAGCCGCGTTTCGGAACCCTACGTATAAACGGCATCTGCCCACCTTCAAAACCTATCCTATGATAGGCGCCCGAGCGGGCCTTCTGGCCTTTGTGGCCCCGGGTTGAAGTTTTTCCGTGGCCGGAACCGGAACCGCGCCCTATCCTTTTGGGTTTCTTTTTATAAGGCCTCTTGGATTTCACGCCTTTAACCGCTCCTCTTTATCTATAAGATTTGTGAGCCCGGCAACCGTCGCCTTTATAACATTTATCGCGTTATTGGTGCCGAGGCTTTTTGTCAGGATGTCCTTAATGCCGCAGCCTTCGCATATTGCCCGCACCGGCCCGCCCGCGATAATTCCGGTTCCGGGTGATGCCGGCCTCAAGATGACTTTGGCTGCGCCATATCGGCCTATAATTTCGTGAGGAATTGTGCCCCCTCTTAATCTCACTGTTATTTTATTCCGGCGCGCGATCAGAGTACCTTTCCGAATCGCGTTTGAAACCTCGTTCGCTTTGCCCAGGCCATAGCCTACCTCACTGTTGCCGTTGCCGACAACAACAAGGGCGCTGAAGGAGAAACGCTTGCCGCCTTTTACGACTTTGGCGACACGGTTTATGAAAACAACCTTCTCAAAGGTTTCTTTAACTTCAGCCGCGGGTCTCAGTCTCGCGTCAACTGCCGCCATCACCGCATTTTTTCCTGCATCTTTTTTATCGACCAAGCAAAACCTCCTTAAATGAACATATAATTTACGCGACTGAAAGGAGCGTAAATTATAAATGTGAATTTTACCCTTGACATTTTTTCACAAAAAAATGTCAAGGGTAAGTTGCTTCGCGTCTTAGCATCACTTTACACTTGCTAAGTTGCGGCCTCGCTTAGAACTTGACTCCCTGTTTTCTTAATGCCTCCGCGAAAACCTGTACGCGACCGTGATATTTATACCC